>SFJB01000122.1 GCA_004555145.1 Bacteroidales bacterium | reverse complement strand
AGAACGGCTATCGCGAACTGCTCTCCACCCTTGAGTATGCCTCCCGCTTCAAGGATATTCCACGCATTGACCAAAGCGGTATCGAATTGCCTCTCAAGCTTTTCAAATCCCGCAAGCAGTGCCGTTTCCTCAAACTTTGCGGGGCGGATGTCTCCAGCCTGACAAATGATCTTGACAATGCCGCTCTTCTCATTTCGAAGGGACGCTACAAACGGGCATCCCGACTGCTCGAGGGTTGCCACGATGAACTTGAAAGCCTTGTCAGCCGGGTAGAAACCAGAACCGTCAGCCTCCAAGGATGCGAAAAGAAAATATTCCTGGAGGACTCCCTCACCGAAGAACTTCAAAGCCACAATTTCGATTGTACGCTCGAGTTCCAGTACCTCGACAGCGGTCGCAACTTCCTCTTCGTGCGCTCGTCCCGCAATTCCTCTGACGGAACGGAAGTGCTGGGCAAACTCCGCGCCGATGACAGCGGAGAGTGGAAAACTGCTCGTATGCTGCCTCCGGCAGCGCTATTTGACTTCAGCCCGGGCAAGCCGGCAATAAGTTTTTCTGACGGTGTCGAAGTCCGCAGCATCAAACTCACTTTCAATATCTACTCGCTCAAATGAAACGCTTGCCGATAATACTCCTTTCCCTGCTCGCCCTTTGCTCCTGCAAGCGCGACCGTATGCAATATTGCATTGAGGGACAACAATTTACGGTAGAATTCTTTTCTCCCCGCATTGCTCACGTGAGCGTTGCCCCGGAGGGTGCCGGGAGGGAGCGCCGGAGTCTGGCCGTAGCTCGCTTCATTCCGGAAAAGTGCCGGGTCAGGGAGAGCGACGACTTTATAGAGGCTTTTTCCGAGTCCCTGAAGGTGGAAATTGACAAAAGCAACGGTTTTATCCGTTTTTATGACGGCAAGGGCAAACTCCTGCTGACTGATAAAGGGCGGGTGTTTGCAGACCACAGACTTGGGGACGGTCAGACCTATCTGCTGCGCCAGACCTTTCTCAGCCAAGGCAGCGAGGCTCTCTACGGACTTGGCGGTTACCAGGACTGTCATTCGAATTACCGGGGCAAAAGCGCCCGTCTGGTGCAGGCAAATATGGATATCGTAAACCCTTATCTTGTCACCACCGGAGGCTATGCCATACTCTGGGACAATTATTCTGCAACTGATTTCTGCGATGACGGGAAGCAGTTCAGCTTTACCTCGGAAGTAGCTGATGCCGCTGATTATTACATAGTTGCGGGAGAATGTCTCGATGAACTTGTTTCCGGTTACAGGCAGCTTACCGGCGACGTCCCAATGTTTCCGCGCTCGGCTTACGGATTCTGGCAGTCCAAGGAACGCTACCGCTCATTCGACGAGCTCGAGGAGGTCGTGAGGCAGTTCCGACAAAGAAGAATTCCTCTGGACAACATAGTTCAGGACTGGGAGTACTGGGGTGATAAATCGCATTGGAACTCAATGCGTTTCGATGCTCCCGGCTTTGCTGGCGCTCCGGAAAGGATAGCTGACCTACACAAGAGCGGAAACGTTAATCTCATGCTTTCCGTGTGGCCTGGATTCGGCCCTGAAACGGATATCTATAAGGAGATGGAAACCGTGAGCGGCCTTTTTGATGAAGCAACCTGGGCTGGCTATAAGGTTTTTGACGCATTCAATCCGCTGGCTCGAGATATATTCTGGGAACATCTTGAACCGCTCCTTGATACCGGCGTAGATGCGCTTTGGCTGGATGCAGCCGAACCTTCGTTCAGGGACGGATTTACCCAGGATGGCCAGGAAGCTCGCTCCAAGGCCGCCGGAATGACATATTTGGGGCTATTTGACCGATATCTCAATGCGTATTCTCTTGAAATGATGAAGGATCTCTATCCGCGTTTGCGGGAAAGGGACAGCGAGAGGAGAGTCTTTATTCTTACCCGTTCTGCGTTTGCTTCCCAGCAGCGCTATGCAGCCGCCGTATGGTCGGGTGATATTTCTGCATCTTGGGAAGTCTTTCATAAACAGTTGGTTGCGGGACTGAACGTTTCGCTCACAGGCATACCTTACTGGACTTCTGACATAGGAGGCTTCTATGTTTTTGGCAGAGAGGGACAGTTCCCTCGGGGACTTGAGGATGAGGAGTATAAGGAACTGTATGCCAGATGGTTCCAGTTCGGCGCATTCAATCCGCTTTTCCGCTCGCACGGAACGGACGTTCCCCGCGAGCCTTGGCAGTTCGGCGAGGAAGGTGACATCTGGTACGACAATCAGGTAAAATATATCAAACTTCGCTACGCGCTGCTTCCGTACATCTATTCTGTTGCTCATGCGGTTACATCTGATGGATATACCTTTATGAGACATCCGGCAATGGATTTTCCGTCAGACAGCACGGCTCTGAATGTCAATTATGCATATATGTTCGGACCGGCGTTTTATGTAAGACCTGTATTTTGCCCCGTATCCAAGCAAACTGTAGTGGAGACCTATCTGCCTCAGTGTGAGGGTGGTATTTGGTATGAGTTTGAAAGTTCGGCTCCTTGCGCGGCAGCAAGCGTTCATACGTCACCTAGCCGTTGCGACTGCCTCCCGCTATTTGTCAGAGCGGGGTCCATCATTCCTATGACCGGCGTCAAGCAGTGGGCTGACGAGCATAAGGACAGCAGTCTGGAAATAGCAGTATATGCCGGGGCAGACGGCCACTTTGTCTGGTATGACGACGAAGGTGACTCTTATCGTTATGAGCAGGGCCTGTGCTCTGAAGTGAGCATCTCGTGGGACGATGCTGCGAGGACACTCACTTTTGCCGACCGGAAAGGCCGATATCCCGGTATGCCGGAACAGGTGCAGATGAATATTACGCTGCATCTTGCAGACGGTTCAAGCGTTTCGGAAACAATCCAGTATGACAACAGTGAAATAAGCGTAAGATTATGAGAAGATTATTGTTGACTATAGCTATGATGCTCTCTTTCAGTGCTTTGTATGCGCAGCAGAGAGTTGTTTACACAATCAATGACGCGTGGAACTTTGCCCGCGAAGGCGAGTCTGCCACCGTGGTGGACATCCCTCACACCTGGAATGCCCAGGACGCAGACGACGACCAGCCGGGATATTACAGGGGCACTGCAAGTTATTCGCGTAAGATATATATTCCCGAATCGATGCAGGGACGCTGCGTGGATATCTATTTCGAAGGCGCCAACCAGGAACTTTCTCTCTTTGTTAACGGAAATCTTGTTGGCGAACACAAGGGCGGTTATACACGCTTCAATTTCGATCTCACGCCCTATGTTCAGTTTGGCCGGGACAATGATTTCCAAATCATTCTGACCAACCGTCACAATCCCGATATCCCGCCGCTGTCTGCCGACTTTACCTTCTACGGAGGAATCTACAGGGATGTGTATCTGCGTTTTGTAAACCCCGTTCACATCACGACTGACGACTATGCTTCCGGCGGAATCTATGTCAGCACACCTGCCGTAAGCGCTTCTTCGGCTCTCGTCGAGGTACGCACTCTGCTTGACAATTCTTCCGCCTCCAGGCAGTCCGTGACCCTTGAAACGGAAATTCGCAACGCTGAGGGCGAAACTGTCGCCAGGGCTAGTGCCCCGCTCAAGCTCGCTGCCGGCGAGAAGCGCAAAGAGAACATACAAAGTTTCAGCATCACCGACCCGCATCTCTGGGATACCGAAGATCCTTATCTCTACACGGTCCATACCCGCATACTGGACAGGAAGAGCGCTGCCCTTCTGGACCAATTCTCCCAGCCCCTCGGACTTAGGTGGTTCTCCTTTGACCCCGAGCAGGGATTCTTCCTTAACGGCCGTCACTGCAAGCTCATCGGCACTGCGCGTCATCAGGACTACTTCCGCGCCGGCAATGCCCTCGGTGACCAGTTCCACCTCCGTGACATTGAACTTCTCAAGGAGATGGGCGGCAATTTCCTTCGAGTCTCGCATTATCCTCAGGACCCTACCGTGCTTGAAACCTGTGACCGCCTCGGCATACTCGCATCTGTGGAAATTCCTGTAGTCAATGCAGTTACGGAGTCTCAGACCTTCCTTGACAACTCCCTTGAAATGGCTGTTGAAATGGTTCGTCAGGATTACAACCATCCGTCTGTAATAATCTGGGGATATATGAACGAGATACTTCTGCGTCAGCCTTATGAGGGAGGAGAAGAGCTTGATCGTTATTATCAGTTTACGGAAAAGGTAGCACGGGCTCTGGAGGACAAGATTCGTGAGGAGGATCCTTCCCGTTACACGATGATGGCATATCACAACGCTCCTTCAAGATACGAAAAGGCCCATCTGACCGAGATTCCGATGATACTCGGATGGAACCTCTATCAGGGCTGG
>SFJB01000012.1 GCA_004555145.1 Bacteroidales bacterium | reverse complement strand
GAAATCACGAGGTCGAAGCCCTTGTAATCGAGGTTGATGGTGATACCGTATACGAAGTTAGGGATGGCAGATCCGAGATACTTCCTGTCCGCATCGGTAGGAGAGGTGGTAGGGTTGCCATCTGCATCGCTGTAGATTGCATTACCCTCAGAATCCACGCCTATTGCCTCATATCCGCGAAGGTACCAGATCGGGTAGCCTTCCTCGAAGTAGGTACCCATATTGGTTCCCTGAGGGACACGTCCTGTGATACGGCCTACGGTAGGCTCGAGGTAGGTCACCTCATTGTGGAGCCAGGAACCGTTGGCATTGATTGAGTATCCGAGATCACCTATCTGGTCTCTCCAGCCAAGTTCAAGCTCGAAACCGCGGTTGTTGACGGAACCGGCATTGACGGTGGTGTTAGAAGAGGTACCGAGGTCACCCACGATAAGACCGACGGTCTTGGACGGGCTGACACCTACGAGAAGGTCATCGGTATTCTTGTTGTAGAAGTCCATTCCGATAGTGAGCCTGTCGTCGAACAGACGTGCGTCGAGACCGAGGTCAAGCTGCTTGGAAGTTTCCCACTTCAGATCAGGATTGGCAAGTCCCATAGGGATTGAGCCTGTGGTAGGAGTGGTGGAAGCAGCGTCGTACTGGTACCAGGTCACGTTGGAAAGGATGGATGAGGAGTAAGGATAGTTGTTGAGCACGTTGATGTTACCGTTGATACCCCAGGAAGCACGGAGCTTGAGGAAGGAAACTGCGCTGCGGTTTACATTATCCTTGAAGAAAGGCTCGTTGCTGATGGTCCAACCTGCTGAAACTGAAGGGAAGAAGCCCCAGCGGGAGTTGGAAGGAAGTTTAGATGAGTCGAATGCATCAGCACGGAAGTTGGCCTGCACGCTGTACCTGTTGCCGTAGGTATAGCCAAGGCGCGCGAAATAAGAAAGGTTGACTGATTTGCCAGGAGCATTGGTGACGGTATCGTTAACATCGTTACCTGAAAGGAGGTAAGAAAGATAACGGAAGTTAGGCGCATATCCCTTGAGGATGTCTGTGCCGGTAGCCCTGCCGCTGACATTGTCCCAGTTGTTCTCGATATAAGACATACCGGCCATCACTGAGATATCATTCTTGCCGAAAGACTTGTTGTAGTTCACGAAGTTTTCCCACTGATAGTAGAAACCAGTGTTGGCGCTGGCACTGATAGTGTAGTTGTCAGCCTTCACCATTGCGTTGTTGTAGAAAGGAGCCTGATAGCTGTGGGAAGTGCTCTGGGTGATTCTGTAGCCGAAACGTGAGGTGAACACGAGACCCTTTATTGGGGTGAAGTTTGCGTAAGCGACACCACGGATTGAGAATCCGCCGCTTGAGGAATCAGTGTTGTCCCTCTGGATGAACGGGTGTCCTGACTGGGTGGCACCGATACGTGGAGCTGTCCAGTAGAGGCCGGTCTCAGGGTCCTTGAGGATGTTGTATCCCATAGCCTCGTACTGCTTCATATCGGGGGTAAGCTGGTCGTAGGTACCGCGGATTGGGAAGAGAGGAGAAGAAGTGATTACGGAGAGGAGGGCTGAACCGTTGTCATTTCCTTCGGATACGCCCTTGGTGCTCCACTTCTCAATGGAGTTGTTGGTACCGATGGTGAGCCAAGGCTTGATCTTGTAGTCGGCATTCACCTGGAAGGTGAGACGGTCATACACGTCCTTGTCGCCACGGAAGATACCGTTGTTATGTACGTTGTTGATGGAAACGAAGATGTTGCCCTTGTCGTTTCCGCCCTGGAAACCTACAGTGTGGCGGTTGCTCCAGGTAGGGACAAATACTTCCTTGCCCCAGTCAACATCGGTCTTACCGTCATATTCCCTGTCGAGGGTTGACTGGGTAAGGTATCCGTTGGCGAGACCGCGAGCGATGTACTCTTCGGCATTCATGATGTCGAGCTTGCGGGAAAGGGAAGAATAGGAGAACTGGTTGTTGTAGAACACCTTTCCGTTGCCCTTGGAAGCGGCACCTGTCTTGGTGGTCACGAGAACTACACCGTTACCTGCCTCTGCACCGTAAATGGCTGCTGAAGCCGCGTCCTTGAGAATCTCGATGGATTCGATCATTTCAGGATCGAGGTACTGGATGTTGTCAACCTTGAGACCATCTACGATAAGAAGCGGTCCGATGTTTCCTGAGTTGGAGGAATAGCCGCGGACACGGATGTCAGCTCCCTTGCCAGGAGCACCTGATGTCTGGAGAATCTGCACACCGGCAGCCTTTCCCTGAAGTGCGGATGCAGCATCTGATGTGGAACGGTTCTGAAGGTCAGAAGAGCGGACGGATGCCACGGAACCGGTAAGGTCGCTCTTCTTCTGCACACCGTATCCGATCACCACCGTCTCATCGAGAACGTTGTTGGATACCATCACTACATTGATGACAGCCTGATTGCCGACAGCAACCACCTGGTTGTCAAATCCGATGCAGGAGAATTCAAGAGATGCGCCGGCAGGAACGGAAAGCTGGAACTTGCCGTCGATGTCAGTTGTTGTACCTATGGCCCTCTGACCAACGACAACAACGCCTGCGCCAATTACCGGCTCACCACCTCCGTCAACGACAGTACCGCTGACACTGCGGTTCTGTGCATAGGCATTGGCTGAGCCAAGGAATGCTGCAAATAGTATCGCCAGGATACTGATTGCACTTGTCAAAGATTTTTTGATCATACTTAATTGGTTTGATGTGAATAGTTATTAAATAGTGTTATTTAATATTGGTTCTCAAACAGTGTCTTCTGGTTCTCAAATAGTGTCATTACGGATGGCTTCACAATCGTGTCATCGAATGCGAAGATAGAACAAATAATTTTACAATTATCCGCTATGTTACGTGGAGTAAAATTATTGTTTCATAAACTCCCTTGGTGTAACACCATAAAGTTTTTTGAAAGCAGTAGAGAAGTTGGATTGGCTGTCAAATCCCACACGGGACGCCACTTCAGCTATGGAATACTTCCCTTCTGAAAGTATCTTTGCAGCCTGGGCAAGTCGGGTATTCCTTATAAAGTCGCTGGTGGTCTGATTGGTGAGTTCCTTGAGCTTGCGGTGGAGGTGGACACGGCTGATTCCAATCTCTGCGGCAAGCATCTCGATAGTCAGGTCAGGATTCGAAATGTTGGCATCAAGAGCCTTCATGATTCTGTCCATAAGTTTCTGGTCCAGGTCGTTCACGTTCAGCTTGCTCAGTTTGTCGTTGTGGCTCTGGTTTCCGGCATAGCTGTTACGCAGAAGCCTGCGGCTTTCCACAAGGTTGAGTATGCGGGTCTTTAGCAAATCGATGGAGAAAGGCTTGGTGATATATGCATCCGCGCCTGTCTTCAGGCCCTCGATATTGTCCTGCTCTTCCGTTTTACCGGTAAGGAGGATGACAGGAATGGAATTGATGTTTATGTTGGATTTGATTCTCTCGCAGAGCTTGATGCCGTCCATAACAGGCATCATAATATCGCTCACCACAATATCCGGGGCTTTCTGGAAGATGGACTCAAGCGCTTCCTTACCATTGCCGCACTGCTTGATATAGAAGTCCGAAGACAATTCTGACGCCACGAAGCGCCTCAGCTCTATGTCGTCGTCGACAAGCAGCAGGCGTATCCTGGTCTTTGGAGAGCCAGGCTTCCCTGCCCCGCTTCCCTCTTCGCCGCTTTCCTCGATGCTGAGAGAAGGAGCCTCCTCCTTCTGCATCTCAGGCACGGTCCCCTCGCCCACGATCTCCTCTTGAAGTATGTCCTCGTCCTTGATATGCCCGCGTCCCATTGGGAGATTGATCACAAAGCAACTGCCCTGCCCGACAGGATTGTGCTCTGCGTGTATCTCACCGTGATGGAGCTCCACCAGGGAACGGGTGAGGTTGAGGCCTACGCCGGCGCCTCCCTTGTAAACGCTCTGAGCACCGCTAACCTGGTAGAAACGCTGGAACACCTTTTCCATCTCCGCGTCGGAGATTCCTATACCGTTGTCGCATACTGTGATGCGTGCGCTTTCCCCATCCCTGAGTTCCAGATGGACCCGCACCTCCCCGTTCTCCGGAGTGAACTTGTAAGCATTCGAGAGCAGGTTGTAGAGCACCTTGTCGAAATTCGCAGGATCCAGCCACATATATAAGGTGTCAATGCCCGGATGCTCGAACAGGAGATTGATATGTTTCACGGCATATTGCTCCGAATAACTGTCCACGACGCCCTGGATATAAGGCACGATGTCGGTATATTTGAACTTGAGTTCCATTCCGCCCTTGTCGATTTTTCTGATGTCGAGAAGCTGATTCATCAGGTTCAGGATACGCTCGCAGTTGCGAAGCATGGTCTTGTAATACTTTTGCCGCGACTTGTCCTCGTCGCTGCTCATAAGACGCTTGAGAGGACCTATTATCAGGGAGAGAGGGTTCTTGAGTTCGTGGGAGATGTTTGCGAAGAACTGGAGCTTGGATTCATTCATCTGCTCAGCGTGCTGGTACTCGCGTATCTGCTGCTTGGTCTTGAGATGCTTGCGTTCCCAAAGGTAAGCAAGTACTGCAAGCATCAGAGCCAGAAGGATGTAGATGAATTTTGCCGTCGGACTCGCCCAAGGAGAAGGATGCACGATTACGCTGAAATCGCGCGGTTCGGAGGCCACACCGTTATCGATGAGGCGAAAACTGAACCTGTGCTTTCCGGCATTCAGTCCGCTGAACGACAGACGCCTGCTCCCCTGGGGCAGAAGTATCCAGTCTCTTCCGTCAAGGCTGTATTCGAACTGAAGACGGGACGGTGCACCGTGTTCCTCTGTCCCGAGGTCAATGGAAAAAGCATTGTCCTTCCAGGACAGTTCTGCCTTGTCTGCCAGATACACAGGCTTTTCCAGAATGGTGTACTTCCCGGATTTCATTCCTCCCTTGACAAACCCGTTTCCTATGTAGAGGCCTGAAATACGCACGTTCCATTTATTGCTGCTGCTGTCCAGTTGGGCAGGGTTGAAATAATTGAGTCCGTTGGCACCTCCGAACCAAAGCGTGCCGTCATCATCCTTCAGAGCAGTATTGCGTATGAATTCGCCGCACATAAGGCCGTCCTCGGCGCAGTAGGTGAGCTGCAGGGAGTAGTTCTCATCAAGCTTCGAAATGCCGCTGACACTTGCAATCCAGGTGTATCCTTCCTGGTCAGTAAGCACGGAATAGACCGTATTGTCCGGGAGCCCGGTACAGGTGTTGAACCTCCTCAAGCCATCCGCCTCGGTCCAGACGAGCAGACCGTTGTCGCAACCGAATGCAATGACTCCCTTCTGCTTCTCGTCTATGCAGTACACGATATCGGTGGTACTTATTGCCGAGAGACGGTAAGCGTTTTCCAAGTCAAGCCTGTAGGCGCCGTCGTAGCTTCCAAGATACAGGCATCCGTCCGAGCCCGACTTCACGCAAGTGAGATATAGCGGTATCTCCATATTGGATGCCTTTATGGCGCTGAAAGTCCGGCTGACCGGATCGTAGCACGCCAGACCACCTCCCGTGGTTGCGACCCATACCCTGCCGCTGGAGTCCTCGGAAAAACCGCTTATGGAATTAAGCGCCCTGTCCACCAGACTCTCAATGTTGAACCTTGTAGATTCTCCGGTTTTCAGATTTATCCTGGTTATAATGCCTCCATATGAACCTATCCAGAGAACGCCTCGGGAATCTTCAAAAAGCGAAAGTATGGAAGAAGGCAAGGATTTGGACTTGTAGTGCCTTGAAGATTTGTAGTCAGAGCTCAGGGCGTACAGGCCATCACCATCCGTTGCCACCAGCATTTCGCCGCCTTTGGAGCGCAAAAGGCAGGTGGTAGGGGCAGTCCCGAGAATGTCTGAGGACGAGGTATTGTGCTGCACGTAGCCGAACTTGTTTCTGTTGTTGCGTATCATCATCAATCCCTTCATACTTGCACCGAGCCACAGATTTCCTGAGCTGTCAAGTTCGAGACTGGTGATTTTGCACGATTTCAGATCCACTCTCTCGTCGGTAGAATAATAATCTGCAAGCCTGTGGCTCTCAGTGTTGTACAAGCTGAGTCCAAGCCCGAACCCTCCTATCAGAAGGTTGCGCTGGGAAACAGCGGTGACACAACTTGCCGAGCTCAGCTCCGGACACGGACGTTCGAAGCTGCCCGTCTCTTCGTTGTATTTCAACAGGCCGTGGCTCAGGGATGCCAGGTAAACGTTTCCGGCTGCATCGGTGCACATGCCGAGCACGCTCACTCCTCCATCTTCGAAAAATGACTGGATACTGCCGTCCCTGTCGAGCCTGTAAACTCCTTGTCTGTATTTTGCCGCCCAGAAATTGCCGTCTCCGTCCTCTGTTGCATAGTCCACGTAATTGATCCGTCTGCTCACAGGCAGACTGGTGAGCTTTATGCCGTTATCCGTCTTTTCCAAGCTGCATATCATATTTCCCGCCGTCCACAGTTCTCCTCCCTCCCGTTCCACAATCCTGGAAATCTGCCCCGACGCCAGGCATTCGGGACCCACCGTCGCCAGTCTTGAAAATGAATCGGTGTACGGGTCGTATTTCTGGACTCCGGAGTGCGTACATACAAAAATATCGCCCTCGCTGTCCTGGAACACGGAATTGACGAAGTTGTTGGCAAGGGAAGTGTTGTCGTACGGGTCGTGGAAATACTGTATGAAGCGGGTGCCGTCATACCTGTTGAGGCCGGTTTCCGTAGATACCCACACCATAGAGTTGCTGTCTATGAACACATCCCTGACCAAGGTGCCCGTCAGGCCGTTCTGCGATGTGTACAATGTCACGCTCTGTGCAAGACAAACGGAACATGCGAATAGAAGTGTTATTGATAGGTTTATTTTTGTCATAATTGGTTATTAATTTGTGCGAATTTACAAAAAATTCCTCACGCTTTTAGTATCTTTGCGTCAATAATTTCAGAACATATGAGACACGACAACAATACTCTTCCGGTTCTGCTGCTTACCGGATATCTTGGAAGCGGCAAGACAACTCTGGTCAACAGGATACTCTCAAACAGGCGGGGAATCAAGTTCGCGGTCATCGTGAACGACCTGGGAGAGGTGAACATAGACGCTTCCCTCATCGAGAAGGGCGGCGTGGTAGGCAAGAAGGACGAGAGTCTGGTCGCCCTGCAGAACGGATGCATCTGCTGCACCCTGAAAATGGACCTTGTGGAGCAGATCGACGAAATCAGCTCGACAGGCAAGTTCGACTACATCGTAATAGAAGCGAGCGGAATATGCGAACCAGCTCCCATAGCCCAGACAATCTGTTCCCTTCCGGAGCTTTCAGACCGCACGGGCGGGCCTGAGGTGAAGCTGGACTGCATCGTGACCGTGGTAGATGCACTGAGGATGCAGAGCGAATTCAGCTGCGGGGACGCCCTGCCGCTGGGCAATTTCGACGATGACGACCTCGAGAAACTCATCATAGAGCAGATAGAATTCTGCAACATCATACTCCTGAACAAGGCGTCGGAAGTGCGCCCTGAGGAGCTGGGAAGGATAAGGAGCATCATCAAGGCGCTCCAGCCGAAGGCGGAAATCATAGAGTGCAACTTCTGCGACATTGACCTGGACAGCATCCTGGACACAGGCAGGTTCGACTTCGACCAGGTGGCTACATCCGCAGCCTGGATAGACGAGATCGAGGGCGCGCACGAGGAAGAGGATGACGACGAGGAGGAACACGAGCACGAGGAGCATGGACACCACGGGCACCATCACCACCATCACGATGAAGGAGAGGCTGAGGAATACGGAATCAGCACCTTCGTGTACTACCGGCGCGACCCGTTCGACATCAACAGATTCGACCATTACGTCGCCAGGAAATGGGACAAATCGGTAATCCGCTCCAAGGGTATCTGTTACTTCAGCGACGAGCCGGACAAGTGCTACCTCTTTGAGCAGGCAGGACTCCAGAAGAGCATCAAGGACGCAGGCCTGTGGTACGCCACGATGCCGGCTGACGAGCTTGGCGCAATGATGCTGCAGGACCCCAAGCTCGCCCAGGACTGGGACGAGCTGTACGGAGACCGTATGATCAAGATCGTGTTCATAGGGCAGCACATGGACAAGGATGCCATCTGCGCCGCCCTGGACGAATGTCTCAGCCCTATTTCAAGGCATTGAGCACCACGACGGTGGAGTCGTTGAGACGGACCTTGAGGAAATCCGTCATCTTCTGCTTTGACTCGTCGTCAAGCACGCGCTCCGTCCTTGCCACGACGAGTATGCAGTCCTGCATTGCCAGACTGTCAGTATTAATGTCGGCCCCTCTGGAGATATAAAGGTCCTTGACCTGAGGGAACTGCGAACTGAGCTCGCGGGATATCTGCAGGTATGGAATCTCCTGCTGGCGGTATTTCGTGAGCTCGTTTTCGAGCACGCGTATCTCGGCCTCACGCTTGCTTATTTCGGAATCCGTGCGCTCGTATATGTCCTTCACCAGCCTGTCGGCGGATTGGTCCTCGCCCGGGACTATCTGGTGCTCGAAGAACGAGATGCGGTCGGGATCTATGCCGTGCTCCTTTGCGCTCGCCTTCAGTTTCTCCTTGTCGGCATCATCGAGCATACTCCCGGCTATGTACAGGGAAATCCTTCCTCCCTTATGCGTATCCACCTCATAGTCATAAATATAGCCGCTGCTGAGCATACGGTTGTCGGCCACGAACGAGGACGCGTTCTGCTGAAATGTGTTGCTCTGGATCATCTTTACCGCAGAGAGTATGCTCGGCACCGCAACCAAAAGCACCACGATTGTGACTAGGGTACGGGTGCGTTTCGCAATCTTCTGGTCCTGGAACTCATATTCCTGGAAGCCGAGGAGTTTCGACATCACGTAGGTCGCGATGATGATGAAGACTCCGTTGATGATGAAGAGCATCAGGGCGCCCAGGAAGTATTTGAAGGTGCCGGAGGCAAGGCCGTAGCCTGCCGTGCATAGCGGCGGCATAAGGGCAGTGGCGATTGCTACACCTGAAAGCACCGTGCCCTTGTCCTTCCTGGAGATTTCCAGAAGTCCTGCGGCACCGCCGAAAAGGGCGATGATCACGTCGTATATCGTAGGATTGGTTCTGGCGAGAAGCTCTGTAGGATTCGCGAGCTTCAAAGGGGTCAGCAAGAAGTAAAGAGTTGATGCTATGAGACTTATGCTCACCATCACAATAAGATTCTTGAGACCGACCTTGATCAGTTTGGTGTCGTTCACTCCCAAACCGAGACCTATGCCTATGATAGGTCCCATCAGAGGGGAAATGAGCATCGCACCGATAATCACCGCCGTGGAGTTGACGTTGAGGCCCACGGAGGCGATGATGATGGAGAAGGCGAGAATCCATACGTTCGGCCCCCTGAAGGAGACGTTGCTGCGTATTGACTTGGTGGCACTGTCAGTATCTATATGGTCCGAGATATTTGCGATGGTGCGGATCTCGGACTTTATCGCGTTCCAGATATTCGGCATAAAGACTATTTGAGTTTGCGATTCTTGTATGAGTCTATGCAGGCAGGGATCATACGCTTGTACTCCTCACTAGAGAAGAGAGGGGAAGTGATGATATAATCCGCTGTGCTTCTGTTGGTTGCAAATGGGATATTGTAGAGCGACGCAAGTCTGACAAGTCCCATCACATCGTTCTGGTGGCCCTGCATGATGAGGTTGTCGCAGAAAAAGACCAGCATGTCTATCTTCCCTTCGGCAATCATTGCGCCTATTTCGAAGTCGCCACCCAGAGGACCGCTGAGCAGGCAGTTGATCTGAGGCAACTCGTTCTCAGGCAAAGTCTTGGCAAGCGTCTCGCTTATGAGGCGACCGGTAGTGCCAGTGCAATACAAGTTACAATGCTTCAATACGTTGGCATTGAACTTAACCCAGCTCAGGAGCTCCGCCTTGCGGGAATCGTGAGCTACTAATGCAATATCTCTAACCATAATGATTCTTTCAAATTATTCCAATCTGTAATTCGCCGCCAATTTACTAATTTTTTCGATAGCTTAGTCCATCGTGGCAACCAAAATGGGCTGACCTTAAAGGCCAGCCCGGGAAAATCCTGTAACAACAGATAGTGCTTAAAAAAGCACTGCGAGTCCTACGTGGAGTGTATTGGCCTTGGTCACGATGTTCTCGGAATTCGCCCTGTTCAGGAGGCCGAAGTTGTATCCGAGATTGATTCGGAGGATTTCAGCCACATCGAAGCCCAGACCAACGCCTATAGAAAGGTCAAAACGCCTTTCAGAGCCGTCTTCAGCAAAGTTGTTCACGCTCTTGGAAATACCGGCCACGCTTGCGGTGGAGGTGGAGGCGAGACCTATGTTGAACTGAGGTCCTGCGTATGCGAATACGTCGAGGACATCAAGAAGCTCAATGCCGTACTTGACATTGACAGGGATGGCAATATCGTGGCGTACGTAGTTGGCTTCGGCCAAACCGTCGATGGCAGTGGTCTTACCTGCAACGTAGCCGTAATATACGCCCGGTACAATTGAAAGACCGTATCCGAGACCGTATCCGAGATCCACTCCGGCGTAGAAGCCGTTAAGTGCGCGGGTTGTGGAATTGTTGGAAACAGTGGTCTTGTTGGTCTGATTGAGATAACCTGCGCCTACGCTTACCTGAGCGTTGGCTGAAACTGCTGCGGCAATAGCAATTGCCAGGGAAATGATAATCTTTTTCATTTTTATGTTCCTTATTTATATGATAAGATGAAGTACACTGAGCTTTCGTTGCATAAAAAACCCGCGAAGGCATTGGAATGCCGACGCGGGTCAGACTGTAACGTCCCGTAAGACTACTTCTCGAAGAAGCGCTTGTAGAGTCCCTGGAAACCTGCACCGTGGCGGGCTTCGTCTTTAGCCATTTCGTGTACGGTGTCGTGGATGGCATCGTAGCCGAGTTTCTTGGCACGGGAAGCAATGGCGAGTTTGCCTTCGCAGGCGCCGCACTCAGCCTCTGCACGCTTCTTGACATTGGTCTTGGTGTCCCAAACGACCTCGCCAAGGAGTTCTGCGAACTTTGCAGCATGCTCAGCCTCCTCAAAAGCATAGCGCTTGAAAGCCTCTGCAATCTCAGGATAACCCTCGCGCTCTGCCTGACGGCTCATTGCGAGGTACATGCCCACTTCCGTGCACTCACCGTTGAAGTGGTCGTGAAGTCCCTGCATAATCTCCTCATCCTCAACCTTTCCGTCTCCAAGATGATGTTCGCAGGCCCATTCGAGACCTTCGCTCTTGACTTCCACGAACTTGTCTGACTTGGCGTGGCACTGAGGGCACTCTGCAGGAGGATTCTCTCCTTCATAAACATAGCCGCATACGAGGCATCTGAATTTCTTTATCATACTCTTTAAAATTTAAATAATTTATAATAATTCAAAACTATACCACAAATATAGCATTTTTTGCTCAATACGCAAAACTGATACTGCAAATTGGGTACCAGATGCCCTATTTGAATATCTTTTTGGCGAAGCTCGCGAAGGACTTGCGCCATACCTGCCACTCGTGATCGCCCGGGAAGGTTTCGAATATGACATCGACCTTGGCTTTCTTCATACTGTCCACGGCCTCCCTGGTAGGGACGATACGGGAATCCTGCTCACCGCAGCTTACATAGTAAACGTCGAGATGTCTGTTGAATCTCCTGACGTGGGATATCATACCCGGGACTTCTTTCTCGAAGTCCATAGGCTTCGCCTCGGCGATTCCTCCGAAGATTCCCGATGAGAAGTGTCCCACGTTTGCAAATACGGAAGGCTCGTTGAGGCCTATGTAGAATGACTGGCCTCCACCCATGGAAAGTCCGCACATCGCCCTGTTGGAAGCACCTTTCTTTGTCCTGAAAGTCTCTTCGACAAAAGGAATGATGCTCTCGAGTAATTCCTGGCGGTAAGGCGCCATGCCTTCCCTGCTGTATGCAGGTGCAACACCCTGCACCTTGACATTGCTGTTCACCGATACGACTATCATAGGCACGGCCTCACCCTTGGCTATGAGGTTATCCATAATATTTGCCACCCTGCCCTGCTGCATCCATCCGCGATGATCCTCTCCGCCTCCGTGGTGGATATAGACCACAGGATATTTCTTACCGCCCTTATTGTATTCTGCAGGCACATAAACCTGCAAAGGGCGCCACTCTCCGGTGAGCTTGGACTTATAGTTCAGAAGCCTTATTTCTCCGTGGGGAACATCCTGGATCTCAAAGAGTTCCATACCAGGCTCAGGAATTTCCACTGCGCTGGCCACAGTGCCTGACCCATAGTAAGATTCGCTCACCGGGTCGGAGAAACGCGCTCCGTCAACTTCGAGAAAATAGTAGTGGAATCCCGGCACGAGAGGCTCGGTGGTGACTCTCCACAACCCGTCGGCACCCTGTTTCATAGGGTACTTCACACCACAGATGTCGGCTGCAACCCTGGTGGCTCCGTTGGCCCTGATGGAAAAGCTCACACTGCCGTCCGGGTTCACCACCCTCGTCGCAGCTGCGGGACGCACGCTGTTCTTCGCCTGTCTTGCGCTGTCGAGGAAATGGACCATGGCATCGAGGTTCTCCCTGGAGTACATGTTGACTCCGTGGCCGCCCTCGTCAACGGGATGGAATTCGCTCACCACGCCCGCTTTCGAAAGGGCGTCATAGAGTTCCTCTCCCTGCTGGAACGGGACAACGTTGTCCTTGCGGCCGTGGAATACGATGAGAGGAGGATCGCTGGGATCCACGTAATCAGTTGCGCTCGCCTTGCGGAAAACTGCCTCATTCTCAGGGGTTTTCTTCATTCCTATGAGCACTTCTTCCGGGGTGGTGTCGGCACCGAAGTTCATAGGTGAGTCTATGGTGTAGGGGTCAATAGGTCCGGACCAGTCGCAGGCTGCGTCAACAGAACTGCTGAACTGGAGACAATCCCCTACGAAGCCTTCCAGAGCCTCCACGTCATTGGAGGTAGCTGCGAGAGAGGCGAGGTGTCCGCCGGAAGAGAAGCCTGATGCGGCTATGAAAGAAGGGTCCAGACGATATTTGGCAGCATTTCCCCTGATGAACCTGACTACCGCCTTTATGTCGTTGATCTGGGCCGGGAAGAGGGCGTCGGTGCTTGACCTGTGATTCGGGGTGACAACGGCGTAACCTGCATCCAGGAGGGCCTGTACTATGGTTCCAAGGTCCGCCGCACCCTTGGAGTTGTTGCTGAACCAAGCGCTGCCGTAAATATGGACCACAACAGGGTAGGATTCCTTCACCTCCTTAGGGAGGTAGATATCCATATTATGGTATATTTGAGAGTCAAAGGCGTAATTCACATCGGAATACTTTCTGGAGTATTCCATCTTTATTTCAGGGAGCTGGAAACCCCCGAAATCCGCCGAAGGCTCGCCCTGAGGCTGAGCATACAATGCGGAGGCACTTGCAAACGCAAGCATCGCGAGCAAAAATCGTTTAATCATATCCGGTTATCAATTAGTGGGTTGGCGATAAAATTAAAATTCTCCGTTCCCGTACCTTCCTGCGAGTCCGCCTTCTCCCGTTTCCTTGTAGAGGGAAGGCAGGTCGTGGCCGGTCTGCTTCATCACCTGCACCACTTCGTCGAAGGATACGCGGTGGAAGCCGTCGGAGAAAGAGGCATAGAGATTGGCATCCAGGGCACGGGCTGCCGCCATGGCATTGCGCTCTATGCAAGGGATCTGCACGAGTCCGCAAACCGGGTCGCAGGTCATTCCGAGATGGTGTTCAAGACCCATTTCCGCGGCGTACTCCACCTGGGACGGAGTGCCTCCGAAGAGCTGGCAGGTGGCGGCAGATGCCATTGCGCAGGCAACACCTACCTCCCCCTGGCATCCCACCTCGGCTCCGGAAATGGAGGCGTTGTGCTTGACCACATTACCGAAGATGCCCCCTGTCGCCAGCGCGTGCAGTATGCGTTTGTCGGAGAAATTGTGGCCCTTCGCGATGTGGTAGAGCACCGCCGGGAGCACTCCGCAGGAACCGCAGGTCGGGGCGGTGACCACGGTGCCGCCGGAGGCGTTTTCCTCACTCGCGGCGAGGGCGTACGAGAACACGAGACCACGGGTCTGGAGGTTCTGCTTGTATCCGGAGACCTTGATGTAGTAGGTAGCCGCTTTGCGCGAGAGATGGAGCGGTCCGGGGAGCACACCTTCGTTGTCAAGGCCCCGCTCCACGCAGGCCTTCATCGCCGTCCACACCTCCATCAGATAATCCCAGATACTGGAATCCTCGCACTCGTCCACGTATTCCCAGATGCTGCGTCCTGTGTCACGGCACCACTGCATGATGTCCTTGATCGTGTGCAGGGCGTAGATGTCCGGACCCTCCCCGATGAGGGAACCCGGGCCTTCGGATATGGTGCCTCCGCCTACGCTGTACACGGTCCATCCGTCAGTCTCATTGCCTTCGGCATCCCTGGACACGAACTTCATCCCGTTGGGATGGTATGGCAGGAATACGTCCGGACGCCAGAGTATCTCCACCGGCGCACCCTTTTCCGAAAGCGCGTCCCTGACGGCCACGTCGGTAAGGTGCCCCTTGCCTGTTGCTGCGAGACTGCCGTACAAAGTCACTTGAAACGATGCCGCTTCGGGGTGCTTCGCCAGGAACAACTGGGATGCCTTCTGCGGGCCCATGGTATGGCTGCTGGACGGGCCGCGGCCTATTTTATAAAGTTCTCTCAGGGATTTCATAATATATTACCGAGGCAGGTTCTTACACTGTCCATCCAATACGGCACTTTCACCCCGAACACGGTCTTCACCTTTGTCTTGTCGAGCACGGAGTATGCCGGCCTTACGACCTTTGAAGGGAATTCGTCCGAGTGGCAAGGCTGCACGTCGCAGTCGGTGTGGCCGGCGCAGGCAGCGATGAACTTGGTGAAGTCATACCAGCTGCAGACGCCTTCATTGGAGTAATGGTATATGCCGCCGTGCTCCCTGTACGCGCGCGTGGACACGATGCCGCAGATCAGCTCCGCGAGGTCGCGGGCATAAGTCGGGGTACCGGCCTGGTCGAACACCACCCTCAGGGACGGCTTGCTGCCGGTGAGCGCAAGCATGGTTTTGAGAAAATTCTTGCCGAACTCGCTGTACAGCCACGCTGTGCGTATGATTACGCTATTGCAGCCGCTGGTGAGGATTTTTTCCTCACCGTGGAGTTTGGTGAGCCCGTACACTCCGGTAGGACCGCCTTTCTGATCTTCGCGGCACGGGACATTGTACGGATCGGCACCGAACACGTAGTCCGTGCTGACGTGGAACAGGGTGCCTCCGGCATCCTTCATCGCCAGCGCCAGGATTTCCGGCGCGTCTGCGTTCAGTTTCTCCGCCAGCGCCTGCCTGTCCTCTGCACCCTCGACATCCGTAAACGCGGCGCAGTTGATTATTAGCTCCACCTTTTCCTTCTCCACCATCGAGCGCACTGCGGCACTGTCGGTGATATCCAGGCGCACGGTGTCCGTAGGGACGGTGTCACCCGCAAGCTTTCGCAGCATCGCGACCTGTTCGGCTGATGCCTCGTTCACGTCCGTGAATACAAACCTGTCCCCCGAGGCGAGGGAGCATATGCGCAGTTCGTTGCCAAGCTGACCGTTGGCACCGGTAACAAGAATTGTCATCGTTTAGCTAAATCAGAACTCGTCAATATTCAACAATCCCTTCTTCTCCACTTCGTCCGCGATGCGCACGAGATACTGTCCGTACTGATTCTTGAGCATAGGTTTCGCGGTCTCACGCAGCTGCTCGGGGCTTATCCAGCCCTTGCGCAGGCCTATGCCTTCCAGACAGGCGACCTTCAGACCCTGACGCTTCTCTATAGTCTCGATGTAGCTCGTGGCTTCTGCCAGGGAGTCGTGGGTGCCGGTGTCAAGCCAGGCGAATCCGCGTCCGAGCGTCTGTACCTTGAGCTCGCCGTCGGCAAGGAAGACCTGGTTGACGGTGGTGATTTCGAGCTCTCCACGCGCGGACGGCTTGATGTTCTTTGCCACGTTCACGACCTTATTGGGATAGAAATACAGTCCCACGACAGCGTAGTTGGACTTGGGGTGCGCAGGCTTCTCCTCTATGGAGAGACAGTTGCCCTGCTTGTCGAATTCCGCCACGCCGTAACGCTCCGGATCGCTCACCCAGTAACCGAAGACCGTAGCCTTCTTTTCCTCTTCGGCGGTGCGTACTGCATTGCGGAGCATATCAGTAAGTCCTGCTCCGTGGAATATGTTGTCGCCAAGCACAAGGCAGACGGAGTCGTCTTCCACGAACTCTTCGCCTATTATGAATGCCTGTGCAAGTCCGTCAGGAGACGGCTGCTCAGCGTAGCTGAAACGCACGCCGTAGTCGCTGCCGTCGCCGAGCAGACGCTTGAAGCCCGGGAGGTCATAAGGGGTGGAAATAATCAGAATATCCCGGATGCCGGCCAACATAAGGACGGACACCGGGTAGTAAATCATCGGTTTATCATAGATTGGGAGAAGCTGCTTGCTCACGCCCTTGGTGATCGGGTACAGTCTCGTACCCGAACCACCTGCGAGGACTATTCCTTTCATATTTGACGGCCTTGAAAAATTACATCCAAGGCTCCGGCTCCTTACCGGCTTCGTCAAAATATTCCTTCTTGGCGTGGCATACCGGGCACTCCTTAGGAGGCTCCGGGCCTACATATTTGTATCCGCAGACTGAGCAGATCCATTCTTTGTTTTCCTTTGCCATAATGGTGACTGTTTTTTTAGTTCTCACAAATATAGCAAATTAATCGATAAGTGCACCATTCAGGCTACTCAGTCATCCCAGGAACTTGTGCTGTCCGGCTTTCCGGACCTCCAGCTCATTATGGACTGGGAGATGTTGATGATGAAATCGCCCATCTTCTCAAGTTCCTCGATAAGAGCGATATAGTACACTCCCTCAAAGTATTTGTCACCGTCGTTGTCAACGTTCGCAAGCTCAGAATCACGCAGGGAATCACGCCTGGTGTTGATGTCGATTTCCGCCTGGATGGCGTTGTCTATATTGGTGATGGTGGTGCTGTGTGCAAGGTTGTAAACCATTGCGTCATAAGCCCTTCCTACAAGCTCTATCATACTGTCCACTTCCTTGCGGTGCTCGTCGGAGAGTTTCTGCTTGTGTTCAAGAGCCCTGTCTATGAGGCGGCTGATGGCTTCGCCGCTGTCGCCGAGGGACTCCATCTCCCCTACTATCCTGTATATGGACTTGATCCTGAGCAGGGAATTGTCGCTGAGGGCCTCGCGGCTCACCTTGTTGAGGAAGTTGACCACTTCGTATTCGATGCGGTCGGAAATCTCCTCATACTTAACGAGCTTTTCCTTCCAAGGCCTGAAATCAGCCTCCTTGTCGGAGTTCTTCACAGCTTCCTGCACGTAGCCCAGACCGTTCTTCATTATTTCGCCGAAGTGCACAACCTCCTTCTCAGCCTCAGAAAGGGCAAGTTCTGGAGTGGAGATGAGACCTGCGTTGATATATACGAGCTTATCCTGGTTCTCACCCTTCTTCTCCTTGATCACGCGGCATACGAACTTCTCTATCACAGGGATGAACCAGATGAGTATGCCGGTATTTATGAGGTTGAATACCGTGTGGAGCATGGAGATGCTGTAGAGCGGAGCCTCTGCGGAACCGGAAAGCCCGATTCCGGAGATGATGAGATGAATCAGGGAAAGGAAAGGCCGGAAGAGGGCGATTGCCCAGATTACGCCAAAGAGGTTGAATACCGTGTGGGCGAGTGCAGCGCGACGGGCATTGCGGTTACCCACGGAGGCGGCGATATTGGCAGTGATGGTGGTGCCTATGTTCTCACCGAGCACCATCGCGGCTGCCATATCGAACTGGATCCAGCCCATATTCAGGAAGATGAGCGTAAGTGCGACGGTGGCGCTTGAGGACTGCAGAATGAGGGTGAGCACCGTACCTACGAGCACAAAGAGGAGGACGGAGAAGATGCCGTGGCCGGACCAGCTTTGCAGGAAGTTCAGCACCTCAGGGCTGGACTGGAGGTCAGGGACGGAGTTCTTCATAAAGGAGAGTCCGAGGAAAAGAAGGCTGAAGCCTACCACGAACTCGCTGATGTCGCGCCACTTTCCTTTCTTGGATATGCTCATGATGAAGCCCAGGGCCATAAGCGGCACGGCCAACATGGATACGTCCGCCTTGAAGCCGAAGAGGGCAATGATCCAGGCGGTGAAGGTGGTGCCTATGTTGGCGCCCATTATGACGCTGATGGCCTGTTTGAGGGTGAGAAGGCCGGCGTTGACGAAGCCCACCACCATGACCGTGGTCGCACTGGACGACTGGATCACTGCAGTGACCCCAAGTCCTGTGACAACGCCCTTGAGCGGATTGGAGGTAATCGAGGCCAGGAATTTTCGAAGGCCGGAACCGGCCGCTTTCTGCAATCCGGAGCTCATAAGGTTCATTCCGTAGAGGAAAAGACCGAGAGCGCCGATAAGAGTAAGGATACTTAATACCATTTTATACTGACTTTTTCGTTTGCAAAATTGACCAAAAAGCCTGGTACCTCAAAGAGTCGGGAAACGATTTAACATTTATTTAACACCCGATGTCTCAGGTATGGAGAAGAAATCATACCTTTGCAGAAGATGACAAGACTGTTAGTTATAGAAGACGAGGCTGATCTCAGGGAGATTCTGAGCTTCAACCTTGAGGGCGAGGGCTACGGAGTGGCCCTGGCTGCCAGCGCCGAGGAAGGCTTGAAACTGCTCGGTCCGGAAATCGACCTCATTCTGCTGGATGTGATGCTTCCGGGGATGTCGGGCTACGAGTTCGCCCGCAAGATACGCCTGGAACTGCACTGCACCCAGCCCATCATTTTTCTAACCGCCCGGTCCACGGAGGGAGACCTCCTGGAAGGCTTCTCGAGCGGAGGGGATGACTACGTATCCAAACCATTCTCCTACAATGAGTTGAGCGCCCGCATCAAGGCGGTGCTCAGGCGCTGCGGAGAGGCGGCTCCTGTAAATGAGAAGATACGCATAGGGCATCTGCTCATTGACCCGGAGGCCGGATTGGCAAGCATGGACGGAGAGCTGATCAAGTTCTCGCGCAAGGAGTTCGACCTCCTGGTGCTGCTGGCACGCAGCCGCGGCAGCTACTTCTCCCGTTCCAGGATAATCTCGGAACTGTGGAAGGATGCTCCCTATGTGCTGGACAGGACCATAGACGTGCATATCGCCCGCATACGTTCCAAACTCGGCAAGATGCACGACCTGATCAGGAACAAGACCGGTTTCGGCTACTACATTGACCCTGCTTATGAAGACAATGACTAAACGCCTGCTTGGCACCAGTTTCATCTTTCTGGTGCTGGCCGTGCTTTCGCTGACCCTCATACTCTTCAACGAGAACAGGAACAAAACTGCGATTCTGGCCTCCAAGCTCGAGGCTTACTGCGACATCCTGGCAGAAAGCGAGGCCCCTTCGGAGGCGGTGAAGCTGCTTCCCAAGGAGCTGGGAGTAAGCGTCATCAGCCCTGACGGAACCGTCACCTTCGATACCAGAACCGATGCCCACGGCCTGGAGAACCATCTGCAGCGCCCTGAAATCAAGGCGTGTGTCAAAAACGGACGAGGCGAGGCGATACGCAGGTCCGCAACCTCCAACAGGAAGTATTTCTATTTCGCCAAGGCATACGACGGGCTCATCATCCGCTGCGCTCAACCCTTCGAGGTGGAGCTGGAGAAGTTCTTCCGTCTCGACTGGATGCTCATCATCAGCCTGCTGCTGATGACGACCCTGGCGCTGGTGGCGGTGATTGCCCTGACCTCGAATTACGCACGCCGCGACAGGGAGGCATCCGAAGGAGAGAAAAGGCGGCTGAAACACGAGATGACGGCAAACATCTCCCACGAGCTCAAGACGCCCGTCAGCAGCATACAGGGCTACCTGGAGGCAATTGTAAACCACCCGGACATGGACCCGGCGAAGAAGGGCCTATTCATAGAGAGAAGCCACCTGCAGGCGCTGAGGCTTTCCGATATGATCAGGGACATATCCCTGATTACCAAGCTCGAAGAGGCTCCGGAGCAGTTCCGCATCAGCGCTGTAAACCTGAAAGTGCTGTTTTCCGAGGTGTGCGAAGAGCTTTCCGACACTCTTCTCTCAAAGGAGATGGAGGTGGAGAACGGACTCCCGCCAATCTGCATAAGGGGCAGTTACAATCTGATTTATTCCATTTTCCGCAACCTGGTGGAGAACAGCGCAAAGTATGCCGGCAAGGGCTGCAAGGCCATTATCAGTTATAGTCGCGACTCTGACGGAACCCATCTGTTCGACTACAGGGACAACGGCCACGGAGTGGACGAGGCTATGCTGGACCGCATTTTCGAGCGTTTCTTCAGACTTGACGCAGACAGGAGCAAGTTCAGCGAGGGCTCCGGTCTGGGACTTTCAATAATAAAAAACGCAGTGATTTTCCACAAAGGGGAAATCACTGCGTATAACGTACCCGGAGGCGGTTTGGGCTTCAGGTTTTCTATGAAGGACCTTACTTGTTGAGCAGTTTCTCGCTTCGTGCAACAAAGTCAGCAAGAGCCTTGCCCTTGAGCATGCCGTTGCCCAGAAGAGCGAGGTCGACGACCTGCTGGAGAAGTTCGGTCTCGGCATTTTCGCTTCCACGTGCATTCCAGATGCGCGCCACCAGAGGGTTCTCCATATTCACCACTATGTTGTAGGACTCAGGAATGGAGCCGTAGAAGTTCATTCCTCCTCCCATTGCGCTCATCTCGCGATAGCGGCGCATGAACTCGCTCTGGGTGATGACCACAGGGGCTGAGTTCTCGCCAAGGTTGCGCGCTTCGATGCTGTACTCGTTGCCCTGAGGGAGTGCTGCCTTGAACATGTCGTCAAGCACTTTCTTGTCATCCTCGCTGAGCTCCAGCTTGACTTCCTCTTCCTTCTGGATGAGTTTGTCTATGGTGTCGCTGTCCACCCTCGCGAAACGGGTGTGCTCAATTCTGCTTTCGAGCAGGTTCACGAAGTGGCTGTCGAGCTCGCAGTCCATAAGAAGCACGTCGTAGCCCTTGTTCTTTGCCCCTTCTATGAAGTAGTATTGCTCGTCAGGCTTGGTGGCGTAGAGGTAAACCACGTTCTTGTCCTTGTCCGTCTGCTCGGATTCTATCGCCTTGCGGTAATCCTCGAGACCGAAGTACTTGCCGTCGGTGTTCTTGAGGAGCGCGAATTTCATCGCCCTCTCGCAGAACTTCTCGTCGCTGAGCATGCCGTACTCGATGAAAAGCTTGATATTGTCCCACTTCTGCTCGTACTGCTCGCGCTGCTCCTTGTAGATTTCCTCGAGCCTGTCGGCCACCTTCTTTGTGATGTAGGTGCTGATTTTCTTGACGTTGGCATCGCTCTGGAGGTAGCTGCGGCTGACGTTCAGAGGGATGTCCGGGGAATCGATCACACCGTGCAGAAGGGTGAGGAAGTCCGGGACTATGTTGTCCACGTGCTCCGTGACGAACATCTGGTTGCAGTAGAGCTGGATCTTGTTCTTGTCTATTGCCATCCTTTCCTTGATCTTAGGGAAGTAGAGCACACCGGTGAGGGTGAATGGATAGTCCACGTTGAGGTGTATCCAGAACATAGGCTCTTCCTCCATAGGATAGAGCTCGCGATAGAACTTGAGATAATCCTCGTCCTTGAGCTCAGAAGGAGCCTTGGTCCAGATAGGTTCTATGTTGTTGATGACATTGTCCTCGTCGGTCTCCACGCTTTTGCCGTCCTCCCACTTGGTCTTCTTGCCGAAGACTACCGGTACGGGCATAAACTTGCAGTACTTGCCGAGAAGCTGGCCGATGCGGCCGTTGGATGCAAATTCCTCGGCGTCGTCATCGAGGTAGAGGCTGATGACAGTGCCCCTGTCGCTCTTGTCGCTTTCGCCCATTGAGTACTCAGGAGAGCCGTCGCAAGACCATTTCACGGCCTTGGCGCCATCCTTCCAGCTGAGAGTCTCGATGGTAACCTTCTTGGATACCATAAAGGCTGAGTAGAAGCCCAGACCGAAGTGGCCGATGATGGAGCCGATCTGGTCCTTGTACTTCTCAAGGAATTCTCCCGCTGAGGAGAAGGCTATCTGGTTGATGTATTTGTCGACTTCCTCTTCGGTCATACCTATGCCGTGGTCAATGACCCTGAGGACTTTTTTCTTCTCATCGAGTTCCACGCTGACCTTCAGTTCACCGAGCTCACCCTTGAAATCGCCGCTGCTTGCGAGGGCTTTCATCTTCTGGGTGGCGTCCACTGCATTTGCTACAAGCTCACGCAGGAAGATCTCGTGGTCCGAATAAAGGAACTGCTTGATGACGGGGAAAATGTTTTCCGTGGTAACCCCGATTTTACCTTTTAATGATTTGGTAGCCATTTCTATTGTTTCTTATTTTGTTTCAATCAAAAAGCCGATGCTTTGCAGCACCGGCCCTATCAAATCAAAATATGTTCCATTGACAAATTGTCACCAACTTACGCTCGTGTAGAACTGCATCTCGCCACAATCATAGACAAGTTTGCAGTAATC
>SFJB01000121.1 GCA_004555145.1 Bacteroidales bacterium | reverse complement strand
CGATGAGGGTAGGATATACGGAACCGCCGGTTGCGATAGGGGATCCCCAGTCGCGCACTGCACCCTCGGAGGTGTAGTTGATCTCCCAGATGGACTCCGCGTTCCATTCGCCTGACTCTGCCCATATGCCTGCGTAATCACTGACGAGGTCATACTGGTTGGAGCTGATGATTTCCTTCATGTAATCGAGAGCTTTCTGGTAGCGGCTCTGATCTTTCTGGTACATTACTACCTCGGCGTAGAGCATATATGCCATTGCCTTGGTGATTCTGCCCTCATTTCCGCCGGCTGCCTTCATAGGAAGGACGCCGTATGCGAGCGCGCTTTCAATCTTCTCCACGATCTTGGCGTAAACGTCGTCGTGTCCGAGCTGAGGTGCAAGGTATGGTGCGGTAAGGTTCTCGTCATAGTAAGGTATGTTGCCCCAGAACTTCCAGAGAATGGTGTAGTAATATGCGAGCAGCATATTGGTCTCAGCCTTGTAGAGGCTTCTGGTTTCTTCGCTCATTCCCGGTACGATGTCCACGTATTCGAGCACGTGGTAGCAGCGGTTGATGCCTGAGTATGCGATGGTCCAGATCTGGTTGCAGACCTCGGTTGCGGTAGCCGTGTAGTAGTGGGTCTTCACGAGGATAGGCTGGTCGCCTTCATTCGAACCTCCGCAGTAGATGTCGTCAGCCATTATGTCGGACACCATAGGTAGGGAATTGTACTGATAGAAGTAGTCGAACCACTGAAGCGGGTCGTATGCGGCCACGAGGCCCTGGAACATACGGTCTTCGTTGATGAAGTACTCGTCCATAGGCTCGGAAGAGTTGTGGACGGCAGTGATGAAGTCCTTGGTGCATGAAGAGAAGCAAAGGACTGCTGCAGCACTGAGTATGTAAATTAACTTTTTCATTCTGCCTTAATCTTAGAAATTGATGTTGAGACCGAAGGAGAAGGTCCTTGCCTGAGGATATACGCCGCGGTCGATACCGAATTCGGTGCCGTATCCGGAGTTTCCTCCTGTTACCTCAGGATCGCAACCTGAGTATTTGGTGAGAGTGAAGAGGTTCTCTGCCTGCAGATAGAGGCGGAAGCGGCTGATGCCGACCTTTTCGGTGAGTGACTGAGGAAGGGTGTATCCGAGCTGTACGTTACGTGCCCTCAGGAATGAAGCGTCCTCAAGCCAGAAGTTGGAAACTCTATAGTTCTCATTGGCGCCACCGTCCCAGGTGAAACGAGGTGCTGAGTTCGTACTGCCTTCTCCCGTCCAGCGGTTGAGAATGGTCTTCGGAAGGTTGATGTAGTAGAGGTCGGTACGGCGGGTGACGTTGAAGGTCTGTGCGCCGAGCTGGCCCTGGAGCAGCATATTGAAATCGATGCCCTTGAAGTCGAAGCCTAAGTTGATGCCGAAGGTCCAGTCAGGAATACCCTTTCCTATGTAGGTGCGGTCGTTGTCCGGGTCAATCTTTCCGTCGCCGTTGATATCCTCGAACTTCACGTCGCCTGGAACTGCGTTAGGCTGGATGAGCTGTCCGTCCGGTCCTACGTATGAGTTGATCTCATCCGCATTCTGGAATACTCCGATGGCATTGTATCCGTAGAAGTAAGGGAATGGAAGACCCACCAGACCGCGTGAAAGCTGGCCGATTTTGTGGCTGGATACGTAGAGTGAAGTAGCATCGTCGCCGAGGTAGGTCAGACGGTTGCGGTTGTATGTGGCGTTGGCTCCTACATAATAGTTGAAGTCTCCGAATGATCCGCGGTGATTGATGTCGATTTCAATACCGGAGTTCACCATATCGCCGAGGTTGCCCGTAGGGGCTGAATCGCCGGCATATGAAGGAACAGGCATTGAGAGCAGCATGCCGCTGGTCTTCTTGTTGTAGTAGTCGACGGTGAGGGTGAGCTGGTTGTTCCAGAATCCGAGGTCAAGACCGAGGTCGGTCTGGATCGACTGCTCCCACTTTACGTTAGGGTTGGAAAGACCTGAAGGCTTGGTGCCTATGTTGATGGTCTCGGTCCCGGTTGCGCCCGAACCGAAAATGTAGTTGTTGCCGGATGACATATACACGGCATATACGAAGTTTCCGATGCTGTCGTTACCGTTGATACCGTAGGAAGCACGGAGCTTGCCGATGGAGAGCCAAGGCAGGGTGTCCATAAAGTCCTCTTTGGCGAAGTTCCACGCTGCGGATACTGAAGGGAAGCTGCCCCACTTGTTGTTAGGACCGAAGCGGCTGGAACCGTCACGGCGTATGGTTGCTTCAACCATATAGCGCTCGTCGTAGTTGTAGGATACTCTCGCGAAGTAGGAGGCGAGGGAGTAGACGATGGAATTCCAGCTTCCCCAACCGTTGCGGTCGCCGTCCTTCTGCTGTCCGAGGGTGTTGTTGACGGAAATCTTCCAAGGATCGTAGCCGTACATAAGACCGTTTGCACTTGCTCCCACGTTCTTGGAGCTGCTCCTGAGGGCACTCTGACCGAGGAGGACGCTGAAACTGTGCTTTCCTATGGTCTTGTCGTAGGTGAGAACGTTCTCGACCTGCCAGAGCAGAGATGAGTTCATAGCCTGGCTCGCAGAAGAGCCGTAGTTGATCTTGTTGACCGTAGAAGGATTGCCGTTCTCGTCGTAGGTGATGTTCTCGGTCACGGTATCGTACTTGTAGTTCTTGGAGGAGAGGAAGTACGGATTCGAGTATGAGTGGTTGCCCCAGAATGCGAGGTCGGCACCGATGGAGGTCTTGAACTTGAGACCGTCCCAGATCTGGAGTTCAGCCGAAGCATTGGCGATGAACTTATTGGTGTCGTACTTTGTTCCCGGCATATTGAGCAATGCCAGCGGGTTGCTCTGCTCGTTGTACTTAACGCCGTCCACTACGGTGAATGCGCGTCCCTCGGCGTCGCGGATAATGTAAGGATATCCTTCAGGGTAGAGGGTTTTGTAGAGCTCTTCGGTAGCTGCGTCTGCGTAAATGGATTCAAGCGGCGACATTCCGACGGCGGATCCGAGGATGGAGCCGAATTCGGTGTTCTCGCTGATGCCAGTGGAATTGATGTGTGCGTATGAAATGCTGGAGCTGATCTTGAGGCTGTTGAGCCAGTTGCGATTTTCGCTCTCGTCAAACACCGTTACCTGGGTGGATTCCCTGAGGGTGAAACGGTCATAGTTGGAACGGCCGTAATCACCGCCGATGATACCTTCCTGGGAGAGGTATCCGCCGCTGATCGCATAGGAAACGTTGTCGCTTCCGCCGCTGATGGAGATGTCGTGCTTCTGGATAGGCGCGTTCCTGTTGAATACGGCGCTTACCCAATCGGTTCCCTCGCCAAATGCATACGGATCGTCGTAGATAGGAGCGGCTCCATTGTTGATGGAGGCTTCGTTCATCATTATGGCGTACTCGGTGGCGTTCAGCACCTGAGGCTTGCGCCAAGGATTCTGAAGACCGTATGAGAAGTCATAGGATACCTTTGCTGCACCTTTCTTTCCCTGCTTGGTCGTCACGAGTATAACGCCATTGGCGCCACGGGCACCGTAAACGGCAGCTGAAGCGGCGTCCTTGAGGACCTCGATACGCTCGATGTCGTTAGGGTTGAGGTAATCTATACCGCCGGAGATTGCAAGTCCGTCAACAATATATAGAGGTGCGGAATCGTGTATGGAACCGATACCGCGCACGCGAACCTGGGAACTGGCGCCCGGGGCACCTGAACTCTGGCTCACGGTAACACCGGAACTCATACCCTGGAGCACGGCGTCAATCCTGTTGTTTGACTGGTGCTTCAGCGCGTCCTCCGTGATACTGGAGATGGATGCTGATACAACGCTTTTCTTCTGTACACCGTAACCTACTACAACCACCTGTTCGAGCATGGTGTTGTCCAACTCGAGCACGATGGTGAGTTCTTTGCGTCCGTTTACGCTGATTGTCTGAGTGATGAAACCGATGGAACTGATTTCAAGCACTGCATCGGGCGGACAGTTGATGGAAAATGCGCCGTCAAGGTCAGCGGAAGTACCGTTCGTCGTTCCCTGGATGACGATACCTGCGCCGATTACCGGCTCACCTTCTGCATCCTTTACGGTACCTCTGACTGTTGTCTGAGCAAAAGCAGAGGCACAGCTTGCTCCCAAGATAATAATTGAGAGAGCGATGAGTTTGATTGGATTTCTCATTTGATGCTGTTAGTTTGTTAATATGATTATGTGTTGGTTATGTAGTAATTTTAATAATTTTACAATACAAATATAAATATTTTAATTAATATACTATTGTTGATAAAGTTCCAAAACGGTCAAAAAGTGGAATCGAAAAAACTTAATAAGTTGAGAATCAACTTTGTAACCTTTCAATTCTGCCCGCTGTGAGTGGACTGATAGGGATTGTTTTTTTGGTAAAAA
>SFJB01000011.1 GCA_004555145.1 Bacteroidales bacterium | reverse complement strand
GAGTGCGACCGTATGGGCATAACCCACCACTCCAATTATATAAGGTTTATGGAAGAAGCCCGAATCGAGTTGCTGGACAAGTTAGGCTACGGCTTCGAGAGAATGGAAGCCGAAGGCGTCAGTTCTCCGGTCGTGAGCGTGGAATGTGAATACAGGAAGCCCACCACCTTCCGTGATGAGCTGGTCATTGACGTACGTCTGGAAGAGCTCTCAGCCCTGAAGATGAAATTCCGCTACGAGATGAAAGTGGAAGGCAAACTCGCCTGCAAGGGCATCACCACCCACTGCTTTTTCGAAAACGGCAGACCGGTAGTCATAGAAGAGCGCTTCCCCGAGCTCTGCGAGCAGCTCAAGTCCATGGACTGAGTTGCACCATCGCTGCTGCGGGCAGCTCCGAGCAATGGACTGAGTTGCACCATCGCTGCTGCGGGCAGCAACCCGTTTTTCTGGGACCGCTTTTGAGCTTCGCTCAGCGCTTGCAAAGTCCCGTCAAAACGGGTATGCTGACCCGCTAACGCTGCGACGGTGCAGTTCCTATGCTTTTGTATTCTGCTACGTGCAGTTGCCCCATCAGGCCGGCGTGCCAGCAGCAGCGAGGGGAACAGCAGCTGCCCCACAAGGCCGGCGTCCAATCAGTTGCCCCATCAGGCCGACGTGCCTGTCTCGACGGGACTTTGCAAGCGCCGGTTCTGAGTCCGAAACCCATTCCAGCAATTCACCTGGCAAGGGGCAAAATCATAACTACTTCGATATCAATATGTTAGAAATTCAGAGCCTGCCAGGTAACACCAATTTGGCTTCACCGGGCAAGCAGCTTTTTGCTATAATACTGATAATCAAATGGTTACAAATTGGCGGCTTGCCAAGTGATTTGCACGAAAGCCCCAGAGGCTTGAAGAAGGGCATCCGAGATAAAAAACGACGAATTTGATCCCATGAGGGCATCCGGGATTGCCTGAAGAGGGGCATCTGGGAGTGCAAGCGCCGGGCAGCAGTCAAGCCGGTTCAGGAAGCGTGCACCCTCGCTGCGTATGCGTGCCGGCGTGCCCGTTTCGACGGGACTTTGCAAGCGCCGGGCGAAGCCCGAAAGCGGTCCCAGAGAAACGGGTCGCTGCACGCAGCAGCGAGGGAAACAGCAGTGCATCGCAAGTCCTGCGTGCCAGCAGCAGTGAGTGGAACAGTAGTGCATCGCAAAGCCGGCGTACCCACAGCAGCGAGGGGAACAACGGCAGAGAGGCAAACAGCAGTGCATCGCAAGGCCGGCATCTAATCAGCTGCCACGAGCTTCTTGCGCGCAGCAAGTTCCAATGTGCGCAAGCGGTCCTTGTAGAGATTGTTGGAGTTCATTTTCACTACATCCAGCGCAGCATCGGAATTATCATCCCAGCGGCGGCAGTTGTACATAACATCATAGATTCTGCCAATCCTGTACTCGCGGCATATCCTCAACGCCACAGCATAATCCTCCCCGTACTTCACGACAGGGAATGGATGCTTGCGCAGAAGCGGGGTCCAAAAGCCGCGCGGCGCACCCAGACCATTGATGCGCAGGGCATTGTTGCGTCCGTTATCCTCCGTCCACTCGCGGTGGTCTATGACCCCCGGAGGCAGGGGGTTCAGGTCGAAGTCGGTGAGCCTGTAGCTCCCTATCACCATAGCGCAGTTCCCCTCGCGGAACGCATCCACAAAACGCTGCACCGTATGCTCGTCCGAGTAGAGGTCATCCGAATCGAGCTGCAGAGCGAAACGACCGCACTTCGGGTGATGGATGGCGGCGTTCCAGTTGCCGCCTATGGCGTGGTACCCGGGACCCTGGGCAACATAAATCAGGCGCGGATCGTCGAAGCTCCGGATTACATCCACGGTACCGTCGGTGGAATTATCGTCCACTACAATCACATTATACTTGAAATCAGCAACTTGCGAAAGCGCTGAGCGAATCGCATCCCCAATCGTACGCACCCGGTTGCGGCACGGAATCACCACGCTCGCCTCATACTCGAACTCCCCCTCCCCGTACAGGTCCACACCCTTGAATTCAGGCGCCAACCAGGCTCCCAGAGCCTTGAGATGTGCGGTGCAAGCCGCCTCCATCTCGATCTGCACGTCACGGTTGCGCGGGTCCACGTAGTCGAAAAGCTTCTCCCCTGACTTGCGCGTATCGTCCTGGCGCTCGCAGTAAAGGTACTCGTTCACGTGCAACGGAGCAGCCATACGCGACACCCTGAGCCTGAGGTCGTAAAGGGCTGCGTAGCGGTAATCCGCATCCATCCCTGCCACCGCCTCGCGCAGCGCGGAACTGAGGTAGAGCTGCACCCCGCCGAAATCGAAATCGTCCCTCAGGGCACCCTCCTGCCAGTCAATCACCGGGGCCTCTTCCATCTTCCCATCCCGGCTTACGAAACGGTCAGAGTAAAGCATAAGCGCTGAGCTGTCACGGGCTATGTCGAGCAGGCGCTCCAGGCCAAGATCGACCCATTCGAGTTCGCCGTCTCCGGTATAGATAAGGGTATATTCCGCATCCGTGGAAGCGGCAATCTCACGCAGTCTGGAGGTAGATATCCTCGGCGCGACATCAAATCTTCTGATAGAATCCATAATGGTGCAAACATACGCAATTTTTATTAAATTTGCATCTACGTTAAAACTGAGGTATGCAAAAGAAACTTGTCATTATTCCCACATACAACGAAATCGAGAATATAGCCGCCATCACCGAAGCCGTTTTCGCCCAGGGTGATTACCATATACTCGTCATAGACGACGGGTCGCCGGACGGAACCGCCGCCGCGGTGAAGGAACTCCAGAAGAAGCACTCCGAGAGGCTCTTCCTCCTTGAAAGGAGCGGCAAGCTAGGTCTCGGTACGGCATACGTGGCAGGTTTCAAATGGGCAAAGGAAAGGCTCTACGACTACATCTTCGAGATGGATGCCGACTTCTCCCACGCCCCTGCCGACCTTCCAAGGCTGCTTTCCGCCTGCGCAGACGAAGGCGCAGACATGTCCGTAGGCTCCCGTTACTGCCAGGGCATAAATGTGGTGAACTGGCCTATGAGCAGAATCCTCATCTCCTACTGCGCTTCGATTTATGTGCGTACTATGCTGGGATTCAAAATCTTCGACAGCACTGCAGGCTTCGTGTGCTACTCCCGCAAGGTACTTGAGGCCATAGACCTCGACGCAGTAAGAATGAAGGGTTACGGCTTCCAGATCGAGATGAAATATACTGCCCACAAACTCGGTTTCAGAATAGCCGAAGTGCCGGTGGTATTCGTCAACCGCAAGGCCGGCACCTCCAAGATGTCCGGCAGCATATTCGGAGAGGCATTCTGGGGAGTCATCGCGCTGCGCTTCCGTAAATTCAAGACAATAGCCTGAGTATGAAAGAATTGTATTCCGGAAGGATTGCCGAACTTATGGGTTTGGCCGTCTGGCAGGTGGAGAACTGCGCAGATATGTTTGCAGACGGGGATACTATCCCCTTCATCAGCCGCTACAGAAAGGAGAAGACAGGCGGGCTCGACGACGCCCAGGTCGCTGAGCTCAAGCACCATATAGATGTATTCAACGAGCTTGACAAGCGCAAGGACACCATACTCAAGACCATTGCCGAAGCCGGAGCCCTGAGCGAGGAGCTGCGTGCAAGGATAGAGAAATGCGTGGACTCCACCGAGTTGGAAGACCTCTACCTCCCCTACCGTCCCAAGCGAAGAACCAGGGCCACTACCGCCCGTGAGCTGGGTCTTGAACCCCTTGCTGACCTGATGTGGAACATACGCACGCGAAATCCTGAAGTTGAAGCCGACAAATTCCTAGGCGAGGGCGTCGCCGACAGGGAGGCTGCGCTTGCAGGTGCCAGGGACATCATTTCAGAGCGCCTCAGCGAAACTGCCCTGATACGCGAGAACCAAAGGTCGGTATTCCGCACCAGGCGAATATGCGCCAAGCTCACCAAAGCCGGCAAGGAAAACGCTGACGCAGCCAAATACCGCAGTTATTTCGACTACTCATGCCCTCTCGACAAGATTCCTTCACACACCCTGCTCGCCATACTGCGCGCAGAGAATGAAGGCTTCCTGAAACTCTCGATGGACGTGAACTCCGATAAGAGCTGTGAGAAGATCTACTACGACTTCTGCAAAGCCCAGGGCTACCCTGCCCCTCTGCTCGCCGAGCAGCTAAAGATGGCAGTCGAAGACTCCTTCAAGCGACTCATCGAGCCTTCGATCAGTTCCGAAGTGATACGCGAAGCCAAGCGCAAGGCCGATCTGGAAAGCATAGCGGTTTTCGGAGACAATCTGCGCCAGCTGCTGCTCAGCGCTCCCGTGGGCCAGAAACGCACTATGGCCATAGACCCGGGCTTCCGCAACGGCTGCAAAATCGCCTGCCTGAGTTCCGAAGGTGAACTCCTGCACCACACCATCATCTACCCTCACCCGCCACAGAACGAAAAGGTGAAGGCGATTATGGAGGTTCAGGCCATGCTGGAGAAATACAGGATTGAAGCCGTAGCCATAGGCAACGGCACAGCCTCCCGCGAAACCGAGGACTTCATGAAGAGAATTCGCCTCCCTGAAGGCTGCAGGATATGGACCGTGAGCGAAGACGGTGCTTCCATCTACAGCGCTTCAGAAATCGCGCGCAGAGAGTTCCCGGATGAGGATGTGACCGTGCGCGGAGCCGTATCCATAGGACGGCGTCTGATGGACCCCCTTGCCGAACTGGTAAAGATCGACCCTAAGAACCTGGGCATAGGACAGTACCAGCACGATGTGGATCAGAGTCTCCTCAAAGAAAAGCTCGACAATACCGTGGAGAGTTGCGTGAACTCAGTCGGTGTGAACCTCAACACCGCTTCCCCTTACCTTCTGGCCTACGTCGCCGGAATAGGACCCGTGCTCTCCGAGAACATAGTTGCATACAGGAACGCCCAGGGTGCATTCAAGAGCAGGGCGGAGCTCAAGAAAGTGCCGCGTCTGGGAGAAAAGGCCTTCCGTCAGTGCGCCGGCTTCCTGCGCATACGAGGAGCCGAGAATCCGCTCGACGCCTCCGCAGTGCATCCGGAGTCCTACGGCATTGTTGACAGGATGGCCAAGTCCTTGGGTGTGAGTACCAGGGAACTTGTGGGCAACGCCGAACTCTGCTCCCGCATCAAGGCAGCGGACTTCGTCACCCCTGAGGCCGGACTCCCTACGGTCGGAGACATCATCAAGGAACTTGCAAAACCCGGACTAGACCCGCGCGAGCAGGCATCAGAGTTCAGTTTTGACGACGACATACGCAGCATAGACGATCTCAAAATCGGCATGGAACTGCCAGGGATAGTGACCAACATCACCAATTTCGGGGCCTTTGTGGACATAGGTCTCCACGAGAACGGACTCATACACGTATCCAAAATGGGACCGCGCGGCACCGACCCTTCCAAGGCCGTGAAGCTGCACCAGCATATACGCGTAATAGTGGATTCAGTGGACCTGGAAAGGTCCAGGATAGGCTTGCGCCTCGTCAATCCTCGACTGAAATCTCTTTAAGCTCCGAGCGGTAAGCCATCAGCAGACGGGACTTTGATATGAAGCCCAGGTATTTGCGAGTGTCCCTGTCCACGACAGGAAGACGCCAGGCGCCGGTCTTCTCGAACTTGTTCATCACCGTGTCCATCTTCTCCCCATAGAAAATGTATTCCGGCGGAGTCTCCATCATGTTGTAAACGTGCACGCTGTCGTATTTGTCAGGGCTGAAAAGATATTTTCTCGACGCCGCCACGTCCACCATACCCTGGAACCTTCCGTTTCCGTCGATCACAGCCAGCACAGCCGCCTCGCTGTCCTTGATGATGTCCACCACCTCTCGCAAGCTCGCATCTATCTGCACCTTGGGATACTTGTCCCGAATCAGGTCATTGGTGTGCATCAGGGTGAGTACGGCCTGGTCATTGTCGTGGGTAAGCAAGTCTCCGCTCTGCGCGATGCGCTTGGTATAGATGGAGTATTTCTCAAAAATGCGCACGGTGCCAAAGGATACCGTGGAAGTGATGATAAGTGGAATCAGCAGCTCGTAGCCTCCCGATATCTCTGCAATCAGGAAGATTGCGGTCATAGGCGCCTGCATGACTCCGGCCATCAGTGCGGCCATACCCACGAGCACGAAATTCTGCTCCGGCACCGCAGCCCCCAGAAGGTTGAAGCAGCGCGCCACCACAAAGCCCAGAATGGCTCCTGAGAAAAGGGTAGGACCGAAGGTTCCTCCCACTCCGCCTCCGGAATTGGTGAGCGTCATGGCCACTATCTTGAAAAAGAGTATCAGCAGGAAGAAGAGAGGTACACCCCATCTTCCTCGCATAAGGAAAGAAAGTATGGTTTTCCTTTCCAGCACCAGTTCGTGCCCGTTCAGCAGGCTGTGCAGGGAATCGTAGCCCTGGCCGTAGAGCGGAGGGAAAAGGAAGATCAGCATACCCAGCCCGAGTGCACAGCAAATCCACTTCACATAGTCGTTCCTGAACTTGGCCAGTTTGTCCTCAAGCCACAGCGTACCGTTCGTGAAGTACAGGGAAAACAGCCCCGCAGCGATTCCGAGCAGGATGTAGAAAGGGATGTTCGGCATGCTGAAGCTCGTGAGCTGGCAGGCAAAAACCGGAGTCTGACCCCTGAAGATATAGGATATCACCGTAGCCGAAATTGTGGAAAGCAGCAGCGGCAGCATCGTGGTCATCGACACGTTGAAAAGGAGTATCTCCATAGTGAAGAGCACTCCCGCAAGCGGAGCCTTGAATATTCCCGCCACGGCACCGGCGGCACCGCAGCCCAGCAGAAGCGTTATATTGCGGTAGGAGAGGTGGCAGATGCGGCCTATGTTCGAGCCTATTGCGGCACCGGTGTACACTATAGGGGCCTCGGCACCCACAGATCCGCCGAAGCCTATGGTAAAGGAGGAAGTGAGCACGGAAGACCAGGTATTGTGGGGCTTGATCTTGGACTCGTTCCTCGACACCGCAAGCAGAACCTTGGTAACCCCGTGGCCTATGTTGTCCCTGACCACAAACTTGAGCAGGAGCAGGGATATGAACATGCCCACACCTGGAAGCACCAGGAAACTCCACTCGTAGTCAGTACTGTTCCATATGTTACCGTTGAGGAGGTAACTGATCTGCTCTATAGCCCAGTCAAGAATGACAGCGGCGCACCCCGAGAGTACGCCGACTATGAAGCTGAGCAGCAGTATGGTGTTGTGCTCAGAGAATTTTAACACCTTCCTGTCCACCCTGCAGCAGAACTATTCCCCGGAATCGGCAGAATCGTCATCCCCGCCGTACTGGGAGATGTTGTCGTCAGGAAGCGTGGCGCCCTCGTCCACGGAAGATCCGCTGGTTCCTGCAACTTCCTCGTTCTCTGCCTCCTCTTCTCCTTCGAGCCAGTTCTTGATGTCGTCTGCATCGTCGATCTTCACCTTGATCTTCACAAGGTATATGTCTTCAGGCAATTCAATCAGCACTGCATAGAACGGAGTTCCGTCAGGTTTGGTGTACTTTGTCAAATCCGGAAGGTAATCGTTGAAACCCTTCGGATACTTTTCCGCAAATGCCTCAGCGAGCTCACGAGGCATATTCTCGTAGCTGATAATGTGTCGTTTTTTATTGTCTTGTGCCATATCAAATCGTTTGGGACTGCAAAGATGATACTATTTTTTGAAAAACAAAGACTTTTGTTCCTTTTTCCTCAAAGGATTTTTTTCAACGAATACTTCCTGCATATTCCGCGGGTCGATTCCGGTGCAGAACATGATCGAGGAGGTGGTCATCGGAGTAGGCATAAAATCCTGCACCTGCTCCATCCAGATGCCCTTCAGACAAGGGTTGGAGGCCAGATTCTTCATATCCTGGAGCGTGCATCCCGGGTGTGAGGAGATAAAATACGGCACCAGCTCGACGTGGGTTCCGGATTCACGGTTGATTTTGTCGAACTCGCGCCTCAGGCGTTCAAAGAGCTTGAAGGAAGGCTTTGCCATATAGCGCAGCACCTTCTCCTCGGTGTGTTCCGGGGCCACCTTCAGACGGCCGCTGGTGTGTTTGAGCATAAGCTCGCGCAGGTACTCCTTCCCGCTCGCGTCCACGAAGCCCTTCTCGTCCAGGAAAAGGTCGTAGCGCACGCCGCTGCCTATGTAGGAATGGCGTATCCCCTTCACGGCATCCACCTTACGGTAGAGTGCCAGCACGCGGCTGTGGTCCCGGTCCATATTGGAACACGGGGACGGGAAGAGGCAGCTCTTGCGGCGGCACAGCTCACAGCGCGAGGCGTCCCTGCCCCGCATACCGTACATATTTGCTGTCGGAGCCCCAAGGTCGGAGATATTTCCCCTGAACTCTGGCATCCTCGCGAGTTCCCGCACCTCCGAAAGTATGGATTCCTCCGAACGCGACTGGATGAACTTGCCCTGATGCGCCGCGATGGTGCAGAAGTTGCAGCCGCCGAAGCAGCCCCTGTGCGTGATGATGGAATCCTTGATCATATCGTACGCCGGAATGCGCTTGCCCTTGTAACGCGGGTGAGGTTTCTTGGTGAACGGGAGATCCCAGAACGAATCCATCTCCTCGGTCGTGGCCGGCGGCAGAGGTGGGTTTACGCGCACATAACCATCACCCACCGGCTCCACTATGGTCTGCGGGTGAAGCATATTGGCGTGGGTCTCGATCTGGTGGAAGTTCTCCGCGAAGGCTTTCCCGTCGCGCAGGCAGCGTTCGTAGGAATGGAGCAGCAACGCCCCCTCAAGCCTGCACTCGCCCTTGCGGTAGAAAGCGATTTGCGGGATCTGTTCCATCTGGCGCAGATTGCGCCCCGCCTCTATGGCACGTGTGAGTTCGAGCATCGTACGCTCCCCCATCCCGTAGCACAGCCAGTCGGCGCCACTGTCCACGAGCACCGACGGGTGTATGCTGTCATCCCAGTAATCGTAGTGCGCCAGACGCCGCAGGGACGCTTCCACGCCACCGATCACCACCGGCACCTCGGGCCAGAGTTGCTTGAGTATGCGCGTGTACACGGTCACTGCACGGTCCGGACGGCGTCCGAACTGTCCCTCCGGGGTATAGGCGTCATCGTGGCGCAGGCGGCGCGCGGCGGTGTAATGGTTCACCATCGAATCCATCGCCCCGGCGTTGACCGCGAAATACAGCCTCGGCGCACCCAGCTTGCGGAAATCGCGAAGGTCGTCCTTCCAGTTCGGCTGGGGCACCACAGCCACCCTGTAGCCGAACTTTTCCAGATAGCGGGCTATGCAGGCTGTACCGAAACTCGGATGGTCCACGAAGGCGTCACCGGTGAAGAAGATGACGTCTATATAGTCCCATCCGAGTTTCTGGACTTCCTTGACGGAAGTGGGTATATTACATTCGTTCAGGCAGTTCAATTCCCAAAATGTTCATTCCTCTACGGAGCACAGAAGCAATCGCGGAGATAAGGGCAAGCCTCATCGAGCGCAGGTCGGCATCGGCTTCCTTGAGTATTCCTGTGTCGTGGTAATACTGGTTGAACTCCTTGGCGAGCTCGTAGCAGTAATTTGCAATCAGGGCAGGAGAAAGGGCATCGGCTGCCTCGGAGAGCTTGCGGGTATAACTGCTGAGCAGCTGTATGAGCCTGATTTCCTTGAGACTGAGCTCGGCCTTGCGCGGCAGACTCACATCATAACCCTGCTCGGCGGCCTTGCGGAGTATTGAGCATATGCGTGCGTGGGTATACTGGATGAAAGGTCCGGTATTGCCGTTGAAATCTATGGATTCCTTAGGGTTGAAGAGCATCTTCTTCTTTGGATCCACCTTGAGTATGAAGTACTTGAGAGCTCCGAGCCCTATCATTGAATATAGCTTGTCCTTCTCTTCCTCTGGCATTTCGGCGAGCTTCCCGCTCTCCTCCGAAGTGGCCTTTGCCTCCTGGTACATTTTCTCAATCAGATCATCGGCATCCACCACAGTGCCTTCGCGGGACTTCATCTTACCCTCTGGAAGTTCCACCATACCGTAGGAAAGGTGGAAAATCTGGTCGGCCCAGTCGAAGCCGAGCTTGGAGAGAATCAGCTTGAGCACCTGGAAATGGTAGTTCTGCTCGTCACCCACCACGTAGATGTGGGAATCGAGCTTGTACTCGCTGAAGCGCCTCTCGGCAGTTCCGAGGTCCTGGGTGATATACACTGAAGTGCCGTCGGAACGGAGCAGGAGCTTGCGGTCGAGGCCGTCCGAGGTGAGGTCGCACCACACCGAGCCGTCAGGATCCTTGACGAATACGCCCATATCCAGTCCCTTCTGGACGAGTTCCTTGCCCAGAAGATAGGTATCGTGTTCATAATAAGTCTTGTCGAAAGTGATTCCCAGAGCCTTGTAGGTCTGTTCGAAGCCCTCGAACACCCAGGAGTTCATCATTTCCCAAAGCTTGCGCACCTGAGGGTCTCCCTCCTCCCATTTCACGAGCATATCGTGAACCTTGTCTATAGCGGTAGGATCTTCCTTCTCCATCCTGGCATACTCCACATAGCAGTCACCCACGAGATGGTCTCCCTTTTTGCCCGTGCTCTGAGGGGTTGCGCCGTCGAAACGCTGCTCCCAGGCATACATCGACTTGCAGATGTGAACTCCCCTGTCGTTGACCAGGGTGGTCTTGATCACCTCGTTGCCCGCAGCCTTGAGAAGATTGGACACGGATGCACCCAGAAGATTGTTGCGCACGTGTCCCAGGTGCAGAGGCTTGTTGGTATTCGGGGAAGAGAACTCCACCATGATCCTGCGCCCGGTAGGAGGCAGGACACCGAAGTCAGGGTCAGCTGCCACCGACTCCAGAGCCTCGTGCCAGTAGAGTTGGGAGAGGCTGAGGTTCAGGAAGCCTTTCACTGAATTGAAAGCGCTGATTTCCTCGCAGTTGGCGCAGAGCCATTCGCCCAGGGCATTGCCGCTGGCGTCAGGAGACTGGCGGGTAATGCGCAGCAGAGGGAAGACCACGAGAGTATAGTCGCCTTCGAATTCCTTGCGCGTAGGCTGGACCTGGAGGGTGGAAGGGTCAACTTCTGCTCCGTATAGGGCCTTGATGGCCTCTGAGGCCTTCAAGGCGATGAATGATTCCGCGTTCATCAGCCAAGATATGTTTTGAGGAGTTTGCTTGCTGAAGGCTTCTTGAGTTTCCTTATGGCCTTCTCCTTGATCTGACGCACCCTCTCACGGGTGAGGTCGAGCCTCTCGCCTATTTCTTCGAGGGTCATTTCCTGGCAGCCTATGCCGAAGAAAGACTTGATGATCTCCCTCTCGCGGGAGGTGAGAATCTGGAGTGCGCGCTCGATTTCGGTGCTAAGGGACTCATTGGTCAGACCCCTGTCAGCGCTTGGGGAGTCGTCGTTCGGAAGCACGTCGAGAAGGCTGTTGTCCTCTCCTTCCACGAAAGGAGCATCCACACTGACATGACGGCCGGATACCCTCAAGGTATCGGCTATCTTGTCCTTAGGTATGTCTATCATCTCCGCAAGCTCTTCGGTGGACGGCTGACGCTCGTTCTCCTGCTCGAACTTGCCGAGGGCCTTGTTGATCTTGTTCAGGGACCCCACCTGGTTCAGCGGAAGTCGCACGATGCGGCTCTGCTCCGCAAGAGCCTGAAGTATGGACTGGCGTATCCACCACACGGCATAGGATATGAATTTGAAACCTCTGGTCTCATCGAATTTCTCTGCGGCCTTGATCAGACCGAGATTGCCTTCGTTGATAAGGTCAGGAAGGCTGAGGCCCTGATTCTGATACTGCTTTGCGACGGAGACCACGAAACGGAGGTTTGCCCTGGTAAGCTTCTCGAGAGCTTCCTGGTCTCCCTTGCGTATGCGCTGGGCGAGTTCCACTTCCTCTTCCGGGGAAACCAGCTCCTCGCGGCCTATCTCCTGGAGATACTTGTCCAGGGAGGCGCTTTCGCGGTTTGTGATGGATTTTGTAATCTTTAACTGTCTCATTATTTATTTAATTGTTTCTCATTCATTCGCTTGGCCGCAGGATACTAAAAACCGCAGCCGGGACACCCCGACTGCGGAAAATATTACGCTGTCCGAATGTCTATTCGTCCTTGCCGAAGCCGAAGTATCCAGGTCTGCCGGTGGCTGTGACGCCCTCGATGAACACGGACCTTGAGGCCTTCTTTGCAATGTCAATCACGTCCTGCGGCTTGCTGACCTTCTTGTCGTTGACATAGAGGATGATGAATCCGTCCTCCACGCCCTGCTTCGCAATCTTGCCGTTGCCCACAGAAACGATTTCCACTCCCTTTTCGGCAGCCCTCAGGCTTGCTCCGTAGAACATTACGGTACCGTCGTCCGCAACTGTGCCGTTGCTGGCATCTTCTTCCTGGAATACCACGTTAAGCAGGTGTTCCTTACCGTCACGTATGACCTTGAGCACGGCCTTGTCTCCCGGGTGGAAACTGTTCACCTTCTCCTGGAGGGAAGACGGGGACTTGATTGCTGAGGAATCGATTGCCACGAGCACATCTCCGGTCTTCACGCCGGCCTTGTCTGCTGCACTGCCTTTGGAAACTTCGTGTATATATACGCCTTCCAGAGAAGAAAGTTTCATTTCCTTGGCGGTTTTTTCGTCAATTGCCGACATGGTCACGCCAAGTTTCACTCTCTTCACGGAGCCGAAATCGATGAGGTCGGACACCACCTTGTGCACGATATTGGAAGGTACGGCGAAGGAATATCCTGTGTATGAGCCGGTTGTTGAAACGATGGCAGTATTGATACCTACGAGCTCACCCTGCTTGTTCACAAGAGCTCCGCCGGAGTTGCCGGGGTTCACGGCAGCATCGGTCTGGATGAAGGATTCGATTTTGAATTCTCCGTCGGCATTGGCCATGGAGCGGCCCTTGGCGCTTACTATACCTGCCGTGATGGTACTTCTGAGCTCCTCTCCCAGAGGGCTGCCGATTGCAAGCACCCATTCGCCGAGGCGCAGCTTGTCAGAATCAGCGAACTGCAGCGTCGGAAGACCCTTCTCTTCAATCTTGATCAGAGCCACGTCGGTGGCAGGGTCAGTGCCGATGATGATTGCATCGTAAGTCTTGTTGTTGTTCAGGGTCACCTGTACGCTGGTGGCGCCGTTCACCACGTGATTATTGGTCACGATATATCCGTCCTCGCGGATGATCACACCTGAGCCGCTGCCCTGGCGGACACGTTCACGACTCTGTCCCTGAGGCTCTTCCCCGAAGAAGAAACGGAAGAACGGGTCTATATACTGCGGCTGCTGGCTCTTCACGGTAACTTTTACGTAAACCACGGCCTCCACAGCGTTCTCTGCTGCATATGTAAAGTCAGGATAGTCTGAAAGTGACAAATTGACAGTGCGCACTGACTGTCCGGCAGGAGTCACCTGGGCGTTCGCTTCTGATGGTGTGGCAGCTTTGACTATGCCGAAGGCGGCTATACCGCTCAGCAGGACGGAAACTGCTACTGTAATGATGTTTTTGTTCATATCGTTCATTTTAATGTGTTGTTATTTTCAAACTTTGTTTTCCACAATAAAAATCAATTAATATGCCAAGATTCGGATTAAATTGCTAAATTTGTAAAATAGAAAAAAGTAAAAGTCATATATATGGAATTCATCATCTCTAGTGCGAGTCTCCTCAAGGGAATACTCGACGTTTCAAAGGCCATACCGGCCAAGACCGCCCTGCCTATTCTGGAGAACTTCCTCTTTGTCCTCAAGGACGGCAAGATGGAAATAACGGCCTCCGACCAGGAGCTTACCCTGCGCACGGTCGTCGAAGTCAACGAATCCGCAGCCGAGGGCAGCATCGCAGTGCCTGCAAGGCAGATCATCGACCTGCTCAAGGCCCTGCCGGACCAGCCTATCACCATCAAGACCGCAGGCAATGACCAGGAAGGGTCCTTCGAATGCATCTGGAGCAACGGCAACTCATCCCTGCCATACTTCTCCGCTGCCGACTATCCTGAGATCAAGAGCACGGGAAGCGATGCTCTCAACGCGACCTTCCCTGCATCCACGCTTGCGGAAGGCATATCCAGCACCATTTACGCCACCGCTGACGACGAGATGAGACCTGCGATGAACGGCATCTTCTTCGATATGGACCTGAATTCCACCACCCTCGTGGCTTCCGACTCCCACAAGCTCATCTGCTACACCACCACGGAAGCAAAGGTCGGAGAGAAGTCCTCCTTCATCCTGCACAAGAAAAACGCAGCCGTGCTCCGCTCGATAGTGGAAAAGGCCGACTGCGATGTCGAGCTCAGCTACGACGGCAGCAACGTGGTCTTCCGCACCGGCAACACCGTCATGGTCTGCCGCCTCATCGTGGGCAAGTTCCCGGAGTACCGCCGCGTGATTCCGCAGAACAATTCCAGTGTACTGCGCATTGACCGCACCCAACTCCTGGACACCGTGCGCCGTGTGGCTGTCTGCGCCAACAAGGCTTCCAACCATATCAAGTTCGACCTCAGCGAAGGCCAGCTCGAAATCACCGCACAGGACCTCGGATTCGCCCTTGCCGCTTATGAGAAACTCATCTGCGACTACAGCGGAGACACTCTCAGCATAGGATTCAAGTCCTCCTTCCTCATCGACATCCTCAGCAATATGAACTGCACCACCCTCGTGATGAAGTTCGCTGACGCCCGCAGGGCAGCCCTCATCGTGCCTTCCGAGGAAGAGGAGAACAGCAGCAAGCTCTGCGGAATACTTATGCCGATCATGGTTTCATAAGGAGGATGGCAATGCAGTTGAATCTCCAGCGTCCGCTGCTCTTTTTCGACATAGAGAGCACCGGTCTGAGCATACCCTCAGACTCGATTATCGAGCTGAGTTTCGTGAAGGTCTTCCCTGACGGCGAGTCAAGGATCAAGACCTGGAAAATCAAGCCCTGGGATTACGAGAAAAGGTGCCAGAGGCCCATCAATCCTGAAGCGTCCAAGGTAAACGGAGTCACCGACGATATGTTGGTGAACTGTCCTACCTTCTACGAATGTGCCCCTGAAATCGCCGAATGGCTCAGGGACAGCGACCTTGCCGGCTTCAATTCGGCCAAGTTCGATTTGCCTATGCTGGCCGAGGAGTTCGAGAGGGCGAAACTAGCCGGACTCGACCTCCACATCAACCTCCACGAGCCGCTGATGGTGGACGTACAGAACATCTACCACGCGATGGAGCCCCGCAACCTCAAGGCCGCCTACCGTTTCTACTGCGGAGGGGAGGATTTCGACAACGCACATACGGCAGAAGCTGACACTGTAGCCACCTACGAGGTGCTCAAAGCCCAGCTCGACCGCTACGAAGTTCTGAAGAATGACGTGAAGGCGCTCGCAGCCTATGCGCCTAAGAGGTTCGTGGATTTCGCGGGTTATCTAATTTACGACGACAAGGGTGAGCCTACGGTCAACTTCGGCAAGCACAAGGGCAAGTCGGCGCGCGAGGTGTTCAACACGGAGCCGAGCTACTTCCGCTGGATCCAGCAGGGCAGCTTCAGCCTCGAGACAAAGGCCACATTCGCGGCGCTTGAGGAGAAATTCAAACTCGAGAAACTGGCAGACAAGTTCAACAAGCGATGAATATAGTCGTCGTCAACTCATCTTCCCGGGTATTCGTCCGGCCGGACACCACCTGGGAAAGGGACAATGAAGACTTATACGTCCCGGAGTTCATAGGCTCGCTGGCCTGGACTCCGGTGCTTTTCGCACGCATCTCCAAGCCCGGCAGGAGCATAGGTGCACGCTTCGGAACGAGGTACTACGACCTCATCGGCGCCGGAATCAACCTGTACCCCGAAGACCTGATGGACGGCAGTGCCGAGGGCTTTGCCTGCGCCTGCTGCCTCGACCACAGTTCTTTCCTGCCCAGCCCCGAGCTTGCGCGAGAGGACTTCGACAAGGCTCTGGAGTCCTGTGACTCCCCTGCATCACTGCTGAGGCTGAAGATCGGCGGTAAGGCTTTGGAATACGCCTGCAAGCTGCCTTTGCCCAGCTTCTCCGATGCTATCGCCCTGGCTTCACGCTATTGCTATCTGCGCATAGGCGACCTTATTGCAATCGAGCTCTCGGCACCGCGCACGCTCTGCACCAGGGAAGAGGGCGAAGTCCACATCGAAGGCTGCTTCATTGAAAGGAAAACAATCGATTTCAAACTGATCTTTTAAATATGAAAATCATTCCCGTATACACTTGGAACAAAGGTATACTTCAATTCAATCTGAAAAGCAACAGGCTCTCAAAAAAGCCCTGGTTTCAGGGTGTGCTTCTGCTGGCCTGTGTAGTTCTGGCTATGCTCCTTGCCAACCTTCCGTTCACCAAGGAGCTGTATCACAGCATTCTGGAGACCAACATCCGCGTTCATCTCTACAGCGACAATGGAGCCGTGAACGTGCTGTTCCCGCGCGATATGAATGTGGAGAAGTTTATCAACGACATCCTGATGGTGATATTCTTCTTCACCGTGGGGCTTGAAATCAAACGCGAGGTCGCCCACGGAGAGCTCTCTTCCATGAAGAAGGCCTTGCTCCCCATCATTGCCGCTTTCGGCGGGGTGATTATGCCAGCCCTCATATACACCGTCGTCAACCACGGCACCGTCGCTGCCAGCGGATGGGGTATCCCTACCGCCACCGACATAGCCTTCGCTGTGTGCATACTCTCAATGCTCGGCGACAGGGTTCCGATTTCACTGAAAGTCTTCCTGACCGCACTTGCAATCGCCGACGACCTCATAGCCATCCTTGTGGTCGCCCTCTTCTACGGGGGAAGTATCAACTTCCTGCTCCTTGGCATCGCAGCCATAGTGATTGCTCTCACCTTCGTGCTCGAAAAGCTCGGAGAGAAGCGTATGTTCCCTTACCTGGTGTGCGCTTTCGCAGTGTGGGTGCTCTTCTATTACAGCGGCATCCACGCCACAATGTCCGGTGTCGTGATGGCCTTCCTCATCCCTTCCAAACCCCGCTACAACAAGGCCCAGTACATCCATAAGCGTGACCGCTACATCGCACGCCTGGAGAAGTATGACGGAATCGACCAAGAAGCCTTCCCCAACGGACCTCAGAAGCACTGCCTCAGGAGGCTGGAGACCATAGCCCACGGCAGTATGGATATGAGCTACAGGGTGGAACACGCCCTCTCACCTTGGGTCAACTTCCTCATAATGCCTATCTTTGCCCTTGCGAACGCAGGCGTGGAAATCACTGACCCGAGCTATTTCAACGTATTCAATTTCAGCCCTGAACTCGGCAGCGTATCAATGGGCATCTTCCTCGGGCTCCTGCTCGGCAAACCTCTGGGAATCACTCTCTTCAGCTGGATTGCCATCAAGTGCAGGATAGGCGCAATGCCGGAAAAGTCCAACTGGCCCCTCTTCTTCGCGGTAGCCTGCCTGGGAGGTATTGGCTTCACCATGTCCATCTTCGTGGACACACTCTCCTTTGCAGATGCCCCGGCTGAGGTGATGATGCACCTGCGAGATGCCGGCAAGATTGCCGTTCTGCTCGGTTCCCTATGCTCCGGCATACTCGGAAGCATACTGATTACCCTCTTCTCAGCCAAGAAAACTGAATAGAAATTTGCGGAGTCACAAAGTTTTCTTATCTTTGCGCACTCAAAAGCCACTTTAGCTCAGTCGGTAGAGCAGCGCATTCGTAACGCGCAGGTCGCCAGTTCGAGCCTGGTGAGTGGCTCCGGAAGAGGATGTGTCAAGCGCATATCCTCTTCTTTGATTTGAGGAAATAAGGCTTTATTTTTGCAGCGGAATTAAAGTTATGAAACACTATATTTATACCATCCTTGCCGCAGGCTTGCTGGTATGCAGCTGTGGCACACCGTCGGGAACCAAGTCCGACACCAAAGCCGAAAATGCTGTCATTGAGGCTATTATGTCCCGCAGATCCATTCGTGTTTACAAGGACACGCCGGTTGAGAGGGAGAAGCTCCAGCGCATTGCCGAATGTGGCGTCAATGCTCCGAACGCGATGAATGCCCAAAACTGGAACGTGCGCATCATCGACTCCAAAGAATACATCGACGGTGTCACAGAAATCTACAAGGCTGCCAATCCTGAGGCAGTACAGAGGGATCCAAACTTCAAGAACATGTTCAGGAATGCCCCTGCCGTAATAGCCGTTGCTGCCCCTCAGGGAGGCTACAGCAGCATCGACTGCGGACTTCTGGGCGAGAACATAATGCTTGCAGCCCATTCTCTCGGTCTTGGTACCTGCTGTCTGGGAGGGCCAGTGCGCTTCCTGAGCAGCAATGCAGATGCCAAGCCTTACCTCGACAGGCTCAAACTCGACGACGGATACGAACTGCTCTATCTCATAGCAGTCGGTTATCCCGATGAAGCCCCTGAGGCCAGGCCGAGGAATCTGGACAAGATTCGTTTCGTAGAGTAAAAAAGCCGGAATCCGGGAGATTACAGCTGAGGCAAGGTGCGCTCCATAAGCGTGCCTCTGGAGCCTTTTACCAGCACGAGGCTGCCGCGTACCGGATTACGGGAAAGATAGTCCGCGAGTACCGATGAATCGGGAGCCCAGACAAAGTCCGCATCCCCGGATGCGCAGCTGTCAGCAACAATGTAGTCGCAGCCGCACTCGTCCAGCGCCTTGCGGAACTCCTCCCCCACCAGCATAGACTTCAGCGGAAGTGCAGCGATACGGCGCACGAGTTTCACGTGTTCGCGGAGGGACTCCTCCCCCAGCTCGCGCATCTCCCCGAGCAGCACCAGCTTGCGCTCCGCCTGCATCAGGACAAAATTGTCCAGAGCCGCTTCCATTGATGAAGGATTGGCATTGTACGCGTCCACAACCAGGGTATTGCTCTGCGTGCGGCGCATCTCCGAACGCTTGTTGTCAGGGCAGAAGCTCTCCACGGCGGCAATCGCCTCCTCGCGAGGCACCCCGAAATAGTCGCCCACAGCAATAGCGGCAAGCACGTTTGTGGCATTGTACGCACCTACGAGCGAGCTCCGTATGATCTTTCCGTCCAGTTCAAGGCGCAGGAAAGGCTCTTCGGGGCTGGAGGGCAGCACGCGCACGCCCTGGTAATCAATGCCGTAGCCGAAACAGTGACAGGGCTGCTGCGCGGCACGGGCCTTGAGCACGGGATCGTCCTCATTCAGGAAAATCAGCGATCCGCGCCTGGAACCCAGCCACTTATAGAGCTCAGTCTTTGCATCCACCACCCCCTCGAACGAACCGAAACCCAGGAGGTGAGCCTTGCCCACGTTGGTTATGAGGCCGTAATCAGGCTGTGACACCTGCACCAGCTTCGCTATGTCGTCGGGGTGGTTCGCCCCCATCTCTATTACAGCAATCTGCGTATCGGGACGTATCTTGAGCAGTGACAGAGGCACACCTATGTCGTTGTTAAGGTTGCCCTCGGTCGCGCATACCATATACTTGCGCGCGAGCACCAGGGAAATCAGGTTCTTGGTCGTGGTCTTGCCGTTGGTGCCCGTGAGACCTATGACCGGAAGGGCACCACCCGCCACGCTGCGGCGGTGCATTATTGCCAGGGAACGCAGGGCTTCGTAGGCGTCCTCCACCTTTATTATGCGCTCATCCTCGGGCAGGTCCTGCCTGTCTGCGATTGCCAGCGCCGCCCCTTTCTCCAGGGCCTGGAGCACGTAGTCGTTGCCGTCGAAATTCTCTCCCCTGAGGGCGAGGAAGACTTCCCCACCCTGGATCGCGCGGCTGTCCGTAGTGAGTCTGCACCCACAAGCGCAGTAGCGCGCATATAGCTCTTCTATGTTCATTTTCAATTATTTGACCCCTGTACTTCCGAATCCGCCGGCGCCCCTCTCCGAGTCTGCCAGGCTCTCGCTCGACTCCCACTCGATCACTTCGTGACGCGCCAGCACAAGCTGCGCAATCCTCTCCCCCTTCTGGACCGTAAACTCCTCGCCGGACAGGTTCACCAGAATCACGCACACCTCGCCCCTGTAGTCAGCGTCGATGGTGCCGGGAGCGTTGAGCACCGTAATTCCCTTCTTCGCAGCCAGACCGCTGCGCGGACGCACCTGCACTTCATATCCCGCAGGAATCTCCAGATAAAGACCTGTAGGAATAATCGCCCTTCCCAGGGGAGCTATGGTGACGGGCGTATCGTTCGCAGCACGGACATCCATCCCCGCAGAAAGCGGAGTGGAATAATCCGGAAGCGGGTTAGAACTTTTATTGATTACTTTTACTACCATAATTGTCAATTATTTACGGGCAAAATTATAGAGCACTGCCGCAATCACTGCAAATAGCAGATTCGGAATCCACAAAGCAATCCCGGGCGGGAGGGTGTCGGTATAGACGAACATCTCGCTGAACCTCAGGAAGAGTATGTAGGAAAAGGCGAGAGCAATGCCTATTCCTATGTTCCAGCCTATCCCTCCCCTCTTTTTCCTTGAGGAAAGGGCTACACCTATGATGGTAAGGATAATTGCAGAGAAAGGCATGGCCATACGCCTATGCTTCTCCAGTTTCGCATACATAGCCGTAGTGTCGCCTCTCATCGCCTGGGTGCGTATCAATTCTTCGAGCTGTGGGTAGGTCAGGGTCTCCACCGTCTTCTCATTATTGAACAAGTCCTTGAGTTTCAGGTCAATGACCGTATCTATCTTGTCTTTATAGACCACTTTGTCCGCAAGACCGGCCGAATAGTCGCGCACGAAGACGCGCTTCAGGGTCCAACCTGTGGTGGTACTGTCCCATACCGCGCTTTCGGCACTCACCTTGCGCACCAGCTTGTTGTTCTGCACGTCCTCGATTGTGAACTTGTAGGCCGTGTTGTTCCAGCGGCTGAAGGATTCTATGAAGACATACTGTCCAGGGGATATCTGATAATGCAAGTTCCTGAGATTAAACGAATTGCTCTGCGTCTTGACGTACTTGGTCTCGAATTCCACCTTCTTCACGTTGGATTTGGGAATCACGAAGAAGTTCAGGCCCAGGGAGAGCAGGGCTATGAGTATCGAAGTCACCACGTATGGCACCATCATCCTCTTGTAGCTCACGCCGCAGGAAAGTATGGCGATGATTTCGGAATTGGAAGCCAGCTGCGAGGTGAAGAAAATCACCGAGATGAACACGAACAGAGGCGAGAACATATTCACGAAATACGGGATGAAGTTCAGGTAATAGTCGAAGATTATCTCCTTGAGCGGGGCCTTGTTCTCCACGAAGTGATTTATCTTTTCGGACACGTCGAAGACTATGACTATGCCTATGATGAGGATCAGAGCCATCACGAAGGTGAGCATGAACCTCTTCGCTATATACCAGTCTATTTTCTTGATTCCCAACATATTGCCTATAGTCTTGAGCTGATGCGGGCGACGGTTTCCTCCTTCCACGGAAGGAAGTCTCCGGCTTCGATATGTCTGCGCGCCTCCCTTACAAGGTCGAGATAGAAGGCAAGGTTGTGCTCGCTCGCAAGCATTCCGGCAAACATCTCCCCTGCGATGAAAAGGTGGTGGAGGTAAGCTTTAGTGTAAGTGCGGTCCACGAAGGAGCAACCGGCCTCGTCCAGAGGGGAGAAGTCCTTGGCCCACTTTGCATTGCGCATATTCATAATGCCGTTCCAGGTGAAGAGCATACCGTTCCGCGCGTTGCGGGTCGGCATCACGCAGTCGAACATATCCACCCCGCGGGCAATGCCTTCCAGTATGTTGGCGGGAGTACCCACGCCCATAAGGTAGCGAGGCTTGTCCTCCGGCAGCAGAGGGCACACGAGTTCGAGCATCTCGTACATCTTCTCGGTCGGCTCACCCACCGCCAGACCGCCTATCGCGTAACCGTCGGCACCGAGGCTCACTGCGTGGGCGGCAGCTTCGCGGCGCAGGTCCGGGTACACGCAACCCTGCACTATTGGGAAAAAGGTCTGGGAGTAGCCGTAGAGCGGATCCGTGTCGTGGAAACGCTGCGCAAATCTCTCCAGCCAGGATTTGGTGAGGTCGAGACTCTTGCGCGCATAAGCGTGGTCGGCATCGCCGGGGCAGCACTCATCGAGCGCCATCATAATGTCGGCACCGATTATGCGCTGCGTGTCCACGTTGTTCTCCGGCGTGAAACTGTGCTTCGAGCCATCGATGTGGCTCCGGAACATACATCCGTCAGGGGTGAGTTTGCGTATCGGGGAAAGGGAGAACACCTGGAATCCGCCGCTGTCCGTGAGTATGGGACGGTCCCAGGCCTCGAACTTGTGGAGTCCGCCAGCCTCGCGCAGGGTATCCAGGCCAGGGCGGAGGTAGAGGTGGTATGTGTTGCCAAGTATGATCTCTGCTCCAATGTCGTCCTTGAGGTCGCGGTGGTACACGCCCTTCACCGAGCCGACGGTGCCCACCGGCATGAATATGGGAGTATGGATAACTCCGTGATCTGTATATATGGTTCCGCAACGCGCTGCGCTCTGCGTATCTTTTCTCTCGAGCGAAAATTTCATACCCCAAATATAGCAATATTCCGGCAAATTCTCTTAATTTTGTATTCTATACACCATTGTTGACAATTAATAATAACTAGCGATATGAAGAATAATTCAACAATCACCCTCAGGCTTATTCTGCTTAATTTCCTCGAATTTGCAGTCTGGGGAGCTTAT
>SFJB01000120.1 GCA_004555145.1 Bacteroidales bacterium | reverse complement strand
GGTGTTCCGCTTCGAGAAAAAATCCAAATTCTGCGCCACCAATGCCACCGCGATACGCGGAGTCGGCAAGGGCTTTGTCGCCATCGCGCACATCCGGAAAAAGTTCGCATTCCTGGCAAGCACCCTCGGAATCTGGGCTATGTATCTGCTGATGAGCTACTTTATGCTCCTTGCCGTTCCAAGCCTCGCGCATCTGGGCCTGATTGACGCTCTCTTCATCTCCGGCGTGGGCAACATCGCTTCGGTGATTCCGGTGCCCGGGGGTATCGGTGCCTACCACTACCTTGTCGCCCTGTGCATCCAGAGCCTGTACGGCGCCGCCTGGGAAACCGGCATAGTTTACGCCACTCTCAGTCACGAACTGCACGCGCTGCTCATAATAGTTCTTGGCATCATCTCATATTTCAGCATGACACTCGGCAAAAAGAAGGAGGAATAATCATGGGACTCATCATTCCAAAAGGCTACCGCAATCTGCTTGGTTCCGTGGAAGCCACGGAAAAGGCCATCAAATGCGTAAAAGACATGTTTCAGGAGAACCTCTCCGCGCAGCTCGCCCTTCTCAGGGTAACTGCACCTATGGTAGTGCTTTCCGGCACCGGCATCAATGACGACCTCAACGGAGTGGAAAGGCCGGTCAGCTTCCCCATCAAAAGTATGGGAGAAAGACGCGCGGAAGTGGTGCATTCCCTGGCTAAGTGGAAGAGAATGAAACTTGCGGAGATGCAGGTTCCCGTGGGCAGGGGCATATATACGGATATGAACGCGCTGCGCCCGGACGAGGACCTGGACAACCTGCACTCCCTGTACGTGGACCAGTGGGACTGGGAGAAGGTGATACGCCGCGAAGACAGGAACAGGGAGTTCCTCAAGAAGGTGGTGCGCCGCATCTACGAGGCCGTGAAGGTGACGGAGAACAAACTTTACGTGGAGTTCCCGCAGCTCGGCCTGCAACTCCCGGAAGAGATACAATTCATTGATTCCGAGGAACTTCTCCAGCGCTACCCGGATCTCGACGCAAAGCAGAGGGAGGCGCGTATCGCAAAGGAGGCGGGAGCCGTGTTCATTATGGGCATAGGCGGGAAGCTCTCCGACGGCAAACCTCACGACCTGCGCGCGGCAGACTATGACGACTGGAGCCTGAACGGCGACATAGTGATTTGGAACGAGGTGCTTCAGGGCGCGTTCGAGCTCTCGAGCATGGGAATAAGGGTGGACGAGAACTCGTTGCGCTCGCAGCTGCGCGAGAAGGGCGAGGAATACAAGGAGGGGCTGGAGTTCCACAGCAAGCTTCTTGGCGGTCAGTTGCCATATACCATTGGCGGAGGCATAGGCCAATCCAGACTCTGCATGCTCCTGCTCAGGAAAGCTCATATTGGGGAAATCCAAAGCAGCATCTGGCCTGAGGCAATGCGCGAAGAATGCAGGAAATCAGGCATTGAATTGGTTTAATATGCAGATATTCAGAAATTATTTCTATATTTGCAGACTCAATCAAGGATTGGTTCCGTAGCTCAGTTGGATAGAGCAACAGCCTTCTAAGCTGTGGGTCGCGCGTTCGAGTCGCGCCGGAATCACAATGCAAGCAAAGGAAGTAGGCCCAGCGAGAAGTCCGCAAAACCGACATTCACCAAGGCGTCATGACCATCACCACCCAAAAGACCCACGACCGCCTTCCCATCGTCCTCCACAAAAACGCCCTCGCCATCCTGGACAAATACAAAGACGAAGACTTCAAGAATGACAAAGCCACACATCGACATCACAGAGGATGCAAAGAGAGACGCTATCAAGAAGAAGGAAGAAATGTGGGATGCCGAATAGCTCGGCTCTCAAAAAGTCAGCCAAAAAGAGAATTCTTTCGTGAATTTGGCTGACTTTTTATATCTTTGTACACGAGATAAATGCACGCAAGATGAAAAGTACCAGAATCATAGGCAGAGAAGAAGAACTCCGGACGATGGAGCGTATCTACCAATCCGACAAATCTGAAATGCTTGCCATATACGGGCGCAGGAGAGTAGGGAAATCCTTCCTCGTGGAAGAAGCCTTCCGTGGGAAAATCTGTTTCTCCACCGTGGGCGTGTACAAAAAGCTGGAAGACGGCAAGGACGAAATGAAGCACGCTCAGACGCACAAAGAATCCCAGCTGCTCCATTTTTATGACGACCTCATTGCCAGCGGTCTTCCGGCCGAAGGGAATCCCCGTCCATCCTCATGGCGGGAAGCCTTCCTGCTGCTGCGCACACTCCTACAGCGCGTGAAGAGCAGAAGAAAAGTAGTTTTCATTGACGAACTCCCTTGGCTCGCCGGTCCTCAGTCCTCAGAACTTATTGAAGAACTGGGCTTCTTCTGGAACAACTGGGCAGACAAGCAGCGGAACATCGTGCTCATCATCTGCGGTTCCGCCACCAGTTGGATGCTGGACAACGTGCTCCGCGACTACGGTGGTCTGCACGGGCGCCTGACAGAGACCATCTATCTCAAGCCCTTCACGCTTGGAGAGTGTGAGTCGTATTGGGCCAAACGTGGCTTCCACCTTTCCCGTTACGAGATAGCCCTCACGTACATGACCGTCGGCGGCGTCCCTTACTACATGGACCGCATTCACCCGGACCGGACCATGGCCGACAACATCGATGCCCTGTATTTCAACAAGGAGAAAGCCCGAACAGAATTCAAGGACGTTTACACAGGCCTGTTCTCATCCTCGGAGAAATACATTGATATAGTCCGCGCCCTCGGTGCCCATTTCTATGGGATGACAAGGAACGAGCTTATTGAAGCAGTCAAGATCTCCGGCGGCGGCACTTTCACCAAGTTGATGTCCAATCTCATTGAATCCGGAATTGTAAAGACCTATCCGCGTTACGGCGGTAAACGGGTGCAGACCGTATATCAGCTCTGTGACTTCTTTTCCATCTTCTTCCTCACCTTCGTGGAGCCTGGCAAGAAGACCTCCTGGCGCTCGCTCCAACGGACGCATGAGTTTTTTGGCTGGGCCGGACACGCCTTCGAACTCCTCGTTTCCGAGCACACAGCCCAGCTTAAAGACGCTCTCCGCATCAAATATGCCGATGCAACATACAGTTACTTGGGACCTACTCCAGAGGGGAAGATGGCGCAGATAGACCTTGTCGTACCAGCCACGACAGAGAGAACCGACTACCTCTGCGAGATGAAATACTCGGAGGGCAAATACGCCATCACTGCCGAATACGAAGAGAAGTTGACAGAGAAACTTGAGGCCCTCCGCAATTCCTCCGCCCATAAACGCACGCATTCCATACTGCTTGTACTTGTGACCACCTTCGGCCTTACCACGTCCAAACATAACGGACACGTAAACGTTGAGGTTACGCTGAATGAACTTTTTGGATAAGTCAGCCAAATAGAGATTTATTTCGTGAATTTGGCTGAGTTTTTCGCCAAATCGCAGACTCCAAGGCTTAGTGGAGGATCAAATGAGCCGCAAAACGAGCCACTAAATGGGCCGCTAAATGAGACACTAAACCTACTTTCGGCACCCGTGAAAACCGTTTATGATGCGATTAAAACGAATCCTGGAATCCAAAGAGCTGGGATAGTGGCTCATACTGGCTTAAACCTTCCGGCGGTGAAGCGGGCCATCACTGTCCTTTTGTCCAAGGAATTAATAGAACATCGCGGTTCGGACAAGACCGGCGGCTATTACGTCAAATAGTCCGCATCCAGCAATTCGAGTTCTCACAGCTCCACACTCCCGAGGTCCAATCGCCCCGGCTGGTGCTGCTACACATCCCGGGGGCAGACTGCGGGAGACCTCCTGGCCGACTGCCTATACTTTGCTGCCGAGCAGCATCTGAAAGGCCACCGAATCCGCAAGGATTACTCTGATGGCGACCCGGACTACGAATCGGACTTCTATATACTCAGGCATACCGCTTGTGCGGCTGCGCTTTCCGAGAATGGATTTCAGGATTCGGTCCGGTCGCTTGAATACCTGGAATCAGATGAAGGAACACGTGCTATCGTAGCCCTTCACGTAGAAGGAATCACCAATTACATCAATAATCTAAAACCTCAACAACAATGACAAGAATTTACAACTATGTCGTTGCGGTAACGAAGCGTTACCCTGATCAGCAGGTCTTGAAGTTCAACCAGCCCCAACTGTTGGCGCATGATGTCCGGTATGACATAGAACGCCACCATCTCTACGATTATACCGACGAACAGATGCTGCGTCACATTGAGGCATGTCTCCACGATGACGAGTTCAGGCACGCTTTCAAGGCTTTCAAGCACAACTATCGCTCTTGGCTTCGCCGGCATCCTGCAAAGTAGCCGAGATTAGCAGTACTCTTTTTCTGCGCCTCCGCCCTCAGGACGGGGGCGTTATTTTTATATTCTTTCGACAGGTTTAGTGACAG
>SFJB01000119.1 GCA_004555145.1 Bacteroidales bacterium | reverse complement strand
ACCCGCAGACTTCACCTTCTCCCTTTTGCAGACGGTTTTCCCCTATCAGGGTCTTGATAATGGAGGTCTTGCCTGTGCCTACCCTTCCCAGGATGTAGACTGTTTCTCCCGGGAAAACGTCCATATCAAGGCCATACACGACAGGATTCTCGCCGTTGAGTATGTCCACTCCGCGGAGGGATATGACGGGATTGTTCTTTTCTTCCATAATAATGGTGCAAATTGTTTCTGACCTGCAAATATAGTGGGAATTTTTTAGTAAATTTGTAAGTTATGTTTCGCAAGTGTGAAACTTTAGTCTGAATGTTTATGAAGAGATTTGCAATATTGACCGGTATGCTTGCTGCCGCGCTTCTGTGCTCGGGCGCCAATGCATACTCCAGTCCGGATGACGGGCTGAGGCTTGCTGAAGAGCTCTATCGCAAGGGGCTTTATGACGAGGCCAGAACCCTTTTCGAAGCCGAAGAGGACAACCCTATGGCGGATGGCTACGTCGTGCTGTGTGCGCTCAAGACTCGCAGCGTGGATTATGAGACGCTTATGGGAGAGTATGAGCGCAGGTATGGAAGGACCATACTTACCGGGGCCATAAGACTGGAGAACGCACGTCTGATTTTCGATCAGGGAAGATATGCCGAGGCAGCCCTGGAGTTCTCCAAGGTGGAGTCAAGCTCCATCCCTTCTGCCGATATGCCGGAATATGTATTCAAATGCGCTTATTGCGAGTTCGCGCTGGGCAGGCATCAGGAGGCCCTGCAGCTCTTTACCCTGCTGGAGGCGCTGGATGCCTCTGAATACAATGCTCCGGGAAGGTATCTGAGCGGAGTGATCCACTACGACAGGGAGGATTTTGCCACTGCGGAAAAATTTTTCCTGCAGGCCGCTTCCGACCCTCGTTTCAAGGATTTGGCAGAGTTCTATATCGTTGACTGTGAGTTTAACAGGAAGAATTACGAGTTCGCTGCCGAGCAGGCTGAGCGTCTTTACAAAACGGCGCCACAGGAGAGGAAGGAGAGGCTTTCGCGCATTATTTCCGAGTCCAGCCTCGTGCTTGGCGACAGTGAGAAGGCCCGTCAGTATTACGACGATACGTCCAAGAAGGAGTTGAGCCGCAACGACCTCTTCTATGCCGGATCTGTGATGTATTCGGTCCAGGATTACAAGGCCGCGATCGAGAACTTCAGCCGTATGACGGACAGGACTGATTCGCTTGGGCAGATTGCCAACTATCATCTCGGCAATTCCTATATCCACACCCGCAACCAGGTTGCAGCGATGGAGGCGTTCAGGGATGCCTCATCAGTCAACTTCGATCCGGACATCACTGAAGACGCGATGTTCAACTACGCAAAGCTTGCCTTCGATCTCAACAAGGATACGGAAGGATTCTCAAAATACATTCAGCGTTATTCCACAGGAGCCCGCGGGGCGAAGATTTATGGCTATATGGCTCTTGCAGCCCTGTATGAAAGGGATTATGCCGGAGCCGTTGCCGCATACGACAACATTGACCTCCTTTCCCCGGACATGCAGAACAACTATACCAAGGCTAATTTCCTGCGTGCCGAGCAGCTGTTCGCGGGAGGGTCATACAGGGATGCGATCCCTTACTACAAGGCTACGGCCTACTATCTCCCGAAGAATGACAGGCTCGGCCAGATGGCAAGATACAGGATGTATGAATCCCAGTACAATACCGGAAACTATCCCGAGGCGGAAAAGGGCTTCGTGGAGCTTTTCAACAGCAGCGCTCTGGACGGCACCGCCCAAGGCAAGCTTCTGAGTTACAATGCCGCATACAGCTGCTTCAAGCAGAAGAAATACGACGAGGCCGCCCGCTGGTTCGACAAATACCTGTCCCTGGGTTCGCCTCTCTACAGGGAAGACGCCCTCTGCCGCAGGGCCGATTGCGATTTCGGCAGGAAGGACTACAAGGCCGCGGTGAACTCTTACCAGAAAGTGATGAACGAGTTCTACAGCCCTGACAATATCTATCCTTACTATCAGCAGGCCATCTCCTACGGCCTTTCGGGAGACAGAAAGAAAAAGGTTTCCACCCTCCTGCACGTCGAGGATGCCTCGCCTTCAGCCCCGCTGTACTCCGAGGCCTATTATGAGCTCGGACGTGCCCAGGCCGATCTTGGGAACAACAATGACGCCATCCGCAGTTTCTCCCACCTCCGGCAGAACGCCACGGACAAGGTTTACAAGGCCAAGGCTACCATAGGCATGGGTATGGTTTACCGCAACATGAACCAGTACGAGAAGTCCCTGGAATGTTATAAGGAGGTGGTGTCCACGATGCCGGGCAGCGAGTTTTCCGAAGAGGCTATGCTCGCCATAGAATCCATCTACCACAAGATGAAGAAGCCGGAAAAGTTCCTCGAATACGTGGAGTCCAACGACCTGAATACCAAGAAGAGCGAAGCCGAGAAGGAGAAGATCTACTTCAATACCGCCGAGCAGCTCTATCTCTCGGGCAATTACACTCAGGCTATCAGCACCATACGCAAGTTTATCGAGAATTATCCTCAGAGCGCGGATATGCTCCAGGCCAATTTCTATCTTGCCGAGTCCTACAGGCAGACCGGGGACAAGGAGAAGGCCTGCGAAGCCTATGCCCTTGTGATGAACTCTGAATCGGAGATATCTTTCGTGGAGATGTCCAAGCTCCGCTATGCCGAACTCTCTTACGATCTGCAGCGCTATTCGGATGCATATTCGGCATATCTCGCCCTCTATGAAACCACGAAGATGGAGAGCAACCGCAGCACTGCCAGGGTGGGTATGATGCTTTCCGCTTACAAGAGCAAGGATTACGACAAAGCCATACTTGCCGCCACCTCAGTGCAGACGGACCCTGACCTGAGCAAGGACATCAAGAACGAGGCCAAGTATGTGAAGGCGAAGTCCTACCTTGCCACTTCAAAGCGCGCGGAAGCTATGAAGCTTTTCGCCGAACTCGGATCCAATCCGTCCACTGCAAGAGGTGCGGAATCCAAGTTCCTCCTCATCCAGAACCTCTACGATACCGCCGACTTCGACAAGGTGGAGAATGAGGTGTACGATTTCTCCCAGAAGGCCGGAAACCAGTCCTACTGGCTTGCCAAGGCCTATCTCGTGCTGGGTGACAGCTTCCTTGAAAGGGGCCGCTACGATCAGGCAAAGGCTACGTACGAGAGCATACGTGACGGTTATGAGCCGGCTCAGGGAGGAGACGACATCGCCGACAACGTAAGCAAGAGACTGATCCGTCTTTCATCATTAACAGAAAAGTAAAATGCGCAGAATCATAATTTCAGCCGGTATGCTGATGGCGGCAGCCCTTTCGCTTACCGCACAGAATATAAATCAGACGGTCCAGGTGACCAATGAATACGAGACCAAGTTCGAGGACTTCAAGCGCCAGACGCCTGAACTCCAGCTTCCTGATTCCCTGTACCGCTTCGATTACGACTTCGACTATTCGGTGTTCGACTCGCCTTACAAGGGCTCGTACGTCTTCACCCCTTACCGCGTGGAGATTGTACCCGATGCGAAGGAATTCGACGGCAGGCGCTTCTTCCTCAGGGCAGGTGCGGGATATACTCTCCGCCCCGTGCTCGACCTAGTGTACAACCCGCTGCTTAAGGAAAATGCCGGAGTGTCGCTGTACAACTTCGGCTCCGGTTGCCTGAATTCTTCTTTCTATGATTTTAGGGATATTGCCGGCCTCTCCGGTCATTGGATGATTCCTTCCTGCACTGTAAAGTGGGATATGGGGTACGAGGGTATTTTCTCGGGTAAGGCTGTACCGTCCACGGCTTACAACTCCGGCTTCGTGAAACTTGCTCTGAACTCTGCGGACGTGGGACGCTCTTTCTTCACCTACGATATGGATCTGGATGTGCGCATGGGGTCCCAGATCTGTCCTGACGGCCAGATTATTGCCAGCGACATTGTGCTCGGGGGTTCCCTGGGTCCGGTGCTCAGCACCAAATACAGTTTCCTGCTCGATTTCAATTTTGACGTGAAGGCTCTGCGCGACAGCCGCCCCGACTTCCTGGGTGACGTGACCAATTCCGCGACTTTCCTGCCTCACCTTGTATTCAGCCCGGGGGCATTCGACGTTGACCTGGGAGTGCGTCTGGACTATGTGATGTCCGGAAATTCCTCCTTCTTCCTGGCACCCGCCGCAAAGGCCAGCTTCGCCATTCCCGCCATTTCAATGAAACTCGCCGCATCCTTCACCGGAGGCGCCCGTTTGCATTCGCTGTACTCGCTCAAGTCCCTGAACCATTTCTATCTCAGGTCTGCGGATGAGCCCGGCTACGTGCGCGAAAGATACAATGCCGCCCTTGCAGTGTCCGGCGCGATTGCAAATACCTTCCAGTATGAACTCAAGGGCGGATATGCCGCCTATGCCAATTCTGCCGTGGATTCCTGGTGCGGGCTTGCCTTTATGGACAGCCGCGTTGCCTATGCGGAACTTGGACTTGATTGGAAATCAGAGCATTTCCGCTCCGATGCGAACTTGAGGTATCAGCACGTGGAGTTGCTCAATAGCACTGCCGGTGCATACCTGCCTG
>SFJB01000118.1 GCA_004555145.1 Bacteroidales bacterium | reverse complement strand
AAAGAATATCATCCTTATCGCAATCACGCTTGCGATAACGATATTCCTCTGGGCGGTGCCTGTCGATTTCTTTGGCATACCCGGTCTGACCGTAGTTCAGCAGCGAATGATTGCCATTTTCCTTTTTGCTGCGCTTATGTGGATTTTTGAGGTCATCCCTAACTGGACCACTTCCCTCATTGTCATCGTGGTGATGCTGCTGAGCGTGTCCGACAAGGGTTTGAGCTTCTTCTGCAAGCCTGAATATGGCACCCTGGTGGACTACAAGTCCATTATGGCTTCCTTCGCCGACCCTGTGATCATGCTCTTCCTCGGCGGCTTCGTGCTCGCAATCGTTGCCTCCAAGTACGGTATGGACGCCGTGATGGCCAAGGCCCTCCTCGGGCTCTTCGGCAAGAAGCCTAAGATCGTGCTGCTCGGTTTCCTGATTGTGATCAGCCTTTTCTCAATGTTTATGAGCAACACTGCCACTGCTGCGATGATGCTCGCTTTCCTTGCCCCTGTGCTCAAGAGCCTTCCTGAGAACGAGACCGGAAAAGTGGGACTGGCGCTCTCCATCCCGATTGCAGCCAACCTCGGCGGTATCGGTACCCCTATCGGCACCCCTCCGAATGCCATCGCCATCGGCGCTCTCGAGAATGCAGGCTACTCCATCAGCTTCCTCGACTGGATGCTCAGGATGCTTCCTTATGTAATCGTGATGATAGCCATCGCCTGGGCTCTGCTTCTTGTGTTCTTCCCATTCAAGTCTAAGACCATTGAGATCGTGATTCCTGTGAAGGAGTCCAAGAAGGACTGGAAGACCTACGTGGCGTGGATCACTTTCTTCGTGACCATTCTTCTCTGGGTGACCGAGTCCGTTACCGGCATCAACTCCAACATCGTGGCCCTCATCCCGCTTGCAGTATATACCTGCACCGGAGTTTTCTCCAAGGAGGATATCAAGGAGATCAACTGGAGCGTGCTCTGGCTCGTTGCCGGCGGCTTCGCCCTCGGCGCAGGTCTCAACAAGACCGGCCTTGCCGCCACCCTCATCAATGCAATTCCGTTCAGCACAATGAACGTTGTCATCGTGATGGTTGTAGCCGGCCTGATCTGCTACCTGCTCTCCAACTTCATCTCCAACTCCGCCACCGCTGCGCTTCTCGTTCCTATCCTCGTTGTAGTGGGTACGGCTCTCGAGAATCCTGAGGCTGCGAACCACGCTCAGTTCGCCGCAATGGGCGGCATGTACGCGCTCGTGCCTTTCATCGCCGTGTGCGCATCCATCGCAATGCTCTTCCCTATCTCCACACCTCCGAATGCGATTGCATCCTCCACAGGACTTGTGCAGACAAAGGATATGACAAAGATCGGTCTTATCATAGGCGCGATAGGCTTTGTGATTGGCTATTTCCTGCTTACTTACATTTTCCCGTTCAGCGCATAATTCCTGCGCCGTAAGGGAACAAATAAATACGATTGATGAACAAGAAATTTATTCTTGCAGCGGCTGCGGCACTGGTTGGTGTCGCAGTTTCTGCGCAGGAGTCCAAGGGTAGCATCAAGTGGTACGGATTCATCCGCAACTACGCTGCCGTCGATTCCCGCGAAAGCGTTTCAGGTACTGAAAACCTGTTCTACTATCTTCCTAAGGATGAGAAGATTGTTGACGGTGAGGATGTGAATGCCGTGCCTTCTGCCCGCTTCGCCGCCCTTACTTCAAGGCTCGGTGTGGATGTGACGGGATACGAGTTTCAGGGATGGAAGCTCGGCGCAAAGATAGAGGCTGACTTCTACAATGGCCTCAGCGGTTCCACAGGTACTGCCGTGCTCCGTCTGCGTCAGGCTTATGCCACGATCGCCAAGGATGCACTTTCTTTCAAGGTGGGTCAGGCCTGGCATCCGCTTGCCGCCGATATGCCGGACGTGTTCTCCCTGAACACAGGTGCTCCTCTCAATCCGTTAAGCCGCACTCCGCTTGCGCTTATGGACTACAAGTTCGCCAAGAACCTCTCCTTTACCGCCGCCGCTCTCTGGCAGATGCAGTATACCTCAGCCGGTCCTTCCGGGGCTTCCGCTGACTATATCAAATATTCCTGCATCCCTGAGTTCTACTTTGGTTTGAACTATAGCGCTGACGGATTTGTCGGAAGGGTGGGTCTGGATGTGCTTTCCATCAAGCCTCGCACCGTGGATGCCGCTTCCGGCAAGAAGGTGTCCGACCGCATCACCACCGTGACTCCTTTCGTGTACGCACAGTACAGCAAGGACCTCCTCACACTCAAGGCCAAGGCCGTTTTTGCCCAGGCCGGCGAGCATATGAACCTCAATGGCGGTTATGGCGTGAGCGAGATCAATGCTGACGGCAGCTGGAGCTATGCTCCGACCCGCAACCTCTCTGCCTGGTTCTCCGCCAAGTACGGCAAGAAGCTTCAGGGAGTGTTCTTCGCCGGATATGCAAAGAACTATGGCACTGCTACGGAGATCCTGGGACCTGACTTCCTGTATTTCAGCAAGAACAGCTTCTCCAATATGAACCAGATGTACCGCGTCACCCCTACGGTGATGTACAACTTCGGCAAACTCACCCTCGGCCTCGAGTATGAACTCACCAGCGTGCAGTACGGCTCCTGGGGCAACAATGCCCGCTTCGGCCTTGCCGACGTCAACCTTCACTGGGTCACCAACCACCGCGTCCAGGCCATGCTGAAGTTCACCTTCTAGTGAGCTGCGGCTTGGGGCCTGCGGGTTGAGGCTGTCGCTTTGGCTTTCGCTTCTGACTGCAGGTTGAGACTGCGGTTTTGCGCTGCGGGTTTGGGGCTGAGCTTCGGACTGTCGCTTTGGGGCTGCGGATTCGGGCTGTCGCTTTGGGGCTGATCTTTGGGCTGTCGCTTTGGCTTGCGCTTCGGGCTGCAGATTTGCGCTGCGGCTTTGGCTTGCGCTTCGGGCTGTCGCTTTGGCTGTCGCTTTGGGGCTGAGCTTTGGGCTGTGCTTCGGGGCTGCAGGAATGGTCTCCATAACATAAGAGAGCAGGGTCATCGGCCCTGCTCGTCTTTTTTCGTCCACAAAAATGGGGTGTTTTGTGGACAAAGTGGAGTTTTGAGCCGTTTCATCCACAAAAAGGGGGTGTTTTGTGGAGAAAGTGCTGATTTTTAGCCTTTCCGGTGCGCAAAGCGCAGGGTTTGCAGGTTAGGGCAGCTATCCATATTGGGGCTCCGCCCCAAACCTTTTTTATTGTTGTTCCATCCCAAGCCCCGGCGCTGCGCGAAGCCATCTCGCTGGCCAATCCTGATTTCGCTCCGCGACAACACTGAGTGCTGCGCGCTACTGCTCCGAACCTGCAACCCGAGCAAGCGGCACCGGAAAGGGCTGCGGCTTAGGATTGGCTGATTTGATCCCGGAAGGGGCTCGGAACTGGGTGCAGAAGGGGAGTTTGGGCTCAGAAGTGGCAAAATTGATCCCGCGAGGCCATCGGGAAAGGCCTGCGGGCTCAGAAAGCCGTGATTTGATCCCGGAAGGGGCTTGCGAAGGGGACTCAGAAGGGGAGTTTGGGCTCAGAAGTGGCAAAATTGATCCCGCGAGGCCATCGGGAAAGGGCTGCGGGCTCAGAAAGCCGTGATTTGATCCCGGAAGGGCCTTGCGAAGGGGGTGCAGAGGGTCAAAAGGGATTGGAAATGCTGATTTTGCTCCAGAGGGCGATGTTGGAAGGTGGCTGCGGGATTGAATACTCAAGTCTTGATCCCGCAGAGTTAGCGCTGACAGGTCGCTTCCAGGGTGAGGAGGTATTGCTTTCGCTCGAGCCCTGCGGCATATCCGCGCAGGCTGCCTTCAGAGTCGAGCACCCGGTGACAGGGGATGATCAGGGATATGGGATTGTGTCCGACTGCACTGCCGACGGCTTGCGCCGATATGCGCACGTTGGGCTGCTGTGTGCTTTCTCTGGGTTGTGACTCTAAGCGTGCGCATAAGGCTCCCTTACTGTAGCAACTGTGCTGCTCGGCTAAACCTACGGAAGAACGATTTATTGTTATTCGTTGCGCTATATCTCTGTAACTCAGCGTGTTGCTATATGGTATGGTCAGCAGGATGTTGTACACCTCCCTACGGAATGGTGTAGTGCGCAACTCGAGCTTTGGGGTGAATGCTGGTACCTTGCCACCGAAGTAGGCGTCCAGCCAATTGAGTGCCTGGCTGAACACTGGGAGCCACTTTTCCTCGGATTGCGCTCCGAGTGTGGACCCGAAATGTTTCTGTCCGTCGAACCAGAGCCCGATGAGTGCATCCCCGTTTCCCGCGAGGGTAATGCCGCCAAGCGGTGAGTCGTAATGCCAAATTTGGTCCATAAGTGGTTAATAATCTTTAGTTTATTCTAAGCTTAAGAGTGCTATACAAGTTGTTATTTTGCCATCCTGCCGTTAGCAGGTGGTCCTGCCTTCCGAGTGAAGGACAAATTTAAATATAATTCTCCTTATCAATACTTCGTTAAAAATTTAACAATTATTTAGTTTTCAATTACTTACGCATACAATAGCCCGTTTTCGGGTAGCTTTACAGCACCTCGCAGACGGCATAGAACAAAGCCGAAAAAAGTGTTAAAAAAGATGA
>SFJB01000117.1 GCA_004555145.1 Bacteroidales bacterium | reverse complement strand
TTTGCGCCGCCGGCCAGCTGAGTCCGGCGGCGTTACAATAGATTGGTGGCTCTTGACCGGGCCACCAATTTCCAGTAAATAAAAAAATCGGAAATGAAAAGAATCATCGCGCTATCTGTGCTGGCGGTTCTATGCGCAGCCTGCATCAAAGGACCCTCATCATTGTCAGTAAGCCCTTCGGAGGTCGAAATCCCGGCATACGGAGGCAGTTCAAACGTGATTGTACGCTGCGACGGGGACTGGTCGCTTGAAATCAGCCAGGAGGGGGACTGGTGCAAGACCTCGATGACCAGGGGAAGCGGAAGCGCAACCGTATCCATCTCGGCCGGGTCGAACATAGGCGGAGACCTCAGGGAAGCCATCGTAAGCATAAATGCGGGGTCACTCAGTCCCGCAGTTGTCAGAGTCGTTCAGAAGGGAGAGGGAACGGCTCCTGAGGAACTCGTATATCCGGATCCCGCATCCGGCATAAGCGTTGAACCGGAAGTACCGGATGCCGATGAAGAATGTACCATAAGGTTCAGGCCGAAGGCCGGCAATCCGCTCTATAACCACAGCGGAGAAATTTACGGACATCTTGGAGTCGTGGTAGAGGGAGAGTGGATGTTCGTGCCTTGCGACTGGGCGGTAAGCGACGAGAAGGTTCATTTCACGAAAAACGGGGACAATGACTGGGAGCTGAAGCTTACCCCGTCCATCAGAGAGTATTTCGGTTCCGGAGAGACCCCGGTCAATATGATAGCCATCATCGTACGCTCGGAAGACGGCAACACAAAGAGCCACGCCAACGACCAGTTCTGCAGCGTAAGCGACAACAAGTACCAGCCGGAGCAGTTCGATCCTGACCCAGTCGTCAAGGAAAAGATGCCTGCTGACGCCCATTACGGAATCAACACAAAGCCGGACGGAAGCGTAACCTTCGTGCTCTATGACAGGGACACAAGAGGCAACTGCCACAAATACTGCTACATAGTCGGTGACTGGAACGGCTGGGAAAGGGTTCCCGAAGCAGCAATGAAAAGGGACGATGAAAGCGGATGCTGGTGGATAAGCCTCAGCGGATTCGACCCTGACAAGGAATACCGTTTCCAGTACAGGCTCGGTACGCAGAGCGGCACCGATATACGCCTCAGTGACCCGTACACCGAAATCGTCTATGACCAGTGGAACGACAAATACATTTCCTGGGCTCCGGAATTCCCGGAAGACGCGAGAGCCCTGGTATCGGCATTCAAGATCAACAGGGACGAGTACAACTGGCAGGTTCAGGACTTCAGCATCGAGGACCGCAGGGACATGGTAATCTACGAGCTGCATCTGCGTGACTTTTCGGAAAGCGGAGACCTTGCGGGTGCGCTTGAAAGGCTCGATTACATCAGCGGGCTCGGCGTGAATGCAATAGAGCTGATGCCGGTTCAGGAATTCGATGGAAATGACAGCTGGGGCTACAATCCCAACCACTGGTTCGCCCTCGACAAGGCTTACGGTACGAGGGAAGAGTACAAACAGTTCATCGATGAATGCCACAAGAGGGGCATTGCAGTGCTGTTCGACGTTGTTTACAACCACACCACCGGTTCCCACAGCTGGGCAAAGATGTGGTGGGACAGCAGCCTGAGCTGCACCGCCGAGAACAATCCGTGGTTCAATATGTACCCTACTCACCCTTACAACGTTTATCACGACCTCAACCACGAGAATCAGATGGTAAGGCAGACGGTGAAGGAAAGCCTCGGCTATCTGCTTGAGGAGTACAAGGTTGACGGATTCAGGTTTGACCTCACAAAGGGATTCACCCAGACCCAGACTGACCCTGACGTGGCCAAATGGGGCAAGTACGACCAGAGCAGGGTGGACATACTTGAAGATTATGCAGACTACATTCATTCCATCAACCCAAATGCTGCCGTAATCTTCGAGCACCTCTCCGACTGGGACGAGGAAAAGGTGCTTGCGGAGCACGACATACAGCTGTGGAGAAACGTCAATGGCGAATACCGCAACGCGATGTCCGGCTCTGGCGGAAACTTCTCGAACATCTGGTCCACAGCTCCTTTCGGAGGGTTCGTGGGATATATGGAAAGCCACGACGAAGAGCGCATCTGCTACGGCGCAACTGCCGGTGCCGATGACGTAAGTTGGGGCATTTGCGGCACTCTCACCGGATGGGGCACCGATGCAGATATAACGATGACCGCCGATGAACCGTTCTTCGTTGCGAAAAACGTAAGCTTCACCGCAAGCGATATGTTCAAGATCAGAGGCAACTCCGAGTGGAATGATGCATACAACTGGGGTGCTTCCAGCAAGGGATACAAACTTCCTCTTGACAAGGGCTATGTGATGACGCTCGGCTCGTCGTCCCAGGATATGGCAGTGCCTGCAGCGGGCACATACGATGTGTATTTCTGCCCTGATGCCGCCACGATATGGCTGATGACTCCGGGAAAGAGGCCGGATGAACCGGAAATCAGCTCTGATGAAGATGCTCTTGCCCTTGCAATGCGCAGGGCCGGAGCCTGTGCAGCATTCTTCCTGACCGTTCCTGGTCCGAAGATGATATGGCAATTCGGCGAAATCGGATATGACTACTCCATCAACTACAATGACAGGACCGGCCGCAAGCCTGTCGTCACTGACAAGTATATGGCGCAGAAGGAACGCAAAGAGCTCTATGACACCTATTCACAGCTTCTGAAGTTCCGCCGCGAGAATCCTCGTTTCTTCGACTCGGATGCCGAGTTCAGATGGACCCCTACAGGCACCTGCAAGACTATCCTTTGCAGCGCTGACGGCAAGTCTTTCCACGTGGTCGGCAACTTCGGGTCCAAGGATATGAGCTACACTATGCCGGGCGGCAATTGGAAGGATTGGCAGAGTGGAGAAAGCCCGGATGGCACAATCAGCCTCAAACCGGGCGAATTCAGACTTTTCACTGACTTTTAATGACTCAGCTTCAAATGAAGATCAAACTATTGGCATTGATGGTGCTGCTTGGGATATGTTCCTGCACAAAGCCGGCATCGGAATCAGACGGGAAGACAGATAATGGCGAGGACAACACCGGGGAGGTCATCAAACCGAGCCTGGACAAGTTTTACAAAGGCACCACAATGTGCTTTGCGTCCTATTTGCAGGATATGGAACTTGTCTATAGGGAAAACGGGACCGAAAGCGACCCATATACCTCCGTCAAGCAGCACGGAGCCAACATCGTCAGGCTGCAGCTTGACCAGTGCCCGTTTGACAGCTACAACGGGCTTACAATAGACTGGCAGACTTACAGCCGTGTCCTGGCCGATATGAAAAAGGCAAAGGAAGCGGGTCTGGATGTGTTCCTGACACTCAAACCAGACTATGACATATACAGCGAAAGCACGGTTTCGCACAACAACATCCCTGAAAGCTGGAAGGGAGAGAGCGATTCCAAGGTCGGGGACCTTCTCTACCAGTGGGTTTACGACACCCTGGACAAACTCCACAAAGAAGGTGTGCAGCCGGCTGTCGTGGCTGTCGGCAATGAGGTGAACGTGGGCTTTCTCAAACCTTCAGCGGGCAGCAACGACGCTTCGCGTACCGGTGCCCTGCTTGCAAGGGGCTTTGCTGCTGTCCGCAAATTCGCCGCCGACAATTCCCTTGACTGCGCCATAGCCCTCCATATCGCAGACCCGGCCAAGGCAGAGTCCTACCTCAGCAGCATAGAAGCCGCAGGCGGAAAAGATTATGACATAATCGCTCTGTCTTACTACCCTGGAAAGGATATAGGCCACACGCTCCCTTACAATAGCGTAAAGACCACGCTCGAAGCCCTGAAGAGGCAGTTCGGCAAGCCTTCGATGATAGTGGAGACCGCCTACTCCTTCACCACAGGCACCGTGAACGGCAGCTGGATGGGTGACTGGTGTTCCAATGCCTACAACTACCCTGACTGGGATGATGCGGTCAACAGCGTGAACTACACCCCGGCAAAACAGCGCGAATGGCTGCGCAGCCTTGCAGAGGAAGTGAAGGCGGCCGGTGGAGCAGGACTCATCACCTGGGGCACGGAATCCCTTCCCGACCTGCAGGAAGGCAAGGAGCAGGGCCACGGCACAGGACTTTATACCTACCCTGCGGAATGGGCCTACGGCAGCACCTGGGAGAACAACTCCTATTGGGACTTCACCGACGGCAACAATTTACACGAAGGTATTGACTGGATGAAGGACGTACAATGAAAAAACTGACCTCAAGTCTCGCCGCAACCACCCTACTGCTGCTTGCCTTCTCCTGCAACAAGGAGAATCCGACCCAGGATCCACCGAAGGAAGAAGAGAAGCCCGTAGTGGAGGAAAAGACGGGAACCGAATATATCTACGACCTCGAGGCTCTGCCGGAGATGCACCTCAGCTTCCGGCTTGACGAGTGGAACAGTCTGCTGAAGAAATTTGACATCAACCCGAATACCGACGATCAGGTGAAGTGCGATGTGCGTTTCATCAAGGGGGAAGATGAGTTCAACATCAGCGATGCCGGCATTCGTCTCAAAGGCAACACGTCCAGAAGGCGTCCCGAGGGCAGCAACGGCCAGATGCACGTCAAGGACAAGGCGGACTGGCACCACTGCCACTTCCAGCTCAATC
>SFJB01000116.1 GCA_004555145.1 Bacteroidales bacterium | reverse complement strand
TGCATCTGTGTGCTCACCCTTAGATACGCATAAATTGACATTGTTCTATTTGTTCTTCTTTGCCTTTGTTTGATTGCATATTAATATGCCCGTTTTTTTGTGCTACTAAAGTATAGTTAGTATAGTTATTTGTTTAATTTAAGTTCTACCAATGAAAAAGACAAGATTATTTTTCGTTGTCATGGCAGCTCTTGTCAGTGTACTGGGCTATGCTCAGAATGCCACTGTATCAGGAGTCGTAACCGATGCCTCCAACGGCGTCGGCGCGCCATTCGTTTCTGTTCAATTGAAGGGAACTATGATCGGTACCAACTCTGATGCCAATGGTGTATATAGCATCGAGGTGCCGTCAAACGGAGTTCTCGTCTTCAGCTCAATCGGCTATGAGACCCTTGAGGTGGCAGTGAACGGAAGGAAGAGCATCAACGTGGCTCTCGTTCCTGATTCCGAGTCCCTCGAAGAGACCATCGTGGTTGCCTACGGTGTCCAGAAGAAGTCATCATTCGTCGGTTCGGCCACCCAGCTCAGCGGAGAAAAGCTCCAGAAGATGCAGAACACCAACATCACCAAGTCTCTTGAAGGTGCGGTAGCCGGTCTTCAGACCGCAAGCTCTTCAGGTACTCCTGGTTCCGGTGCAGCCATCCAGATTCGCGGATTCGGTTCAGTAAGCGCATCCACCAGCCCGCTCATCGTAGTTGACGGTGTACCATATGAAGGAAGCCTCAACTCCATCCCGACTCAGGATATCGAGTCCCTTACCGTCCTCAAGGACGCGGCAGCCAACTCCATGTACGGTGCCCGCGGCTCCAACGGTGTAATCATCATCACCACCAAGAGAGGTACTGCAGGCAAGGTCAATATCTCATTCGACGCCAAGGTCGGCGTGAACAGCCGCGCAGTTCCTACATACGACATCATCACAGACCCTGCGGAGTACTATGAAATGTCCTGGGAAGCGATACGCAACAATGTTTATTACAACGGCGTAATGCCGAGTCTGGCACAGGCTGGTCTCTACGCTTCCAATTCAATGCTCAGCGAGTATCTCGGACCTTACAACATCTATAAGAATGTTGCCGACAACGAACTCGTTGACCCTGCTACCGGAAAGATCAATCCTAACGCCGTAGCCCGCAAGTGGTCTGACGACTGGACCAAGGATGTCTTCAAGCCGGGAATGCGTCAGGAGTATAACGTATCCGCTTCCGGCGGTTCCGACGTTACCCGCGCATATATGTCAATCTCCTACCTCGACGACCAGGGTTACGTGCCTAATTCCGGCTTCACCCGCATCGCTGTCCGCGGTAAGGTTGACCAGAACATAGGCAAGTACATCAAGGCCGGCGTCAACATCGCTTATTCAAACACCGACCAGAAGAGGTACAACGATTCTGAAGACTCCAACTACGCCAACCTCTTCATGTTCAGCCAGTCAATTGCTCCTATCTACCCTATCTACCTCTACGATGCGGACGGCGTTCGCCAGTACAACGCAAAGGGACAGGCCCTCTACGACTGGGGTGAGACCGGACGTGCATACGCTCCTACCTCCAACCCTTACGGACAGCTCTTGTCCTCTCAGGTAAGCGACATCACCGACAACATCTCCTCACGCGGATACGTAAACATCAACATTCTCCCGAACCTCGTGTTCTCAGTGAATGCTGCATACGACGTATTTGACACCAAGTCCCTCACCTACCAGACTCCAATCGGAGGTGATGCTGCCAACGTAGGCGGCCGTGCATACCAGGAGATGGACAGGTACACCGCGCTCAATGCCAACCAGCTCCTCACCTGGACCCCTAGCTTCGGCGCCCACTCCCTCAACGTCCTCCTCGGACACGAGACCAAGAGCGACAGCAGCTACTACCTCTACGGCCACATGACCAACTTCGTGGACAAGGATGTGCCTGATTTTGCAAATGCAACGGTATATCAGGACCTCACCTCAGCCTCCAGCAGCTACTTCCTCGAGGGTGTGTTCGGACGTGTAGAATACGACTTCGCAAACAAGTACTATCTTTCAGCTTCATACCGCATGGACGGTTCATCCCGCTTCGCTCCGGACAAGCGTTGGGGCAGCTTCTGGTCTGTCGGCGCATCCTGGAATATGAAGAACGAGTACTTTATGCAGGGAGTGGATTGGCTCAACGCGTTCCGTGTAAAGGCCAGCTACGGTACTCAGGGTAACGACAATATCGGTTACACCCGCGTATACGAGAACCTCTACCGCATCGACCGCGTGGACGGTGCCGCATCCCTGACTCAGACCTTCCGTGCTGCTCCTGACGTAACCTGGGAGAAGTCCAACAACTTCAACGTCGGCTTCGAGACCAGGCTCTTCGACAGGCTCTCCCTTAACGTGGAGTACTTCGTCAAGGAAACCAAGGACATGATTTATTCCCGTCCTCTCGCACCATCACAGGGCTCTCCAAGCACGCAGCTCGTGAACGATATGGATATGATGAACAAGGGTATCGAGTTCGAACTCAGTGCAGACCTCGTCAAGAGCAAGAACTTCTCCTGGAACATCGCCCTCAACGGCACCCACTACAAGAACGCCATCACCAAGCTCCCTTCCGATTATCCTGAGGAAGGAAAGCAGATCGGATCTTTCTGGAGAGAGGTAGGCGGCTCCCTTTACAACTACTACCTCTATGAGTGGGCAGGTGTAAACCCTGAGAACGGTCTTCCACAGTACAACAAATACGTGACCGACGAGAACGGAAACGAGACCGTCGAGATCGTGAACTCCACTTCACAGGCTACATACCGCAAGACTGGCAAGACCCCAATCCCTGATCTCTACGGCGGTTTCAGCACCAGCATCAGGTTCTACGGTTTCGATCTCAGTGCAAGCTTCGCATACCAGATTGGCGGCTACACCCTCGACTCTGTATATCAGGGCCTTATGAGTGCCGGTGGCGCGGGTGACAACTGGTGCAAGGACATCTTCAACAGGTGGACCCCGGAAAATCCTAACACTGACGTACCACGCGTGCAGATGAACTACCAGGAGGCCAACGCCACCTCAACCAGGTTCCTCACCTCCTCTTCTTACTTCAGCGTAAGGAATCTTACCCTGGGATACACCATCCCGGCCAGCCTTGCAAAGAAGCTTTCAATGTCAGGTCTGAGGATTTACCTCACCGGCGACAACCTCTTCTACACCTCCGCCCGTCGCGGTATGGATGTCCGCAAGTCATTCTCCGGCGGCAACGGAAACACTTATTCTGCGCTCCGCACTGTTTCTGCCGGTGTAACTGTAACATTCTAATTTAGGAGATTCAGAAAATGAAAAAGTATTTAGCTATATTGGTTTCTCTCGCATTCGTATTCACATCTTGCGAGAAATCCTTCGAAGTGACGAACTCCAGCAGCCTTTCCGGCTCACAGGCAGCCGCGATGGTAGAGGAAGATCCGGGATTCCTTACTTCATATGTGAACGGCTTCTATGCATGGATGGTTGCATACGGCGGCAGTCACGACAACTTCGGTCATCTCGGATGTCTCTACAACCTTGACATGATGGGACTCGACATCGCCATCTGTGGAACCTGGAACTGGGGTACTTTTGATATCAACCACGACTTCGGTCAGTATGACTACCGTCGTCCATATCAGTTCTGGAACTTCTACTATACCCTCATCAAGAAGTGCAACGAAGTGATCGACTTCTTCGGGGCAGAGGATCCTACCAACCCGACTCTGCGCGGTTATCTCGGACAGTCCTATGCCCTCCGCGCAATGAGCTACTACTACCTCATCCAGATTTTCCAGGATCCGGTGGAAGGTACCACTCCAAGCGCAAAATTCAGGTATGACGCTCCTGCTGTGCCAATCGTTTACGCGACCCGTGACGGCAAGAGTTCAGATGATGCCATCGCAAAGGGCGGACGCAACACCATGAAGGACCTCTGCGAGCAGATCGAGTCCGACCTTGCCCTTGCCCTTCCTCTTCTCGAAGGCTACGACCGCGGTTCTGACAAGAATCAGGTAAACTACGAGGTGGCTCAGGGAATTGCAGCCCGCTACTACCTCCTCACCCAGCAGTGGGACAAGGCTTCTGCAGCCGCGAAGGCAGCCCAGAACGGCTACGACGTAATGGATGCGACCCGACTCTATTCCGGTTTCATGGAGATCCAGGACAACGAGGTCATGTGGGGCTTCAACCACAATACCGAAACCCAGACCGCATACGCTTCCTTCTTCTCCCACCTCAGCAACGACTGTATGGGGTACGGCGGAGTTGGACAGAGCGTGCACTGTATCGACCGAAGCCTCTACGATTCAATTTCTGAGACCGACCTTCGCAAAGGACTCTTCAACGGTCCGGAGGGCGATGCGAAGGCAGCAACCACCGGCGGCAAGCTCCCTTACGCTGCCAGAAAATTCGGTTATGCGGCCTCATGGCTCCAGGACTACACCTTTATGCGCAATGCCGAGATGATTCTCATCGAGGCAGAAGCGGCAGCCCGTCTCGGCGATAACACTGCGGCAGCCACCGCTCTCGCGAAACTGATGCAGAAGCGTGATCCGGCCTGGACATCCAGCAGCGCATCCGTCGATGACGTCCTCCTCCAGAGAAGAATCGAGCTTTGGGGTGAAGGCTTCGAATACTTCGACCTGCGCCGCAATGGCCTCGCAGTGAACAGGAAGTATGAAGGCACCAACCATACCCCTGCAGCACAGTATGCCTTCC
>SFJB01000010.1 GCA_004555145.1 Bacteroidales bacterium | reverse complement strand
CCGGACCGTCCTCCGACAAAGTTGCGGATGCTGGCAGCAAAGTCCTTCAGGAAGTTGACTCCGGTGATGACCTCCCCGAAAACGACTCCCTTGTATTCTCTGATTGTGTGGCCTTCAATGGCCGGTGTAGTTGTGAGTATCATATTCTTTTTCCTGTTATCTTTTCAATTGTCCAACCTTGTATTTGTCCTAAAAATAAGATGAACAATTTCTTTATGAATCAATGCTTTGGTATTGCAAATGTATACAATATCTTTCGGTTGGTCAAATGGTTGTTCCATTGATGTATACATTTGACGCTATTTGTCGCAGAAGAGTTCAAACCGATGAACCAGTTCGAGTCATAATCTGACCAGGGCTGGTTCATAATGGTTCATAAGCAGATATTACAACAACTGCATCGCTATCACAGCGCAGGCCTCGGCATCCGCAAGGGCGTGATGGTGGTTCACGAGCTCATATCCACAGACTGCTGCGACGGTCTGGAGCTGATGGTTGGGGAGCCGGCAGCCGAAATGCCGTCGGGAAGCCGCGAGGGTGTCGTGGAACTCATAGTCGGGATAGTCCATCTGATAGACACGGAATACGGCCTTGAGGCACCCCTCGTCGAAACGGGAGTTGTGCGCAACTAGCGGGAGCCCCTCGATGAGAGGTTCTATCTTCTCCCAGACATATGGGAATACAGGTGCATCTTCAGTGTCCTCCGGTCCAAGACCGTGTACCTTCTGGCAGAACCATTGGTAGTACTCCGGCTCGGGGTGGATGAGACTGTAGAAGGAGTCCACAATCTCCCCGTCACGCACGATCACCACTCCGACGGAGCATACGCTGGAGGGCTGCTCGTTCGCCGTCTCGAAATCTATTGCTGCAAAATTTCTCATTTCTTCCCGTATATCCTGCTCATTTCAGCTCTCTCAGCAGGACACTGTTAAGCTAAAGCGTATGCAGCATCCACTCTCCTGTGCACCAACCATATTCTTTGCCATGATTGCGTCGTCTTTATTGTTTCACGGTGCGAAGATAAGGATAATTACCGCAAAAATGTGGCAGTAAAGAAAGGTATTGCTTCTTTTGCGGGAATGTTTCCGCAGAAATTACAGTCTACTTTTTGCGTTTGGTACAAAAGGCGAAAAAAACGGGGATTCTGCATAGAATGCAGGTTTCAAAAAATGGGGATTTTGCATATATTTCCTGAAATAAAAATGGGGATTCTGCATATTTTGCCTATATTTGCGATGCTGAACTTTAGAAAAATTGGGGAAAATGAGAGTATTCAGAAGGAAACTATATGACAGGATGCTTGAATGGAAGCGAACCAGGAACGGTTCCACTGCACTCCTGGTCAAGGGTGCACGCCGTGTCGGGAAGTCCACTCTGGTGGAGGAATTCGCAAAGAGGGAATACCGCAGTTATATTCTTGTCGACTTCGCGGATGCTCCGACCGCACTCTGGGAGGCAGTGAACGTCATTTCCGACCGGAATGACTTCTTCACGAGGCTACAGTTCATCTATGGCGTCAAGCTCTATGAACGTCAGTCCGTCATCATCTTTGATGAGGTTCAGAAATGCCCGAAGGCTCGGGAGGCGATCAAGTACCTTGTGAAGGACCACAGATATGACTACATAGAGACCGGTTCCCTGCTCTCTATAAAGAAGAACACGGATAATATCGTCATCCCGAGCGAGGAGACGCGCATAACTATGTATCCGATGGATTATGAGGAGTTTCGCTGGGCCCTTGGGGATGAGGTTACCGTGTCCCTGCTCAGGGAGTCCTTCGAAGCGAGGCGACCTTTCGGTGACGCCCTGACGCGCAAACTGCTCAGGGACTTCAGGCTCTATATGCTCGTCGGAGGGATGCCACAGGCGGTAAGCACATATCTGGACACACTCAATCTGGCGGACGTGGACAAGAAGAAGCGGGAGATCATCGACATCTATATTGACGACTTCCTAAAGATTGACCCTTCAGGCAAGATTTCCAAGCTGTTCAGCGCCATCCCTGCCCAACTGAGCAAAAACACGTCCCGTTTCCAACAGAGCAGCATCATCGGAAGGGGGTATCCGAGTGAAACCGTGGATGAGTTCCTGAGGGACATGGAGGACAGCCTTACCGTAAACTTCGCACATCATTCGGACAATCCGGAGGTGGGACTGCCGTCACATACCGATTATGGACAATACAAACTGTATATGGGAGATACGGGGCTGTTCATCACCCTTGCCTTCTGGGACAATGATTTCTCGGACAACGAGATTTACGGGAAACTTCTGAGCGACAAGCTTTCAGTTGACCTTGGTTATGTCTATGAGAACATTGTGGCCCAGATGCTGGTCGCATCTGGTCACAAACTCTTTTATCATACCTGGAGGTCGGAGACATCAAACCATAGTTACGAAGTCGATTTCCTACTCTCGAAGGGAAGCAAGCTCCGCCCCGTGGAGGTCAAGTCGTCCGGGTACAAAACCCACAAATCGCTTGACGAGTTCTGCAGGAAGTACTCAGACAGGGTAAGCGACAGGTACCTCATCTATTCCAAGGACCTGCGCAAGGATGAACAGACACTCCTTCTTCCAGTCATGCTCACAATGTTCCTGTGATCAGAAAGCTTCAATTAGTGATATTTTGTAAGGTTTAGACTATTTTTTGATAATGAAAGAGAGTTCGACATACTATCTCATACTCGTAGGTGTATCATTTTTCGCAGGCATTGCTATCCAGGGTCTTGTTTCGCTGTTTTCGTGGACATCATATCCAATCAAAGCATATATGTTTAGCGGTGTGTTTTGGACATACAGTCTACTTTTTGCGTCTGGTACTGATTTTCCTTTTCATCGCAAAATGAATTATCTGAGACCAAAATCAATCAAAAACTATGAAAAAATCAAAATCGGAGTGACTTTTTCATAGTTTTCGATAATATTTGAGTTTGATTTCGCGATTTGCAAAGCGCAAATCGGTATAAACTTTCTCCTGTTTTTCATAAGAGTTGCAAATTTGTGGCAACCCGGATTCGTTCCAGTTCTGCTCCCACGGTGCAGGCAGGGCGATGCGGGTGTCAAAAAATGTCCCGAAGGGGATGAACAAAAGGCTTTATGGTCATCCCCATCTGCGGGACGGGACTGCAATTCATACCCATATTAAGCAAAATGCAATTTGATTTTTGGAATACGATTGTTAATTTTGCGTGCCGGTTGTCTTTAGGGTGCAAATGTAACTCGACCGGCACACATCACGATTATGGAGAATTATTTGGTGTCCGGCATCCAGCAGATTGGCGTGGGTGTCGAAAATTTCAGGGAAGCCTGGAAGTGGTATATAGAAATGTTCGGTATGGACGTGCGCGCCCTCGAAGACGACACTGTCGCCGAGAGGATGCTCCCCTACACTGGGGGAAAGGCGCAGAAGCGCCATGCGTGCATCGCCATCAACCTTCAAGGTGGCGGCGGATTCGAAATCTGGCAATATTCCCAGCGCAAGCCTGTGCCTGCCTCATTCCCGGTTAGCGCCGGCGATCTGGGTGTGTTCACCGCAAAGATAAAGACCCGCGATGCGGCCGCGTTCCGCAAGCAGTTGTCGCTCAAATACGACAAGGTCGGGGCTCTGTCAAGCCTTCCCGACGGCACTGCCTGCTTCCTGGTGCAGGACCCTTGGGGAAACTGGTTCCAGGCGGTGGAGGACAAATCCATTTTCATTGAAGACCACAAGCTCAACGGTGGCATAGTGGGCGCGATGATAGGATCCACTGACATCGACCGCGTGCTCCCGCTGTACCGTGACGTTCTGGGCTACGATACCCTCGTTTACGACAAGAGCGGCAGTTTCGAGGACCTTGCCGGCATGCCGGGCGGGCAGGGACGCTTCCGCAGGGTGCTCATCACCCACAAGCAGGAGCGCAAGGGAGCCCTCGCAGCCCTGTACGGACACAGCTCGATTGAGCTGGTGCAGGCCTTGGACCGCGAACCTAAAAAGCTTTTCGAGGGCAGGTTCTGGGGCGACCCCGGCTTCATACAGATATGCTTCGATGTCACCAATATGCGCGAGCTGGAGAAAGCGTGCGTGGCGGCGGGATATCCGTTCACCGTGGACAGCTGCCCTAACGGGGAGCGCTTCGATATGGGCGAGGCGAGCGGGCACTTTACCTACGTGGAGGACCCGGACGGCACTCTCATCGAACTTGTGGAGGCCCACAAGCTCACGGTGCTCAAGCGTCCTCACATCTACATAGATATGCTTTCGCGTCCGCGCGAGAAGCCTTTCCCGAAGTTCCTGTTGAGACTGATGGGCCTGTTCAGGGTCAAGTTCGATTGATTGCAGGTGGACCAGGAGAGCGAATGAGGCCATGAGAGTCTGGATTACAGGTGCAAGTTCCGGAATAGGGGAGGAGACCGCTGTCGAGTTCGCGAGGCTCGGGGCTTCCCTGGTGCTCTCCGGCAGGCGTATGTCCGAGTTGGAGAGGGTTGCCGGACGCTGCTCCGAGGCAGGCGCAGCTGCGACGTGCATACTAGCCTTCGACCTCGCCGACACGGAGGTGCTCGAAGAAATGGCTGCCCGGGCCTGGGATGCATTCCAGGGTCTGGACATATTCTTCTGCAACGCGGGAATCAGCCAGCGCTGCGATACGGATGAAGCGGATATCTCATTGATACGCAAGGTGATGGAGGTGGACTTCTTCTCTCCGGTGATACTCACCAAGGCGGTGCTTTCGCGTATGCTCAGCAGCGGCCGGGGAGGCACCCTTGCCTGCACTTCCAGCATTGCAGGGCTTTTCGGCAGCAGGCAGCGTTGCGCATACAGCAGCGCCAAGGGGGCAATCCAGCGCTTCTATGAGACCATTGCAGCCGAGTACCACGACAGGGGCATACGCACCACGGTCATAATCCCGGGTCGCGTGCGCACGAACATCTCCTTCTCGGCACTTGAAGCCGGAGGGAAAGCCCACGGTGTGCTGGACAGCGGTCAGGAAAAGGGTATCAGCGCCAGCAAAGCCGGCCGCATCATCGCGAAGGCGATAATTCGCGGGAAGAGAGAGAAACTGGTAGGCGGCATAGAGCTGGTGGCAGCCTATGCCAAGCGCTTCATCCCTGCACTGAGTGCATTTATCTCAAGGAAGGTAAAAAATTGACAATCAGTATATAAGCTGAAAGGTGCGACGCAGTGCCGTGTCGTCGTCCGAAGCGAGCAGCTCCACGGTTCCGGGCGTGGTGTTGCGGGCGCATTTCCCGTTTTTCTCAAGCACTTCTTCCAGGTGCCTGGCGACCGCAGGCGCCGGGTCTATGAACTCCACCCCCGGTCCGGCGATGCTGCGCATGGTGTCGAGGAGGAAAGGGTAATGTGTGCACCCCAGCACTATGGTATCGGCGCCCTGGTCCAGCAGCGGCTGGAGCGATGCCCTTACCACTTCTTCGGCCCGCTTTCCGCTGACCGTCCCGCTTTCCACCAGTTCCACGAAGCCTCGTCCCACATTCTCCACCACCTTCACGTTTTCGGCGTAACGCTCGCGCGTATCCAGGTATTTTGCGCCCTTGAGCGTCCCTGACGTCGCCAGCACGCCCACAACTCCGCTCCTGGTGCTCTGGACTGCCGGTTTTATTGCCGGTTCCATACCCACGAAAGGGATGTCGTACTCCGCGCGCAGACTTGAGATTGCAGCTGCGGTTGCAGTGTTGCACGCCAGCACCATCGCTTCCGCTCCGCGCTCCAGCATCAGATCCGTGATGCTGCGGCAGCGCTCTATGATGAACTCCGGGCTCTTCTCCCCGTACGGACACCAGGCATTGTCGGAATAATAGACATAGTCCTCCCCGGGAAGCCGCTTTAGCATCTCCCTGAGCACGGACAGTCCTCCGACGCCCGAATCCATTACGCCAATCTTTGCCATAGGGCAAAATTAGTTCATCCGTTGAATAAATCAAAACACTTTTGTAAATTTGTAGGATATTAAGTTTATTTTGTTCAGAACGGATGATTACGCAGGATCAGATTAAGGGATTGCAGGACAGAGTGGCCACTCTTGAAGGCTGCCTGGACATCCCTTCAAAGAGGCAGGAGCTTGAGTCTAAGGAGAAACAGAGCCAGGCGGCGGATTTTTGGGACGACCCCAAGAAGGCGGAGCTGTTCCTGAAGGGAGTGAGCGGGCTGAAGTCGTGGGTGAATGCCTTCGACGCGGCGAAGACGGCCGTGGATGACCTTGAAGTGCTGCTCGAACTGGATCCTGAGGGCGAGGAGACGGACCAGGCGTACGCCAATGCGCAGGGCGTGGTGGAGGATTTGGAGCTGCGCAATATGCTGGGAGAGGAGGGAGATTCGCTGGGTGCGGTGCTCACTATCAATTCTGGAGCCGGTGGCACCGAGGCCAACGACTGGAGCGCGATGCTGATGAGGATGTACATGCGCTGGGGCGAGAGAAACGGCTACAAGATGACTGTGACGGAGCTCCTGGATGGGGATGAAGCCGGAATCAAGTCGGCGACCGTGCAGTTCGAGGGCGACTATGCCTACGGCTACCTCAAGGCAGAGTCAGGCGTGCACAGACTAGTGCGCATATCCCCGTTCAACGCCCAGGGCAAGCGTCAGACCACCTTCAGCTCGGTGTTCGTGTATCCGCTCGTGGACGACAGCATCAACATAGAGATCAACCCTTCCGACATAGAGTGGGATACCTTCCGTTCCGGAGGCCACGGCGGACAGAACGTAAACAAGGTGGAGACTGGAGTGCGTGTGAGGCACATCCCTACCGGCATCACCGTAGAGAATACCGAGACCAGAAGCCAGCAGGATAACAGGCAGAATGCACTGCGCATCCTCAAGTCCCGCCTCTATGACATAGAACTCAAGAAGCGTCAGGAGAAGCAGGCCGAGCTCGAGGGCCAGAAGAAGAGAATAGAGTGGGGCTCGCAGATACGCTCCTATGTGCTCCACCCCTACAAGATGGTCAAAGACCTGCGCACCGGTTACGAAACCGCTGATACCCAAGGAGTTCTGGATGGCGATCTCAATGAATTCATGAAGAAATTTCTAATGCAAAACTGATATGACCGAGTTTAAGTATGCTCCAATGTTTCAGCTTGGTGAAGACAAGACTGAATATTACAAGATCCCCGGATCCGAGAAGTATGTTAGTTGTTCAGAGTTCGAGGGACACAAAATGCTCAAGGTGTCCAAAGAGGCTCTTACCCTGATGTCCAACACGGCCTTCCGTGACGTCAGCTTCATGCTCCGCCGCTCCCACAACGAACAGGTGGCTAAGATCCTCAGCGACCCCGAGGCTTCAGACAATGACAAGTATGTAGCCCTGACCTTCCTGCGCAACGCCGAGATAGCCTGCAAGGGCAAGCTGCCTCTCTGCCAGGACACCGGCACTGCCATAATCCACGGAGAGAAGGGACAGCAGGTGTGGACAGGATTCTGCGATGAGGAAGCCCTGAGTCTGGGAGTTTTCAAGACCTATACGGAGGAAAATCTGCGCTATTCCCAGAATGCTACTCTGGATATGTACAACGAAGTCAACACGAAGTGCAATCTCCCGGCCCAGATTGACATTGAGGCCTGTGAAGGCGACGAGTACCGTTTCCTCTGCGTGACCAAGGGAGGCGGTTCAGCCAACAAGACCTATCTCTACCAGGAGACCAAGGCACGCATACAGAACCCGGGTACCCTGGTTCCTTTCCTCGTCTCCAAGATGAAGACTCTCGGCACTGCAGCCTGCCCTCCATACCACATCGCGTTCGTAATAGGCGGAACTTCCGCCGAGAAGAACCTTCTCACGGTGAAACTCGCTTCCACCCATTACTATGATGGACTCCCTATTTCCGGAGATGAGACAGGAAGGGCATTCCGTGACGTGGAACTCGAGAAACAGCTCCTCGAAGAGACCCGCAAGATAGGCCTCGGAGCCCAGTTCGGCGGAAAGTATTTCGCCCACGACATTCGCGTGGTGCGTCTGCCTCGCCACGGCGCCAGCTGCCCGATAGGTCTGGGCGTGAGCTGCTCCGCGGACCGCAACATTAAGGCGAAGATTGACGCCGACGGCATCTGGATCGAGAAGATGGATGACAAGCCGTACGAACTCATCCCTGAGCAGCTGCGCAAGGCAGGCGAGGGTGAGGCTGTGAAAGTGAATCTTGACCGTCCGATGAGCGAAATCCTCGCTCAGCTCTCTCAGTATCCGGTAAGCACCCGCCTGAGCCTTGACGGCACCATCATCGTGGCGCGAGACATAGCCCACGCAAAGATCAAGGCCCGTCTGGACGCCGGCGAGGGTATGCCTCAGTATTTCAAGGATCACCCTATTTACTATGCCGGACCGGCAAAGACTCCGGAAGGAATGCCTTGCGGATCCCTCGGACCTACCACTGCCGGGCGTATGGACCCTTATGTGGATGAGTTCCAGGCAAATGGAGGCAGTATGGTGATGCTCGCAAAGGGCAATCGCAGCCAGGCGGTTACCGACGCCTGCCACAAGCACGGCGGTTTCTACCTCGGCTCCATCGGCGGTCCTGCCGCTATACTTGCCCAGAACAACATCAAGTCCATCGAGTGCGTGGAATATCCTGAACTCGGAATGGAGGCTATATGGAAGATCCGCGTGGAGAACTTCCCTGCCTTCATACTCGTGGACGACAAGGGCAATGATTTCTTCAAGACCCTCGGTCTGTGAAAAAGGGGCTTAAAATAGCCCTGATATCGATTCTGGGATTCTGTGCAGTGCTGTTCGCGGCGCTGCACATTGTCCTTAACTCCAAAGTGACGAGAAATGCCATAGACAAGCTAGCCGCCGGCTACGTGGACGGCAGGCTTGACTATTCCCGTCTCAGGATATCCCTGCTTCCTGCTCTCAGACTCAGTCTGGACAGTCTCAGCTTGACCTACCCCCACGGGCGTTTTCCTGAGGACAGCAGTTCATATTTCACCCTTGCAGGCTGCGGCACCGTAGCCGATACTCTGCTTGCTCTGGACAGATTGAGTCTGAAGATGAGGCTCCTGCCCCTTCTCGGCGGGAAGGTGTCCGTAAAACAGCTGGAAATCGACGGCCCACGGGCCTTCCTGCACCAATATGATTCCCTGTCGAGCAATCTTGACATACTCAAAATGCCTGAGTCGGATTCAGACGGGAGTTCGGAGCCTTCTTTAGCGCTCAGTCTGGGTAAGATGCTCGTCAGCGGCCGGCCTCATTTTATCATGGACCGGCGTGCCACCGCGTCCGCTGCTGCAATATCCTTCCATGCCCTCGAACTTGCGGGCAGCGTGAAGATGCACGATTCTGCCCTGGAATCCCGGGGTTTGAACTTGGGGCTGGATTCCCTGCGCCTGTACGCACGTACTGCTTGCGATACGCTGGACTGTGGGAACTGCCTCAAAATAGAGCAGTCGGGAGCCAGCAGCTACAAGATTGATTTCGCTTCGGATATATTCCTTGCTCTGAGGGAATACGGCCGTATGTATGTTCCTGCTGTGCTTCGGGGTGAGCTGCAGGCCGAGAAACCCGGTGAGTGCATTGATCTGGCTACTGATGACTTGCGCGCCGAGCTCGCCTTCCTGCCCCTGGAGCTCAAGGGCCGGGCGAGCATCTGCCCGGACAGCACTCTGGTGAACGCGAGTCTGAGGCTCGATGATTGCCCTCTGGATTCGGTGCGTCTGAATTATGCCGTGCTGGTGATGCCGGCACTGTCGAAACTCAGCACCGATGCACGGATATCTGCTGATCTGAGCCTGGATGGCTGCTACTCCGACCATTCCTATCCCGAGATTAACGCCTGCCTGCAGATTCCTGAGTCTCGCACTACTTATATTCCTGAAAATCTGACTCTCGAACTGGCTGTGGACTTGGATGCGGTCCTGCACCCCGACGGGGTTTTGAACGCTGAATTCCACGAATTCAGGGCAGGATTGCCAGGTGTGGAAGTGGATCTTGACGGCGAAGCCCTGGATTTGCTTGGAAAGGATCCTCTGTACAGCCTGTCAGCCTGCGCGAAAGCGGAACTTGAAAAACTGATGGAAATCGTCCCGGAAAGTCTGGGCATCAGAAGCGCGTCAGGAGATATAGACCTTGATCTCAGCGCCAGCACCAGACTCTCGGAACTTGCGAGCTACCGCTTCGACGAGGCGGATATCAGGGGAAGGCTGCGCAGCGACAGACTGGCTCTCTCTATGGTAGGGGACAGCGTGAATGCGGCTGTATTCAAAAGCGCAGTGGACTTGCAATCAGACCGTAACGGCCTTGATCTGAAAGTGGATTTTGACAGTCTTTACTTCAATTCCGGCGTGCAACTGATTGCCCGTGTGCGTAATATTCGCAACGAGGGACACATCTCCAAGACCAGGGTGGGCGGCCGTATGCTGCCTAAACTCAGGCTCAGCAGCCGCAGCGAAAGAATCTTCTTCAAGTATGGGAGTGGACGTTATGGCTTGCGAGGAGGAGATTTCGGCTTCACAGCACAGAAGGTGGTTCCGAAGGAGCAGCCCAAAAAGGAATTCAAGATTCCCGCCTTCCTGCAGGAAAAGGATTTCGAAGAGGCTGACCTTGACATATCCCTGGACTCATCCTTCGTCAACTTGCTGCAGAACTGGTCCGCTTCAGGTCATATCAAGGCTGACGGAGGCTACTATTCTTCTCCGGCAATGCCTTTGCGCACCAGAATGACCGCCCTGCACGCCGATTTTGACGACAGGGAAGTGGTCATAGACCAATTCGGTCTGAAGTCTGGCACCAGCGACATTAATCTGAGCGGCTATTTGAGGGGAGTGAAGAGTTCCTTGATGCACAAGGATATGCTCAATGTCTTCCTTATGGCCGAATCGGAGCGTATCAATCTGAATGAGATCATTTCCGCGATACTGGCAGGAGAAGGAAGCGATGCGTCCGGCAACGTTACCGTGGACCAGGAGCTGGATGAAAGCTTCGTTACGGACACTCTGGCTGACGCCACGGTAGCCTATGAAGACATTCCTCTTATCGTGGTGCCCGGCAATGTCAATCTTACCTTGAAGATGAACGCTGAGCGCGTCGATCTGATGGAGCCGAGAATCGGTCCTTTCAGCTCGGGAATCAAGATAAAGGACAGGACTATGCAGCTGCTCAGCACAGATATCGCTACCGATATAGGAGACATCAATCTGGATGCCTTCTACGCTACGCGCACCAAAAAGGATATCTCCGCCGGCGTGAACCTGAATCTTACCGGCATGCAGGCCGGCAACATAATCAGTCTTATTCCTGCCGTGGATTCGCTGATGCCGGCGCTCAAGGCATTTGACGGCAAGTTGTGGCTGGAGCTGTCCGCCACCTCCCAGCTGGATACAAATATGAACGTCATTGTTCCGACCCTCGACGGGGTGGTCAGGGTGAGCGGTGAGGACCTCAGAGTGCACAACACCGGCCAGCTCGGCACGCTGGCCACGAGGCTACTGTTCGGGCGCAAGGACTATCTGTCAATCAACAATCTTCACGCGGATGCCATCATCCACGACAGCAGGATGGAGTTGTTCCCGTTCGAACTCGGTACTGACAAGCTGAAGCTTGCACTGCGTGGCTCTCAGGGTTTCGACAACAGCATGTATTACCACGCATCCGTGATAAAGTCACCGGTACTGCTGCGTTTCGGAGTGAATGTATATGGCAGCACGGACAATTGGCATTTCTCCCTGGGCCGGGCGAAGTACCGTGACGGAAATGTGCCTGCATATACGGAACAACTTGATACAGTGCAACTTAATCTTGCTTCCTCCATACGCAACATATTCAGGAGGGGCGTTGACAACGTGATGCGCCACAATACTGAGGCTCTTGCCGGAATCGATTCCGAAAGCGCGAGGATAGATCCTCTGCACCCGCAGGAAGAGGATTTCAGCGCGATTGAGATGGCTGAGTACATAGATATGATAGACAATTACGTGTATGAACAGGAGCTTGAGGACCAGCAGGAAGCGTTGAACCGCGAGGTAGAGGAAGCGCTGGCTGATACCGTCGTGGATATGAGTTCGCTCCTGAGCCAATATGAAAATGATATTTACGACAGGCGCCTGATGAGAAAGATGGAGAGAGCCAAGCGCAGGGACGCCAGGAAGGCCGCTCGATAAGCGGTAAAGCTCTGATATGGACAAGAAAGGGATAAGGATCGAACTCAAGCAGAGGGAGCGCAGCTTTCTGGAGTCTGGTGCAGCGGCATCCGAATCCAGGCGCATACTTTCCGCGCTGGAGGCTCTTCCGGAATTTCGGGCCGCAGGCTGCGTTCTGATCTATATGTCAATTCCGGGAGAAGTGGAGACGGCCGAGTTCGTGGAGAAATGGAGCGGGTCCAAGACCATAGTGCTTCCCAGAGTGAAAGGAGATGTGCTGGAACTGCTCCGTTATGACAGGAATGCCCTCCAGGAAGGCTACAAAGGCATATTGGAACCTTCGGATATGGCAGAAGCCGTGGAAGCAGGCAGCATTGACTTCGCCGTGATTCCCGGCCTTGCCTTTGCCCCTTGTCCCAGCGGAGGTTTCTACCGCATGGGCCGTGGCAAAGGTTTCTACGACAGACTGTTGCCTCTGCTCAAGTGCCCCGTGGCAGCGTTGGCCTTCCCTTTCCGCCTGCTGGAAAGCATACCTCTGGACGACTGGGACGTGCCTGTAAAGTACCTATTCTATTGAAAATGATGACTAAACAATGATATATTATGACAGAACAGGATAAAAGATTCATTCAGATGGCAATAGACCTTGCCACTGAGAATGTCAGAAACGGAGGAGGACCTTTCGGAGCCATAGTTGTGAAGGACGGAGAGGTGATAGCCACGGGAGTGAACCGAGTTACCGCCAACAATGACCCTACGGCCCACGCTGAGGTTCAGGCAATTCGCGCCGCCTGTGCTAAGACCGGCAATTTCGAGCTCAAGGGGTGCGTGCTCTATACCTCCTGTGAGCCTTGCCCTATGTGCCTCGGTGCCATATACTGGTCCCGTGTGGACAGGGTGGTATATGCCGGGACCCAGAACGATGCGGCAGATGCCGGCTTTGACGATTCATTCATTTACAAGGAGATAGCCCTGCCGATGCAGTCCAGGACCATTCCTTTCAAATGGGATTCGGACATCAAGAGGCTGGAGCCGTTCACGGAATGGAAACTGAAGTCGGACAAGATTGAGTATTGATAGTTATATGAAGAAGCAGACAAAGGCAATCCACACCGGATTCATGCATCCGGACGCATACGGCTCGATTGCGATGCCGGTATACCATACTGCCGCATACCAGTTCCCTGATGCCGCCTCTATGGTTGAGGCATTCAGCGGTCGGAGCGGCGAACCTGATTACAGCCGTGTCACAAACCCTACCGTCACTTTCTACGAGAGGAAGGTGAAGGAGATGACTGGAGCTGCCAGCGTAAGCGCCTTTAACTCCGGCATGGCAGCCATCACCAACGTTTTTATGGCAGTGGCAGCCAAGGGCAAGAACATAGTTACCTCCAAACATATGTTTGGAAATACCTTCGCTCTGATTACCAGGACGCTTGCCCGTTTCGGAGTGGAAGCAAAAGTGATAGACCTCACTGACATTGCAGAGGTGGAACGCAGCGTGGATGCGAACAGCGCCTGCATCTTTCTCGAGATCGTCACCAATCCTCAGCTGGAAGTGGCCGATCTTCCGGAACTTGCGCGCATCGCTCACAAGCAGGGTATACCTCTGATTGCAGATACCACCTTCATCCCTTTCACGGAGTTCGATGCCAGGGCGTTGGGTGTGGACCTGCAGGTGGTGTCATCCACAAAGTATATCTCCGGCGGAGCGACCTCCCTTGGCGGACTGGTCATAGATTATGGCACCTTCCCTGAGATCGACAGACTGATCAAAAACGAGCTGCTTTTCAACCTTGGGGCGTACATGACTCCTCATGCCGCTTATATGCAGACGCTTGGCCTTGAGACCCTGGATGCCAGGTACAAGGTGCAGTCCGATAATTCACTCCGTCTCGCGAGAATGCTCAAAAGCCTGCCCCAGATAAAGAATGTGGGTTACATCGCACTCGAGGACAACCCTTACTTTGATCTTTCAAGAAGGCAGTTCGGTCCTACCGGAGGGGCAATGATTACCATAGACCTCGAGTCGGAGCAGGCCTGCTACGATTTTATCAACAGGCTCAAACTCATACTCAGGGCAACCAATCTCTTCGACAACAAGTCCCTGGCGATACACCCGTATTCCACCATCTTTGTCAACTTCAATGCCGAAGAGAAGGCTGCTATGGATGTCTATCCGACTACGATACGCCTCAGTGTAGGTCTTGAAGATCCCGAGGACCTCTTTGAGGACATCAAACAGGCGCTTACTGAGGATTGACCATAACGATATTTTCCTGCATCTTTCCATCCAGTGGTCTGGACAGGAACCTGGCCTTTGCAAAATTGATTTTGGAAAGGTCTATGCAGCGTATGCTGCTGTTGTGCATTGTCCTGTAATACAGTTTGAGTCCGCTCAGGTCGGAAGCTGCCGTGAACTGGGTGGCGCTTGGAATGTCAGGCGGAGTTTCGTTCTGTGAGTACTGGCTGCCCACAGGGATGTCGAAGTTGTTGAGGATGTGGAAGGCCTGGGCAACAGTGTCTCCAACCTTCTCCTTGACCGGGGCGCTGCTCTGGAAGAAGGCTGCGCGCACGAATCTGGACGGTGAGGTGAAGTCTCCCGGAAGTCCGCGCAGACCGGTTCCGCCACTGAACGCGCTCAGTTCCATTCGGCCTATCCTGTTGCTTGCCACCTTGCCGGGGTTGAGGTTGACGTAGTTGTTGAGATTGGCCAGGTGCCAGTCCAGAGAAGGAGAGTTGGTGAGCACTCCGAGTTCGTTCTCGTAAAATACGCACTTCCCGTCTATGATTTCCAGGACTATCTGGCGTCCGCTCGGCTCGGTGAACCTCCAGTGTACGGTGGAAGCCCTCGGGTCGAGAGCGTGAACGCGAATGTTGCAAATTGCCCTTTTTACGTCATCTACATTGGCGCAGGAGCCCAGGATGTAGGACACAAGCTGAAGGTCTGCAACGCTTTTGTAGGCCTCAGCCCTGTCGTAATCCTGGTACTTGCCATAATCAGGAAAATAGAAGAGCCCGGCAGAAAGTCCGGCTTCGTTGAGTCCTTCAGTGATGAATTCAGGCTGTTCGACTGCCAGACCGACATAACCATATTCCGCGGTGAAACGCATTCCGTTTGCGCCGTCGGGTACGAGAGACTGCCATACGTGTCCGCGAGGCACCACAACATAAAGGGCGTTCATGTCTGAGGCAGCCCATTCAATTGTGCGCGCTGCCACCACGTCGCCGCCTTTTGTGCGGAGAGTGATGCCGGTGCAGGCAGATAGATTCTGCATGGATGCCATTGCAATCGCTGCGATTGCGAGGATGGCTATGTAAATTTTTTTCATATATGTGGATGGACGGCTTAATCCGTCCTATCTTATTGGCTTACAAAGGATATTCCAAAAATTTATGGCTGACATTATGTCAGATGGACAGACGGATCAGCACATTATGATTTAAATTCAAAAGTAATTGTTACGAAATTGAAGAGGGCTTGAGAATTCAATTGCTATATTTGTGAGAACCATAACTGATAATCAAAATAATTCTGACATATGGCAAACGTAAAAGCGGAAGCCAACGGCTTCTACAAACTCAGTTGGCTCCAACGCATCGGCTTCGGTTCCGGTGACATGGCCCAAAACCTGATTTACCAGACCATCAGCATCTGGTTGCTATTCTTCTACACGAACGTATATGGGCTGAAGCCGGCAGTAGCTGCGCTGATGTTTCTCGTAGTCCGTCTTGTGGACGTGCTTTGGGATCCGATAGTAGGCACCCTTGTCGACAAGAGCAATCCGAAATGGGGAAAATACCGTTCCTGGCTCATCCTTGGCGGTATCCCGTTGGTGGGCTTGGCGATACTCTGTTTCTGGAGCAGGTTCAACGGCTCCGTCGTCTATGCATACATTACCTATGTTGCGATGTCGATGTGCTACACTCTCGTGAACGTGCCTTACGGAGCCCTCAATTCTTCGCTCACCCGCGATACCGATGAAATCACCATACTGACTTCCACCCGTATGTTTATGGCTAACCTTGGCGGTCTTGCCGTGAAGTCGCTCCCTCTGGTGATTGCCATTTTCGCCCCTAAGGTGATGAATCCTGAAACGGGGAAGATGGAGGCGGTGTACAACACTCCGGAGTCCGCTTCCGCCTGGTTCATCACAATGACCATCTTCGCAATAGCGGGTCTGGTATTGCTCCTCTTCTGCTTCACCCAGACCAGGGAGAGGGTGGTTATGGACGAGAAGGAATCCGCCAACGTGAAGGTAAGCGACCTCTGGATGGAGTTCGTGAGGAACAAGCCTCTCCGTGTGCTGGCATTCTTCTTCATCACAGCTTTCGCTATGATGAGCGTCAGCAATGCTGCGGACTCATACTTTATGACCAGCACCATTCACGCAAACGCCTTTATGACCACAGTGTTCATGTGGCTCGGAACCATTCCGGCATTCATCTTCATGCCTCTCGTCCCTGCCATCAAGAAAAGGATAGGCAAGAAGGGGATGTTCTACCTCTTCCTCGGTACAGCCATAGTAGGAATGCTGCTTATGTACGTTTTCGTGAGCATACCTGCCCTGAAGTCCCAGTTCTGGCTTCTCTGTGTGGCCCAGTTCATCAAGAGCACCGGTATCATTACCGCAACGGGTTATATGTGGGCTCTTGTCCCCGAAGTCGTATCATATGGCGAATATACTTCCGGCCGCCGCATCGCCGGCATCGTGAATGCCCTGACCGGCATTTTCTTCAAGGCGGGTATGGCGCTAGGCGGTGTCGTTCCGGGTCTGGTGCTTGCCTGGGTAGGATACAATGCATCCAGTGTTGAGCAGACTCCGCTCGCGCAGCAGGGAATACTCTGGCTCGTATGCGTAATCCCGGCTGTGCTGCTTCTTCTTGCAATCTTCATCATAAGCAAGTATGAACTCAGCGACGAAAAGATGGATCAAATCAACAAAGCCATCGAAGAGAGGGCAAACAGATAGAATCAATCCACACATAATATGAAAACCGAAAAAAGATATCTCTGGCCATCTGACTATATGGCAGACCCGTCAGTTCACGTTTTTGACGGCAAACTTTATATCTATCCTTCCCACGACTGGGAGTCCGGTATTCCTGACGACGATTTCGGCAGCGAATATGATATGAAGGACTATCACGTCCTCTCGCTCGAGGGTCCGGATCCTATGAGTTCCCCGGTTAAGGACAACGGCGTCGCCCTCAAAAGAGAGGATATCGCCTGGGCCGGACGCCAGCTTTGGGACTGCGACGTGGCGAGGAAGGACGGAAAGTACTATCTGTACTTCCCTATGAAGGACAGGAACGATGTCTTCCACTTCGGAGTAGCCGTGGCTGACAACCCGTGCGGACCTTTTGTGCCCCAGCCGGATCCGATGAGAGGAAGCTATTCCATCGACGTATGTGTCTTTGAGGAGAATGGAGAGCACTATTTCTATTTCGGCGGAATTTGGGGCGGCCAGCTCCAGCGGTATCGCGACAACAAGGCACTGGACACCGGATCCACTCTTCCGAAGGATGACGAGCCTGCTCTTTGCGCAAAGGTAGCCAGGCTGTCAGGAGATATGCTTCAGTTTGCGGAAGAGCCACGTGACGTGGTGATTCTTGACGAGAACGGCAAGCCTCTCCTCGCAGGAGACAACTCCCGCCGCTTCTTCGAAGCAAGCTGGGTGCATAAATATAATGGAAAATACTATTTCAGTTATTCCACGGGAGACACCCACCTGCTCTGCTATGCAATCGGAGACAATCCTTATGGCCCGTTCACCTACAAAGGACAGATACTCACTCCGGTAGTGGGATGGACCACCCACCATTGCATTGTGGAATACGAAGGCAAGTGGTGGCTCTTCCACCACGACAGCGTGCCGTCCAAGGGAGTCAATTGTCTGCGCAGCCTCAAGGTCTGTGAACTCAAGTACAACGAAGACGGCACCATAGTGACCATTGACGGCACAGATTAGGCACCAGGGCCGAAATCGGTGACCACTCCGGTCTCCCGGCTTATAGGATAATCATCAGTTTTGAAAGGGGAGGCGAGCACTCCGTTCTTGCCGCAGAGGTTTGCGTCTTCCGGAATGTTGGACCAGCCGTAGCGTACGCTCACAGGTTGGTCCACTTCCGTACTGGAGACGATGACGGTGCTGCCCTTGATTACGGCATCCGCCCACACGTAATGCCCGTCCTCTCCTGCAATGGCAAAATGCCTGAGCTTGCCGCCGTCGCTGGTCTTAAGTCCGCCCTTTGCGTGGTCGAAGTACAGGATTATCCTGTTGCCGTCAATCTTCATTTCGCGGTACACCGGACCCATCGCCTCGATCTTATCTCCGAAGCAGAGTTCGCGTGCTCCAAGCAGCAGTGTAGCCGCAAGGTCCTTTTTGTTGAGCGGGTGTATGTCGTTCCACTCGCCGGTATGGTAGCTGGTGGCGAGGTAGGTCGGGTTGTTGATGCTTTCCCAGCTTGAGTCGTCAAAATCCTCGCGCATCCAGAGACCCTGCCCCTTGTCGCTGCGCGCTTCAATTGCGTCATCGGCCAGGCGCTTGAGCTCTGCCTGCTCTTCGAACTGAAGCAAGCGCTCCTCCGGTATCCACTGCTCAATTGCCGAGCCCCCGAGGCTGGAGATGAGCATGCCCTGAGGTATGCCGGTATGCTCGTAGGCGAGGACGGTGAACCAGTATGCCAGCGCTTTCCAGTTGAGCACATCTGAGGCGATGGCTGAGTGCCACCTTTCCCCGCCCGGGATGTCTTCCTTTACCTCGCCAGGGGTGTTCTGCGTCGGCACCTTGTACATGCGCACCATGTGGTTGTTGGAAAAATTGATTTCCGGGTACTTGTCGAGCAGCCGCTCTATAGGCGTTTCCTGGTTGGACTGGCAGGAGAGCAGCCACAGGTCACCTAACTAGTATGTCCCTGAGTATGATTTCATTTATTTCAAGCAGGTACGGACCGCCGGCTTTGTGGGAAGGAAGCGTGACTTCCCAGCGGCCTTCGGAGTCCGCGGCGGTGAACCAATGGTCCCCGTCGAAGCGGACTGTAATCTTCTCTCCCGGTTCCGCCCAGCCCCAGATTCTGTTCTCCGTGTCCCGCTGGAGCAACATGCAGTCGGAAATGAACTGAGGCAGTCTTGGCTTGGATGCCGCTTCTGTGCTGAATAGTGCAAGAAACAGGCTGAATAGCAATGTGGTCTTTTTCATATGGTTGCAAATATAATAAAAATGCATTGAGCGTCAATTCTCAAATAATTCGTATCTTTACGCGATTATTATAATAAGTATGAAAGCTTTCCGAATCGTTTTGGCTGTTCTGGCTCTGTCATTCATCTCTGCTTCCGCTATGGCGCAGGTCGGCTTGTCCGTGGATTTCGGCTTCCCCCAGGGTAAGTTCGTCAAGACTTCTTCCAGCCCTGAAGATACGGGAGCCGGGATAGGCGTGGGTATGGGGCTGCATTATGAATACGACCTCAATCCCCTGTTCTCCATCGATGCGTCTGCCGAATTCTGCTTTGCTAGGACCAAGAATGAGAAGTACCGCTACCAGTATTATTATAAGCAGTACCACAAGGGCGGCGGCACCCTTCTTGCCGGGTTCGGACTGGGCCCGAGTTTCCATTTTGTGGATACTTTCCGCGATATGCCTTTCTTCGCAGCACTGAAGTTTCATTGCAATTACGCCAACACGATGACGACCACTTACCGCATCAAGGATGATTTAGGGAACCTGCTTTTCTGGTCTGAGCACTATAAGGGTTCATTCAGCTTCGGGTGGTCTGCGACAATCGGACTCGAATTCGAACGGGGCTCGGTGTATGTAGGCTTCGAGGATTATGGCAAGTGCAATGTGCATTGCGTTGAGAATGCCAATGCGGTCTATCCTATGCGCCCTCTTATGATCAGCTGCGGATATACCTGGTGGTTCGGCAATTGATCCGTGACGGAGGCCTTCTGCCGCCGTCTCTTTTCTCCCAAGTAAAAATTTGAGAAAAAGTGAATTTTTCTCTTAACATTCCGTTGCCTTTCCCGTCTATAATATGACGCGTCACAAAAGAACGTGAAGTTTTACGAATTTAATTGTTGTATTTATGATCAAGAAGTTAATGCTCATCCTTACCCTTGCCCTTGGCCTGATGTCCGTTCAGGAAGCGGCTGCCAGACGCAGGATGGTTCCGAGAGCGGAACTCAAGGCTCTGGTGCGTGATTACAGGGCGTACGATGAATTCGAGGGCATATGCCTCGGGTCGATGGCCACCTCTTTCGTGAGAGGCGCCGGCAAGATGGCGGCAAGGATGGAAGGTGGAGAGGACAGGGACGAGATGCTGGCTCTGCTCTCTGCGGTGAACGGAGTCAAGGGAATCGTGGTGGCGGATTACGAAAGCTGCAACGAGAGGGTGAAGAAAGAATTTACCCGCAAGGTGGCGAAGCTGCTCAATGGAGTCGAGTTGCTGATGGATGTGAATGATGAAGGCGAGAGGGTGCAGTTCTACGGCTATGTTACCGAGGACGGAGACACGCTGGAGGATCTGGTGATTTCTGCACCGGGCGACGGAGCCCTGGTCTGCCTCTTCGGCAGAATCAAGCTCAGCAGCATCATGGAAGTGATGGAAATGCAATGAACCCGGGAGAATTCAAGGATACCTGGCTCCCATTGAGGGATGCTGTGTACCGGGTGGCGTACTACATCCTGGAGTCCGTGCCTGATGCCGAAGATGCAGTGCAGGATCTTTACCTGAAACTCTGGAATACGGGCGATGCTCTGGACGGTATCAAGAACCCGAAAGCATACTGCATCACGCTGATACGCAACATCTGCCTGGACAGGGTGCGAGGGGCGGCAATGAGCAGGAAGGCATCTGGGATGCCGGATATGGCCTCTGAGGAAGAAGCAGTGGATGAGAGGATGAGCGGCAGGCAGCGCATCGAAGCCATAAAGGCAAAGATGGAGCAACTTCCAGAAAAGGAAAGGATGGTCTTGAGAATGAAAGTGTTCGAAGACCTGAGCTACGAAGAGATACAGGAACGCACGGGGATAGGATACCTCAGCCTGAGGGTTCTCCTGAGCAATGCAAGAAGAAAAGTCAGAACAGCGATATGAAAAGGTTGGAAGATATAGAGAGGCTGAGCCTCGAAGAATTGGAAAGGATTTCCGAGAACGGCAGCATCACTGCACCGGAAGAGCTCGGTGAAAGGCTGGAGAACTGCCTGACGGCAGCGGAAATGCTCCAAAAAGAGCATCCGTCCCGCAGCAGGGCCTGGAGATTCTCCCTGATTCCGGCAATGGCAATTGTGGCAGCATCCCTGGTGGTGGTTCTGAAACCTTCCGCCCCTAAGGATACCTTCTCCACACCTGAAGAGGCATACGCCCAGCTGGAATACACTATGGGAATGATCTCCAAGAAAATGAACAAGGGCAAGAGCATAGCAGACGCTGCTCTTCCTGAAATAGAGAAAGCGTCTGAAATAATGGATAAGTTTTACAAGAAATAACAAATTACCGTATATGAAAAAGTTTGCAATCATTGCAGCCGCCCTTCTTATGGGAGTTGCATCATACGCGCAGAGCGCTAAATCTATCTATAACAAGTATTCAGAGGAACCGAAGGTAAGTGCAGTATATATCTCACCGGCAATGTTCCGCCTTATGGGCAGCCTGCCCGAGATTTCGATGCCGGACGGCGATATAAACCTCGGCCCCATTATCAAGGACATGCAGGGCATGTATCTCATTGACAGCGAGAACCTCGACATCAACAAGTCAATAAGGGAAGATGCGGAGAAGCTGGTGAAGAGCGGCAAGTATGAGCTGATGCTGGAGGCGAAGGATGACGGGGAAGTCGTCAGAATCTACACCGAGAACAAGGGCGAAGACATCATCACAAGTTTTGTGATGATAGCTTCGGAACAGGACGAGTGCGTGTTCATTTCCATAAACGGCACCATCCCCCGCGCTGAGTTGGAAAAGCTCATCGCCTCATCGATGGAATAGCTTTTTGTTTTGATCATACTTGAAGGGGCGTATTCACGGAAAAGTACCGGAATACGCCCCTTTTTGTCTATGAATCGGATAATGCGGACTAATATCCGAATATGTCCTCAAGACTGAGAACCTTCACCTTGCCCAGGGTGGCGAGGTACTTGGTGTCGAGGTCCTTGATGTCTCCGAGTATTGCGTACTTGTAGCAGCGTCCCTTGACCCACTTCTGCTGGGTAGCGCATACGTCTTCGAGTCCAAGACCCTGAATCTGAGCGAAATCCTTTTTGTCAACAGGCTCGGAAAGACCAAGACGGCGGCAACTCTGGTAACTCCTGATGACGTTCATTCCGGTGGTCCTGGCTGTCCTCATCCTTCCGACAAGTGCATCCTTGGCTACCTGGAAAGCGGCTTCAGACTGAGGCATATCGTTGATTATCTCATCGAAGGCCTCTATTGCCTGGCGCATCTTGTCGTTCTGGGTGGCAATGAAAGCAAAATATTTGTAGTTGTCACCCGCGAAGGAAGGTGATGAAAGGGATGCGGATGCGGAGTATGCAAGACCTCTGGCCTCTCTCATCTCCTGGAATACTATAGCGTTCATTCCGCCTCCGAAGTACTCGTTGTACATGGTCACAAAAGCTGACTCGGAAGGGTCGAAAGCCTCTCCTCGGTTGGAATACTGGTAGTAGTATAACTGCTTTGCGTCATACTGGGCGAGCAGAACCTCGCTTTCGTTGACCTTGATAGGGGAGAGGTACCTCTCAGGGAGCATTTCTGCCCCTTCGGCTACATAGTGGCAGGCGGTGAGGGTTGACTTGAGCTCGGACTCGCTCATAGGGCCGTAGTAGTTGACTTCGTGACCCTTGGCGAGTACTTCTTTTACGGCAGCAAGTATGTCCTCTGACTTGGCATTGATGATTTCGTCATCGGAGAGGGTGCTCTGCTTGATGTACTCAGGGCCGTATGCCATATAGGTGGTGAGGGCGCTGAAGCAGCTGGACTGCTCCTTCTTGGCATCGTCCCTGGACTTGAGAAGGTCGCTTTTGAGATTGGCGAGCACGTCCTCGTCGGCAAGGGCGTTGAGGAGCATAGCCTCATAGAGTTTGACGGCCTCCTCCATATTTTCGCTCAGACCGCTGAGTCTGACAAGGCTGCTGTAGTCACTGGAGCCGAAGGAATAGCTGCATCCGAGCTCGTACATCCTGGCTGCGAAGTCCTGCCTTGACATTGCCTCTGTGCTGAGGTAATCGATGTAGTTGGCTGCCAGCTGGAGGGACTTGTTGTCGAGGCTGCCGTAGTTGTATCTGAACTCGAGGGTGAAGATGTCGTTGATCTTGTTCTGCTTGTAAAGAACATCCACTCCCTTTGTAAGCTCGAACTGGGACATGTCCTTGGAGAAATCCACGAACACAGGCTCGATAGGCTTTACCTCGCTCTCCTGAATTGTCTTCACGAACTCGCTGACAGCGTCGCGGTTTGACACAATCGGAGTAATCTTAGGTGCAGCAATCTTCTTGACCTCGTTGTCAACTCCGGTGCGCTTGTAGATGACGGCGTAGTTGTTTTCTCCGAGGTATTGATTTGCGAAGGCGATGACATCCTCCTTGGTAACGGCGCAGAGCCTGTCGATTTCGCCGGCGGCGTCCTTCCAGTCTATGCCGCAGATAAAGGCATCAACGTATTTCTGTGCCCTGGACGAGTTGCTCTCAAGGGAGCGCATCTCTCTGAGCTTGATGTTGTTGATGGTAGCTTCGATGAGGGACTCGTCAAAGTCTCCGCTCTTGAGCTTTGCTACCTCGGCAAGGGTGAGGTCCCTGAGTTCCTCGAGGGTCTGGCCCTGCTTAGGGTAGGCGATGAGCGCAAGTCCGCCGTAGTCGGCCATGCCGACGGATGAGGCTGCAGCCATCATA
>SFJB01000115.1 GCA_004555145.1 Bacteroidales bacterium | reverse complement strand
GACAGTCTTTTGCGTATTATCTTATCATTTGTCATCTCCCTTTCGGCGTATCCATTTCCAGAGCAGCCATCCCCCAAGCACGCTGCCAAGGGTGCCGAGCACCGCAATGACCAGGGCCTTGAGCCCAAGTGAAGGCAGAGCATCTATGACTTCATCCCTGCTTCCCGCCTCCCAACCCAGGAAAAAGAGCAGGGCCCAGGTGAGCACCAGGATTATTTTCTGGAGATGGGGAATGCTCCTGCCGCCCCTGCGGCACAAATATCCCGCAAGGATGCCTCCGATCATGAAGAGTATGACGGTGAACATCAGACGTTGAACAGGAAGTGCATCACGTCGCCGTCCCTGACCACGTAGTCCTTGCCTTCAATGCCCATCTTGCCTGCGGCACGCACCGCCGCTTCGGTCTTGTAGGTTACGAAATCATCGTAGCTGATAACCTCTGCGCGTATGAAACCCTTCTCGAAATCGGAGTGGATGACTCCTGCCGCCTTAGGGGCCTTGTCGCCCTTGTGTATAGTCCAGGCACGGCATTCGTCCGCCCCCGCGGTGAAGAAGGTCTGTAGTCCGAGGAGATGGTATGCGCTCTGGATGAGCCTGATGACTCCCGATTCCTCGAGTCCCATTTCCTGGAGGAACATCTGCCTGTCCTCGTAATCCTCAATCTCTGCGATTTCCGCCTCAGTGCGGGCGGAGATGATAAGGATTTCGGCCTGCTCGTCCTTCACCGCCTCGCGCACCGCGTCCACGTAGGCATTGCCGTTGAGCGCCGAAGCGTCATCCACGTTGCACACGTAAAGCACCGGTTTGTTGGTGAGAAGGAAAAGGTCTCTTGCGATTGCCGCCTCTTCCTCGTTCACGGGAACCACGCTCCTGCAGGACTTTCCCTGCTCGAGTGCAGCCTTGTATCGCAGCAGCAGATCCGCAAGTTTCCTGGCTTCCTTGTCTCCCGCCTTGCCTGCCTTCTCCGCCTTTGCAAGTCTTGCCTCCACGGTCTCGAGGTCTTTGATCTGGAGCTCCAGGTCCACCACTTCCTTGTCGCGCACCGGGTCCACGGAACCGTCCACGTGCACCACGTTCCCGTCATCGAAGCACCTGAGTACGTGCAGTATGGCGTCGCATTCGCGTATGTTTGCAAGGAACTGGTTGCCAAGGCCTTCGCCGTGGCTTGCACCCTTCACCAGTCCGGCTATGTCCACGATGTCCACCGTGGCCGGGATGGTGCGCTGCGGCTTGCATATCTCCGACAGCACTTCAAGCCTCTTGTCAGGGACATTGGTGGAACCGAGATTGGGCTCAATGGTACAGAATGGGAAATTTGCGCTCTGGGCCTTGCCTGAGCTTATGCAGTTGAAGAGGGTGGATTTGCCGACGTTCGGAAGGCCGACGATACCGCATTTTAGGGACATATCGTATTCTTTTAAGATGAGTTGCAAAGGTACAGAAAAAATCGCTATATTGCGCTATGAAACGAACTATGATGCTTCTGCTTACGCTGCTTTCCCTGCAGCCCGCGCAAGCCGGACAGAGACCCGACTCGCTGCTTGTAGTATTTTGGAACCTGGAGAATTTCTTCGACTGGAAATCCGATTCCCGACCGCAATACTGGACTTCGCGCCGCTTCCAGGCGAAGTGCGAGGGCGTATGCAAAACCTTGATGCTGATCGCCGACCGCTATGGACAATTGCCTGATGTTGTGGGGTTTGCCGAGGTTGAGAACAGGACGGTAGTAAGCCGTCTGCTGCGCAACACCCTGCTGCGCAAGGCCGGGTACGAAATCCTGCACTTTGATTCGCCCGACCGGAGGGGTATAGATTGCGCCCTTATCCACCGTCCGCCATTGGTCCTGGAATACGGTGCCGCAAAGCACCTGTACGACTCGAGCGGGACGGTGATGCAGACCAGGGACATCCTTCTGGCATCATTCGGGCAGCTGTGCGTACTGGTGAACCACCACCCCTCGAAGCTCGGCTCGGGCAAGGGAGCCGCACGCGACCTCGCGATGGAGAGGATGCGCTTTCTGGCGGACTCGCTTATGGATGCCGGCGCTGCTGCCGTGCTGGCGGTGGGCGACTTCAACGAGTGCTACTGGGAAGGGGAGGGAACCATAAAGTACAACGGTGAATGGGAGAAAATCGACGGGTGTTTCAGTTTCGGGAACATAGTTGTGAAGGAGGAAGTGTTCGACCATCCGCTGCTGCTGGAGAAGGACAAAAAGTACGGAGGACTCAAGCCGCGGCGCACATTCACAGGACCGCGATACAACGGAGGCCTGAGCGACCATCTTCCCGTAATATTCAAATTGATATGGAAATAGCTCTTGTTCGTTTCTCGGATTATTTTTAATTTTGTTAGATTTTAAACCACATATCATGGAAATGACATCAAAAATTCACGAAAAATTTGTTTCCCTATTCGGAGAGGGTGGCGTTCAGTTCGCTTCCGCAGGAAGAATCAACCTTATCGGTGAGCACACCGACTACAATGGAGGATACGTTTTCCCGGGAGCCATAGATAAGGGAATAGTTGCTGAGATCAAGCCGAACGGTAGCGACAAGGTTAATCTATATTCCATTGATTATGAAGCTTCCTGCAGCTTCGGCCTCAACGAGGAGGACAAGCCGCAGGAGCAGTGGGGCTGCTATATCTTCGGCGTCTGCCGCGAAACTATCAAGCGTGGAGGCAAGGTTGAGGGCTTCGATGCAGTGTTTGCAGGAGATGTTCCTCTCGGCGCCGGTCTGTCTTCTTCGGCCGCTCTCGAGAGCTGCTTCGCCTTTGCTGTCAACTACCTGTTCGGAAATGACATAGATCTTTTCGAACTTGCCAAGATAGGTCAGAGCACCGAGCATAACTACTGCGGCGTGAAATGCGGCATCATGGACCAGTTCGCTTCCTGCTTCGGCAAGAAGGGCTGCCTCATCCGCCTGAACTGCAAGACTTTGGAGTATAAATACTTCCCATTCAATCCTGAAGGATACCGCCTGGTTCTGCTGGATTCCTGCGTGAAGCACGAATTGGCATCATCAGCATACAATAAGCGCCGCCAGTCCTGCGAGAATGCCACTGCCGCCATCAAAAAGAATCATCCTGAGATAGAATGTCTCAGCGACTGCAACAGGCTCTGGCTCGACGAGGTGCGCGGAGAGATTCCTGAAGAGGACTTCCTGCGTGCCGAGTACGTGATTGGCGAAGTGCAGCGCGTGCTTGACGTCTGCGATGCTCTCGAAAGGGGAGACTACGAGACTGTGGGTGAGCTTATGTATCAGACTCACTTCGGCCTGAGCCGCCTCTATGAGGTCAGCTGTGAAGAGCTCGACTTCCTCAACAAGCTCGCAAGGAAGATGGATGTCACCGGTTCCCGCGTGATGGGTGGCGGTTTCGGCGGCTGCACCATCAACCTCGTAAAGGAAGAGCTTTATGACGACTTCATCGCCAGCGCTAAGTCCCAGTTCGCCGCCAAGTTCGGCCATGAACCTAAGGTTTATGACGTTGTGATTTCCGACGGCGCAAGAAGGCTCTAAGTCCTTGGTCCGTGTGATATTCTGCGGGACCGCCCGATGGTGGTCCCGTTGCGTTTATAATGCTGTTGATTTTAAACTATAGAAGATATGGAATTCAAGGAATTGATACGGGCCCGCTACTCATGCAAGGCTTATGACAGCGGCCGGCAGTTAAGCCCGGAAACGCTTGCTGAAATTCTGGAAGCCGGGCGTATGGCCCCGACCACAAAGAACCTTCAGGAACAGCACATCTATGTATGTCAGTCTCCGGAGGCTCTGGCAAAGATTGACGCCTGCACACCTTGCCGGTATGGGGCACCGACGGTACTCGTCGTGGCTTTCGACAGAAACAATGTCTATACCTATCCTGACGGAAAGCGTGAGTCGGGCATAGAGGATGCGGCCATAGTGGCGACACATCTCATGCTCGGAGCAAAAGATGCGGGAGTGGAGTCCTGCTGGCTGAACTGCGTGCACATCGACAAGCTCCACGAGGCTCTCGGCCTTCCTGACAATGAGGAGATACTGATGCTTCTGGACCTGGGATACCCGGCAGCAGAGGCGAAGCCGCTGGCCAACCACTTCTCCCGCAAAGATGTCGGACAGACCACAAGTTACCTTTGATATGGAAGAGGCCTCATCAAACCATTGGGTCGTGCTCGTGCAAACCGTGGAAAAGAGAGGACGCTGCAGACCTAGACGAATCTCTTTCAAATCCCAGAGTTCAGGCAAATCTGAGGAGTAATGCCGTAAAAGACGGAAAGGTGCTGGATATGGTAATGTATTCCAGGATAAAAGGATATGAGAATTCGGATATTGATACAGTAGAGGACTGAATTACCAAATAACAGAAGATGAAGGCTTACACATACATAGACAAGGGACATTTCGCCCTTATAGAGAAACCGGAGCCGAGGATTCTCGACCCGAAGGATGCCATAGTGAAGGTTACTCTGGCGAGCATCTGCACCAGCGACCTGCACATTAAGCACGGCAGTGTGCCCCGTGCCGTCCCAGGGATCACCGTCGGTCACGAGATGGTAGGAATAGTCACCGAGGTAGGGGAGCAGGTCCATTCGGTAAAACAGGGGGACAGGGTGACGGTGAATGTGGAGACCTACTGCGGTGAATGCTGGTTCTGCAAGCATGGCTATGTCAACAACTGCCAGTCCCCGGACGGCGGATGGGCGCTCGGGTGCCGCATAGATGGAGGTCAGGCGGAATATGTACGCGTCCCCTATGCCGACCAGGGACTCAATAGGAT
>SFJB01000114.1 GCA_004555145.1 Bacteroidales bacterium | reverse complement strand
AAGGCACTCCGTAAGGGGTCTCTGCAGCCCGCCCTCTGCCGCTGGTGGTGGGGACATACGGACATAATCTCTATGAGCTGGACTTCTTTCCCGACGGCAGCTTCGGGGCGCTGAAAGCGATTCAGTCCGAGAATCCATCATTTGTGATACGCGAAGGCGCGGTTGCGGATGTCCGATAAAAATGCTATATTTGGAATATGAATCGAATTCCTATATCTGGCATTGTGCTCTCAGGGCTGTTGTCGTGTGCCCTGCTCGGATCCTGCACCCGTCCTCTGCCGCTGGTGGTGGGGACATATGGACATAATCTCTATGAGGTGGATTTCTATCCCGACGGCAGCTTCGGGCCGCTGAAAGCGATTCCGTCCGAGAATCCATCATTTGTGATACGCGAAGGCGCCGGCCACTATTTTGCGGTCAGCGAGAATGACCCTTATAGTGGCGTGTACTCGTATTCGGAGTCCTCGGTCACTGCATTCAGTGACCACAGCGACTTCTGTCCCTGCCACCTGCTGCGTGTCGGGGATATGATCTACACTGCCGATTATGGGAAGGGCTCGATTTCCGCTTTCCCTGTGCTGGACGGGGTGGTCCAAGCCAGATCCGGCGTAATACACTACGATTGCAGCGGACCGGACCCGGTACGCCAGACGCATTCGCACATACACCAGTTGCGCATGATCCCGGATGGGATATGCCGTAAACTCGGGCTGGTAGGGGAGTGGATGCTGGCATCGGACCTCGGAGGTGACGTAATCCACGTGCTGAGCAGGAATGATGGCGCTGAGCTGCAGGACTGTCCTGAACTCGCAATAAAGCTGGCCCCGGGGACGGGACCGAGGCATATGGAGTTCAATCCTGACGCAAACATGCTATACTGCATCACCGAACTCGGGGGTATGGTGTACACAATCAACATCAGCTCGGAGGACGGGAAGCCGCGCTTCGAGACCTTGCAGACGCTGAAGGCTGACCAAGTTGATGCCGGAGGCAGCGCGGATATTCATCTGCACCCTTCGGGAAAGTTCCTGTACACCTCGCATCGTCTTGATAATGATGGTATTGCTGTATTCGATGTGAGAAAAGACGGCACGCTTGAGCTTAGCTCGTACCGGAAGACCGGGCTGCATCCGCGCAACTTTGCCATTACGCCGGACGGGAAATATCTGCTCGTGGCCTGCCGGGATTCATACTGCATCCAGGTATTTGCCATCAACCCTAAAGACGGCACCCTTTCCGAAGAGCCACTGAACACCCTCCACTTCGACACCGATCAACCGGTCTGCATAGCGTTCTGAGCCGTTACCATAGAAAAAGGAGAGTGGCTATCAGTCAATCGACCTTTTAGCCACTCTCGGAATAAGCCTAAAGGATTGCAGGCGTATTATTTACGCTGTGCAAGTTCGGTGTCAACGTGGAACTGGCAGTGCTCACCGGCGTGCTTGAGGGAGTCGACGATGCCGGCAGCGGTAGCTTCTTCCTCCACCTGCTCGCGAACGAAGCCCCAGAGGAAGTCCTGGGTGGCCTTGTCATTCTCTGCCGAAGCCAGATCGACGAGCTCATCTATGAGTTTGGATACGTGGCACTCGTGGTTGTAAACAGCCTCAAAAACTTCGAGGAGGCTCTTCCATCCGAAAGGAACTTCGTCAAGTTTTCCCACTCGTGCTTCTCCTCCGCGCTTGATTAGGTAGTCTGCCATTGTGAGGGCGTGTTCCTTCTCTTCGTCGGCCTGCTTGAACATCCAGTTTGCGGAACCGTTCCAACCTTCCTTCTTGAGGAAAAGGGCCATTGAGAGATAGAGGTTTGAAGACCAAAGCTCAGCAACGATCTGATCGTTGATGGCGTTTTCGAGTTTCTTGCTAATCATTTTATCATTAATTTAAGAACTTTATGTCCGTGCTGCAAATTTGGTTAACTTTAAATTGAAACGCAAATAATGGTGAAATTTCTTTGGGCAACATTTGATCCAGAGCTGACTATTCCCCAATCTCCACCTTGTCAATTCTGATCCGGTAAGTGCCGGCAGGGGCCTGCACATCCACAATCTCGCCGGCCTTCCTGCCCATCAGGGCGAGTCCGATAGGGGATTTGCAGGACAGTTTGCCCTGCTCCAAGTCCATCTCGTGGTGGCCGACGAGAGTGAAGCAGCGGCTGACTCCGGTGGACAGGTTGGTGAACTCCACTTTGCTCAGCAGGGAAATCCGGTCTTTCGGCAGGGCTTTGGTATCTATTACCCTGGAGTGCTGGAGCACCTTCTGAAGGAAGCGGATGCGGCTGATCGCCTTTGCCTGAGCCCTGCGGGCGGCGCGGTACTCGAAGTTCTCGCTCAAGTCTCCCTGGGCGCGAGCTTCCGACAATTCGTCCTTGATTCGGGGGTATTCCTCGTTGATAAGCCACTTGAGCTCTTCGGACAACTGCCCGTATCTTTCTTTTGAAAGGTATTCCATAATGCGTAGCCTTGTTCCGCAAAATTAGTCAAATTTACACAAGAATAGTTCGGACAGCAAATGAAAGCAGTGAAATATTAGGTATATTTGTGGTATGAAAAGAACAATTGTCAAAAGCAGTGGCAGTGGTCAATTTTGGATAAAGTGTTAAGGACAAGTACTTTACCTTTAATAAATACGTCACCGGCGCAATCCACGTGGGTCGTGTAAACGAAGCACGTGCGCTCGCGAACCTGCTCGTCCAGCGGGAAAACGTCGTCATATCGGAGCCGCCGAAGAGCGGTAAGCAGTCCCTGGTGCGCCAGACTTTCCTCAATATGAAGGCGTCGGGTGCGGATTTCGTGCCTGTGATTGTGGACCTGATGAGCCTGCGAAGCGTGGCTGATTTCGTGAAACAGCTCAGTTCCGAACTCCTGAAGTCGTTCTGGAGCACGCCGGCAGAATATGCGGATGCCGCCGCGAACATGCTCGGATCTACGCATCTGGTCTTCGATGCCAATTCGTATCAGCGTGAGGGCGAGGTGGTTTCGCTGAACTGGGATGTGGACAGCAATGATCTGCGTGCCGCCGTTTCCTTGGCGCGCCGCATCTCGGAGTCGAAAGGGAAGCGCGTGTACGTGCTCCTGCTCGAATTCCAGAACGTGATGCTCACTGAGGACGGCGACGGCATACTCTCAGCCTTTGAAGATGTGCTTGGGGAGGGTCCGTGCGACGCCGGTTTCATTTTCTGCGGCTCCCGCATCAACGCTATGTCCCGGATCCTGCGTGAACATTACAGGTTCCGCAAGTGCTGCGAACGCCTGCGTCTGCCGGAAATCGACGCGCGCCTTATTATTGACCACATTATACGCGGATTCAATTCCACTGGTAAGGTTACCGAGAGGGATCTGCTGCTGGGAGTGTGCAAGCTCTTCCGTGGCAATATGTTTTATATCAATCACTTCTGTTCGATCTGCGATGCCTTGAGCAGGGGCTACATTATGGATTCGGTGCTCACCGAGGCACTTGGCCAGGTGATTTCAGTGCACCAGCCCCGATTCCTGGATATGATATATGACCTCACCTCTTTCCAGCTTCGTTTCCTCAAGGCGATACTCGACGGGCATACCAAGTTTTCCAGCACGGAAATCATTGAGCAGTACAAACTCAACTCATCGGCAAACGTGCTCAGACTCAAGGAGGCACTGTGCCGCAAGGAAATAGTGTACTTCGACGACGCCGGTGTTCCGCATATCATTGACCCGCTCTTCGAGTATTGGGTGAGGACAGCGTATTTCGGTATGAAGATATGAGTGCAATGAAATCAATAGCAGTGCTCACAGGCGCCGGCGTAAGCGCAGAGAGCGGACTGCAGACATACAGGGACAACAATGGCCTCTGGAACGACTACGACCCTATGGTGGTGGCATCGGTCGAGGGTTGGGCCTCCGACCCGGGGCTTGTGCTGGAGTTTTATAACAAGCGCAGGGCGGAGTTGGCGCAGACCCGTCCGAATGAGGCGCACAGGCTCATAGCGGAATTGGAAGAGAGGTACCGGGTGGATGTGATAACCCAGAACGTGGACAATCTTCACGAGAGGGCCGGCTCCACGCACGTGATTCACCTGCACGGCGAACTCACAAAGATACGCCCGCAGAACAGCTGCAACGAGGAGGACGGGTACTCCGAGAAACTGGTCGTGGACATAGGCTACGGCAGTGTCGGTTTGGGCGATATCGCCCCGAATGGAGCGCAGTACCGGCCGCACATAGTCTTTTTCGGAGAGGCGGTGCCGAAGATGGAGAGAGCGATAGACATAGTGTCCAAGGCGGATGCCGTGATTATCGTGGGTACTTCGCTGAGCGTATATCCGGCGGCAGGCTTGTACCGTTACGCTCCCTGGGAGGCTCCGATTTACCTTGTCGATCCTGCGGAAATGAGGCTGCACGACAGCCGCATAAGGCATATCAAAAAAGTTGCAAGTGAAGGAATGCGGGAATGTTTGGAACTTTTGAAATAATTACTTATCTTTGCGCCCGCAATTGAAAAGGAGGTGATTTAGAAATGATAATTGTACCAGTAAAGGAAGGCGAGAACATCGATCGCGCGTTGAAGAAATTCAAGAGGAAATTCGAGAAGACCGGAGCAATCCGTGAGCTGCGCTCACGCAAGAACTTCGAGAAGCCTTCTGAGAAGCGTCGTGTGGCAAAAATGAAGGCCATCTACGTTCAGCACCTCCGTCTTCAGGACGAGCAGTAATCAAAGTAGATACATTTTGGTCCGGATACTGTCAAGCATCCGGATTTTTTTATATCTTTGCGAAAAATATGTTATTTATGTTCCGCAGGTGCGGAACTTGAGTTTGTAAACTATGTATTGGACACTCGAATTGGCCAGCAGCCTGGACGATGCTCCATGGCCGGCAAGCAAAGAAGAACTTATAGATTATGCTAACCGTTCCGGCGCTCCGGAAGAGGTGATTGAGAATCTCGAGGAGCTCGAGGGAGGAGTATTAGACATTAAGGGCCCTGCGCAAGGGCTGATAATAGTTACAGAGAGACGGGAAACCTGGTTTCCTGTCTCTCTTTGTCATCAGAGTTTCAGCAGTTCGCTGACCTTGACCCAATAGTAATAGGATTCAGGATTGTTCCTTCTTAGCCGCGAAAGGCGAACGGGAACTGTATCTGCGAGCCGTAATTCAGCCAGGCCTTCCAGGTCCGAAGAGTATGGTGTAAAGGAATCAACGCCCTTTTCCAGCATTGTCGCGAGGAGCGCCGCTTTTGCCGCATCCACGGTGGCATCCTCGATCATATAGCGTCTGCGGAGCATAAAGGCCTGCATTCTCTTGATGCCATCCTGCAGCAAGTCAAACTGGCCGATACCTTCTGCGCCCCGCGTGGAGATACACAGTGCTGTCTGACGGATATCCTCAAATACTGGAGCAACATCCGGAGCCTGTTCTCTGTATCTAAGTTCAATGGGGACAATTTTATTGAACACATCGCGCACAACGGAGAAATCTGTGGTCGCGTCCATCAAGCGGGACACATCGAAAAGCTGTTTGATAATATCAAGAGAACGCGCTCTCCCCGATTTGAAATATGGAATTCCGCATGTGTTGGGCGCGAATGCGGTCAACTTGTCTCCAAGGATATCATTCACGGAAGGAACCCTCACACTGATGGCCGGTTCTTCACTTTCAAAGAATGGAGAAACAATCGGGCGACTATCAACTCTGCGGTACTGACTGTCTTCGTACAGGACATCCAGAACAATTGCATCTTCTTGCTGATGCTCGTTCTTGTAGGCCATCTCATAGTGAAGTTTCGAATGGCTCTTTGGAACGCTGGAGCGCTGCTGGCGCTCAATCATGGTGCAGTCTGTAAAGCCGAACTGTTCATACCCGTTCAAATACCGCATGATATCTGTCCCAGGCGGACAGATTATATCTATATCAACGGAGAGCCTGGAGGCAGAATCACCCAGGATGAGCATCAGTGAAGAACCGCCCTTCCAAATT
>SFJB01000113.1 GCA_004555145.1 Bacteroidales bacterium | reverse complement strand
ACGCGGAAGTCCCGCCAAGGGTCGAGTACAGTTTGACCGAACTGGGAGAATCTTTCCTGCCGGCCTTGAACGGTATTATTGATTGGGCTCTGACAAACAGAGATGCTCTGGCTCCGCATGGCCGCCGCGAATAACATCAAATAAATTCGGATTTATCTGCGAGAAAAATGCCTGGCACAAATGTATAGTGTCAGGCATTTTTCATGCTATTTTGTAACTATTTTGTGGCTTATAGGACAAGAACTTATGATGGAGAAGGGAGATTAATCCAAATCTACCGACAATATTCAGGACATCAAAAACTGGCACACTTTGTGAGGCATGATATACCCCGCTTACAATTCCGATATTTCCATGCAGCTGACCGCTACTCTGACAGTGACTCTCATAGGCTTCCTCGCCACCCTGATATTGCTACTGGCCTACTCACTGATACGTTCCTGCGCCGGAGGCCCCCCTTTTCCGGTGTGCTTCAGGAGGGGAGCCTGGTTCCTTCTTACCGCCCCGGCCGGGATGCTGATTGCCTGTTTCATAGGCTGCAACATCTACGTGGTGAGGGACAGAGACATATTCAGCGACACCCTGCCGGAATCCTTCGAAGGTTACACCATCGCCCAGATTTCCGACATACATCTGCTTTCATATAAAGGAAGAAAGGCCTCGCTGCGGCGCGCCGTACGGAAAATTCTCCGCCAGGACCCCGATATGATAGTGTTCACCGGGGATATCGTGACGCTCAGCAGCAAAGAGACAGACTCTTTCGTGGATATACTTTCCGACCTCAGGGCAAGGGACGGGGTTTATGCTGTGATGGGCAATCACGATTACTGCACCTATGCCTTCACGACCGGGGAGGAGAAAAAGGAGGACGAGGCTAGAGTCAGGCGGATAATCGGAGAGATGGGATGGAAACTGCTTGAAAACGAATGGATTGACATTGAAAGGGAAGACAGCAGACTGACCCTGATAGGCGGGGAGGGTACCACCTGGACTCCCGAAATTAGCGCCGCTCTCGACTCGACGCTGAAGGCTTGCGCGCCTGCAGACTTCAAGATACTGCTCTACCACGACCCAAACGTATGGCGTCCGTGCATAGTCGGAAAAACCGACGTGGACCTGACGCTGTCGGGCCACACCCACGCGATGCAGCTGGAGATTTTCGGATGGACTCCCAGCAGATATGTCTTCAATGAATGCCACGGCCTGTACGAAGATGGAGGCCAATGGCTGTATGTGAATTCCGGCCTGGGTGAGACAGGAGTCCTTGCCCGGCTTGGCGCCTGGCCGGAAATCAGCGTTTTCAGACTCAAAAGGAGATAATTCCCGGGGAAACTCCATTAATGCTGGGAACTGCAATCTTGATGACTCCCTCCGCCCTGCTCTCAAACACTCTGTACGCCTCCTCAATATCCTCAAGACTATACCGGTGAGTAATCAACGGTGTCGTATCAATCAACCCCTGCTCTATAAGCGAGAGAATCTCCGCACAGTCGCAGCCGTCCACACCGCCGGTCTTGAAGGTGAGGTTCTTGCCGTACATGTCCGGGAGAGGCAATATCTGAGGACGGTCATAGAGGGCGACCACGGTGACTATTGCATTGGGGCGTGCTGACTGCCAGGCGAGCTGAAAGCTGTCCTCGGACCCTGCAACCTCTATGACGACATCTGCACCGCCCAGAGGTGCACCGTATGCACCGGTGCACGCCGTGCACTCCTCCGGTGTTGTTACAATTACTTCCGGATAGTGTTCCTTGACAAAGGCTCGCCTCTCCTCCGACTTTTCGCACACGATGATGTGCTTCGGGTGCTTCAGCATCACGCATAACAGCGTACAGAGACCTGTAGGGCCGGCTCCAATGATGAGAACCGTATCATCTTCCTTGATTTCCGAGATTCTTGCCGCCCAGAAGCCGGTTGCAAGTATATCTCCGACAAACAGAGCCTGCTCGTCCGTGACACTGTCCGGAATTCTATTGAGCCCCTGGTCGGCATAGGGGACGCGGACGAATTCCGCCTGGCCTCCGTCGATGCGGCAGCCGAGCGCCCAGCCGCCGTCCGGGGACTGGCAGTTGTTGACATAGCCGTGCTTGCAGAACCAGCATTCGCCGCAATAGGTCTCGACATTGACCGTCACCCTGTCCCCCGGCTTTACCGAATGGACCTGCTCCCCTACCTCGGTTACTATTCCTACCATCTCGTGGCCGACGGTGATTCCGGGAACGGCACGGGGAACGCTGCCGTGCTTAATGTGCAGATCGCTGGTGCAGATGCTCGCCAGAGTGACCTTCACTATGGCATCCTTCGGGTCGAGAATCCTCGGCTCCGGTTTCTCCAGTAGGGCAAAATTACCCTTGTCTATGTATGTGTATGCTTTCATTATCTGATGGTTACTATCGTTACCCCGACAGGCCCCGGTGTCCAGAAGCAGTTCAGGGCATATACTTCATCTATCTCTTTTCTTATTGCATCGCGCAGGATTCCGTCGCCTACTCCGTGGATGAAGGAGATCTTAATCCCTCTATGCTTCATATACTTATGCAAGATGCTCTTGAAATACTCCAACTGGTATGGCAGCTCAAAGCCCTCTGGTGCATCATATCCTGAAGGAATCTTTTCAATATGCAAGTCTATTGATATTTCATTCGGGATGGCCTTTGGCCTGTCACACTCTTGCTCTTTTCGTTTATGGCTACCTCCAACACCCCTCAGAAGCCTTGCATCTTCCTCGGCATTGTTCACTACAAATTCACCAAACCCAGATTTGAAAAGAAGACCGTCAATCTCTATCTCCACACAGTCCTTATGCACATGACGGAGTATTCCCCTATCATTGGAGTCCATCAGTGTAACCGTACAGCCGGGACATAGGCCGCGTTCTTTTGCCATCCTCTCCCCTTCAAGCAGTTCTTTTGGCTTGTGGATGACAGTTCTACTGCGTTTCTGTGGCTGAGGTGCGACATTCTTACCGGAGGAATCGTTCTCCACCATTTCTTTCTTCAATGCCTTCAAAGCTGAGAAATCATTGAACTTATTCATCATCACATTTTTAAGCTGTCATTGATTATATCCTCCATCAAAACCTTCGGGGCGGCCTTCCCCGCCAGTATCAATCTCCATCTCACTCCCCTTTCACTTTGAACTTCTTCAAAGAGTATATATTGATGAAGTTTCCAAGTGCAGTCAGCCCGAGAGCAGCCGGCAATGCCCAGCTGCTTCCAGTTCCCTTGATACTTATAACAAGGCAATAGATTGCCAGAGCGAGCGAAACGACAGTTACCACCGCAAGTATGATTTTCAGTGTCTTTGTTTTCATCAGCTGTTGTATTTACCATGACAGTTCTTGTACTTCAGTCCGCTTCCACAAGGGCAGGGATCGTTGCGTTCAACTCTTGGAACACCCATCCAGAAGCCCGCAGGAGGCATATTTTCCGGAAGTGGCCGGAGGTTAGGCTTTTCGTATTTCTCGAAGACTTCGTGGGACGAGTATCCCTTGAATATCCACTTCGGGACGTTGTTCATATACTCCTGGACTACACCCATCATCTCCTGCACCTGGTCAAAGCCCTTGAGCAAGCCGTCGAAAAGATGTATCGCACCAAGCGGACCCTTTGTCCCACCCTCCTGAGCATTGAGCCAAACCAGGGTGCCTATAACATTGCGTTCTTCTTCTCCCATACCGACCTTCTTCATAAATGCAGTCAGATTCTTTCCGGTCGGAGAGTCCTTTCCCACGAAAGGATAGAGCGGGTCGAATCCGGCTGCCATGAATTCCTCCTTCGAGAACTGGCGGTAATCCTTTATCTCCACCCTACTCTCTCTTTCAGGAATGACTTCGTCCAGATTCCCGTTTCTTATCATAGTCCTGTGATAAATCAAACCATTCTTCCGCACGGTATCCATTTTCATCAGGAATGACTCATACAGGAACTGCAATGACCGTACAGCCAGCTGCGGATCGGTCTCGAAATCATATATGGATGAGAATATCTCAACCACTTTCTTATGCTCCACAAGACCGTATATGTTGAGTATTCCCATCAGAAGGGCCTCGAATTCCATATAATTGTTGGCCGTCCTGAACGACAAGGCCATAGGAAGGTGTTCCTTGATGGAGTCATAGAGAGCCGGAACTATGGTGAAGATGCTGGAATCATCGGTTGTTTCCTCCGTAATGAACCCGAATGTTTCCATCACTGTACCGTATGGCTGAAGGAAAGTGCGGTACTCACTCCCCTTCTCCATCTTCACCATTATCTCCAGAAGGTCCAGTTCCCTCTGAGGAAGGTTTCGCAACCATACGTCCGAGCAGTTGATGATATAGTCGGCCAGCCCTGTTGCCATCTCGGACTTCCGCAGACTGGACTTCAGCTCACAACCGAGCATATCCCCAAGAATCCTGAGCTGAATCTTGGTGCGAGACATCAGTGACTGGTATATGAATTCAAGGTCCTGTGTTATCATATATGAGTATTAGTTGTAATTCTATTCAAGTGCGTAGTTCAACTTCATTATGTGTACCGGCCGGTCATCCCCGTGATAGAGCTGGCTGCACCAGTTGATCTCTCCTGTGTCCTTGAATCCGCATTTCTCCATTACACGTCCGGAGGCCGGGTTGTCAATGAAGAAATCCGACCACAAAGTGAGGAAGCCCTTGACATTGAAACAGTAATCTATCATTGCACGGAGTGCTTCAGTGGCTATTCCACGGTTCCAGTATGGTTTGGCTATCCAGTAGCCGATTTCGGCATCCTCCTCACCTATCGGGATGTTGCTCTCGCCGTGGATGTAGTACCCCATACAACCTATCGCCTCCCTGGTCTCGCGCAGAGTGACAGCCCAGGTGCGGTCATTGGTGAAGATGTCCCGGATCACTCTCCTGCTCTCCTCAATGTCCTTGTGCGGCGGCCATCCCGCTCTAGGGCCCACGTCCGGATCGGAAGCGTATCGGAAAAGCGCCTCCGCATCGGTGTCCAGCCACGGACGGAGGATGAGTCTATCTGTTTCTATCATGATTCAAGTTGTTTGCCTTGGAATCGTAAAGGGTCAGAGCCTGTTCAACTATCTTCTTGTCCTTGCCCGGCCTTCCGCCCATTCTTCCTGTCGCACTCCTCCTTCGTGAGTGCGTATATCTGCCAGTCCATGTTCTGGTCGAGAGTCGAGCAGCGGGCATATCCTAACTTCAT
>SFJB01000112.1 GCA_004555145.1 Bacteroidales bacterium | reverse complement strand
CCTTGCCCTTGAATTTAAAATATTGAAGGTGAGCGACATAAAGGAGACGAGTTCATTTCTGATTGCAGTTATGCCTCTGATGTTCCTGCCGCCTGCGATAGGTGTTATCGAGTCCTGGGACCTGATAAGACAGGCTTGGCTGCCATATATCGTGGTGACATTAGTGAGCACCATAGTCGTAATGGCCGTCTCCGGTCGGGTGACTCAATGGTTCATAAGGAAGGGAGGAAACAAATGAAAGAATTGCTTGAAAGTTCCGTTTTCGTCGGAGTAATGATAAGCCTGTCCTCATATGGAGTAGGGATATGGCTTAGGAAAAAGACAGGACTGTCATTTATTAACCCTCTCCTGATTTCAATCATTCTGGTCATTTCTTTCCTGCTGATATCTGGAATTAGCTATCAGACATATGCAAAGGGTGCGGATATCATCAGTTTCCTGCTTACTCCGGCGACCATCTGTCTGGCCGTTCCCCTTTATGAGCAGTTCAGCCTTTTGAAAAAGAACTGGAAGGCTATAGTGGCTGGAGTGGTGGCTGGGGTCGTATCCAGCCTGGTATGCATTCTGCTTCTTGCGCTGCTGTTCAAATTTGACCACCAGACATATGTGACTTTCCTGCCAAAGTCAATTACGACTGCAATTGGGATGGGCGTAACTCAAGAATTGGGTGGCTATGTATCGCTTGCCGTGGTTGTAATCGTGATCACAGGAGTCATAGGCAATGTGATTGCTGAGGGGGTGCTGAAATTGTTCAGAATTGAAGAACCGATTGCCAAAGGGATTGCCATAGGATCAAGCTCCCACGCCGTGGGTACAGCTAAAGCAATGGAAATAGGGCAGATAGAAGGAGCGATGAGCAGCTTGTCCATAGTAGTTTGCGGACTTCTTACCGTTATCGGAGCCTCGATTTTTGCCTGTTTCATATAGCCTTCCCCGGAGCTCTCCATCCCCGCGGCACCTGGCATCACCCTGCGGCACCCCGCAGCCCGAGCCGCAGCTCGAGCCGTAGCCCGAGCCGCAGTCCGCGAGAGACTATGCGTTATACTCCTGCCAGGACTTGATAGCTATGTCCTCGAGTGGAATGCTGCAGAAAGCTTCGATGAATGCTGAAGCAAGCCTTGCGTTCGTGATGAGCGGTATGTTGTGGTCAATGGCGCCTCGGCGGATTCTGTATCCGTTGGTAAGTTCCCTCTTGCTATGATTCTTTGGGATGTTGACTATGAGGTCGAACTTGTGGTCGTGAATCATATCCATGACATTCAGCACATCATGATCTGCCGTATGTTCGTCAGGCCAGCCTACTTCGGTAGCAGCTACACCGTTGTCGTTGAGGAATGCGGCTGTTCCGTGCGAGGCGTACACCGTGTATCCCGCCTTCACGAGGGCTGCTGCGGCATCGAGCAGGGATGCTTTCTCTTTGGCGCTGCCCGATGATATCATTATGCCCTTGTCCCGGGAAGGAATTTTATATCCTGTGGCGAGCATGGACTCGAGCAATGCTTCCTCGTAACTGTCTCCTATACAGCCTACTTCGCCGGTAGAACTCATGTCGACACCAAGCACCGGATCGGCGTTCTGGAGTCTTGCAAATGAGAACTGCGAAGCCTTGACTCCGACCCTGTCGATGTCAAAGGCACCCTTCTGGGCAGGGACAACCGGTGCGCCGAGCATAATTCTGGTGGCCGTCTCGATGAGGTTCCTTTTGAGCACCTTGCTCACGAACGGGAAGGATCGCGATGCGCGCAGGTTGCACTCGATTACCTTCACGTCGCGTCCCTTGGCGAGGAACTGGATGTTGAACGGTCCGGATATGTTGAGTTCCCTTGATATGGCGCGGGCGAGTTTCTTGATCTGGCGTATGGTGGCGAAGGAGCACTGCTGGGCCGGGAACACCATGGTCGCATCTCCGGAATGCACGCCGGCGAATTCGATATGCTCGGAAATGCCGTATTCGACGATTTCACCGTTGGCTGCGACGCCGTCAAACTCGATTTCGTTGGTCTCGGTCATGAACTGGGAGATGACCACAGGGTATTCCTTGGAGACCTCCGATGCGGCGGCGAGGAAGCGCACGAGCTCCTCATCATTGTGGCACACGTTCATCGCAGCCCCGGAAAGTACGTACGAAGGACGCACCAGCACAGGGTAGCCGACCTGGGCGATGAATTCGCGCACGTCGTCCATGCTGGTCAGCGCGCTCCACTTTGGCTGGTCTATGCCGAGCTGGTCGAGCATTGCGGAGAACTTGCCCCTGTTCTCGGCGCGGTCTATGCTCACCGGGGAAGTGCCAAGCACCGGCACACCCTGGCGGTGGAGTTTCATTGCGAGGTTGTTAGGTATCTGGCCTCCGACGGATACGATGACTCCGCCAGGGTTCTCCAGATCAATGATGTCAAGCACCCGTTCGAACGAGAGTTCGTCGAAATAGAGCCTGTCGCACATATCGTAGTCCGTGGAAACGGTTTCCGGGTTGTAGTTGATCATAATGGACTTGTACCCGAGGCGGCGGGCTGTGTTTATAGCGTTGACCGAGCACCAGTCGAACTCGACCGACGATCCTATCCTGTAGGCGCCGGAGCCGAGCACGATGACTGATTTCTCATTTTTGTAGAAATTGACGTCGTGTTCCGGGGCGGCGTAGGTCACATAGAGGTAGTTCGTGAGTTCCGGATGCTCGCTTGCCACGGTCTCTATTCTCTTGACCGAAGGCAGTATGCCGAGCCTCTTCCTGTAGCTGCGCACGGCGAGGTTCTTCTTCTCCATATTGCCTTCGCCCTTTATAACGAAACGTGCAATCTGGAAGTCGGAGAAACCCAGCACCTTCGCTTCCCTAAGTACCTCGGCAGGGAGTTCCTCCAGGGCGTTGTAGCTTTCCAGCCTGCGCTTGAAGTCCACGATGTTCCTCATCCTTTCTATGAACCAAGGGTCGATTTTCGTGAGTTCGTGGATGCGTTCTATGCTGTACCCGTCTTCCAGAGCCTGGGCGATTGCGAATATGCGCAGGTCTGTAGGGTTCTCGAGCTCGTCGTCAAGGTTGTCGAAGCGCACGTGGTCGTTGCCCACGAATCCGTGCATGCCCTGGCCTATCATCCTGAGGCCCTTCTGGAGCATTTCCTCAAAGGAGCGGCCTATGGACATGATTTCGCCGACCGACTTCATCGAAGAACCGAGTTTATGGCTCACTCCGTTGAACTTACCCAGGTCCCAGCGCGGAATCTTGCAAATCATATAGTCAAGTTCCGGGGCCTTGTAGGCGGAGTTCGGTGTCCCCATTTCGCCGATCTGGTCAAGAGTGTACCCGAGGGCAATCTTTGCGGCGACGAAAGCGAGAGGGTAGCCTGTAGCCTTCGATGCGAGGGCGGAAGAACGGCTCAGGCGGGCGTTGATCTCAATGATGCGGTAGTCGTCGGTATCGGCATTGAAGGCGAACTGGATGTTGCACTCACCGACAATGTTGAGGTGGCGCACGCAACGCACGGTGATGTCCTGGAGTTTCTTGACCTGCGCGTCGGAGAGGGAGCAGGTAGGAGCGACCACGATGGACTCGCCGGTATGGATGCCGAGCGGATCGAAGTTCTCCATCGAAGCCACGGTGAAACAGTGGTCGTTCGCATCCCTGATGCACTCGAACTCGATTTCCTTCCAACCTTTGAGGGACTCTTCCACGAGCACCTGAGGCGCGAAGGTGAATGCGGATTCCGCAATCTCAAGGAAGCTTTTCTCATCCCTGCACACTCCGGAACCGAGTCCGCCGAGGGCGTATGCCGAGCGTATCATTATCGGATAACCTATCTTCCTGGCAGCTTCAACGGCATCTTCAATGTTCTCGCAAGCCTGGGACACGGGAACCTTCAGGTCAATCTTCCCCAGTTCCTTCACGAAACGGTCGCGGTCCTCGGTGTTCATAATCGCCTCTACGGATGTTCCCAGCACTTCCACTCCGTACTCCTCGAGCACTCCGCTGGTGTACAGTTCCGTGCCCACGTTCAAGCCCGTCTGTCCTCCCCAGGCCAGCATGATGCCGTCCGGGCGCTCCTTACGGATAATCTGGGTAACAAAAAAGGTATTGACCGGCAGGAAATAGACCTTGTCCGCAATACCTTCGCTTGTCTGGATTGTTGCAACGTTCGGATTGATGAGGATGGAACTGATTCCTTCTTCCCTCAGGGCCTTGAGCGCCTGGGACCCGGAATAGTCAAACTCTCCGGCCTGTCCGATCTTGAGTGCTCCGGAACCGAGCACGAGAACTTTGTTGAGTTTCTTCATTGCCAATATGGGGGTAATTGTTGAACTGCGCAAAGTTAGTCATTATTCTTGGATTATCTATTATTTTTAATTTGTACTTATTAGAGGATTTTTCACTACCTTCGTGCTGCGGACACAAGCCGTCCGTCAATGCTTATGTCAAAAAGAAAATCTACGCGCATAGCGCTTTATGTAATTGCCGGAGTCATACTTGTCCTGTTCGCCGTGCTCTACGGCGCCAGTAGGTACATGCTTGGCTTCTCCCTCAAACCCGATCCCGGCAGGAAGGATGTCGACAGTACGTATAATATTCTGTATGAGCGTTTTCCGGATATGCGGACCTGGGTGGACAGCCTCCGTTCCAGCGGCCGGCTCAGGGATACCTTCGTGGTGATGCAGGACGGTTTGCGTATGCACGCCCTCTACCTCGGTGCCGACGATGCCAGGGGCAGGACTGCGGTAATCGTGCACGGGTACAAGGATGCTGCCGCCAAGTTCCTCCACCTCGCGAGGATGTATAACCGCGACCTGGGCTACAATGTGCTGATGCCGGACCTCCACGGACACGGGCTGAGCGAGGGCGAGGACATACAGATGGGGTGGAAGGACGCTGACGACGTGCTGCAATGGATAGGGATTGCCGAGGCACTGTTCCGCGACGCGGCATACGAGTCGCAGCTTGTGGTGCACGGCGTGTCCATGGGCGCCGCAACTACGATGAACGTCTCTGCAAAGGAACTCCCGGGCTACGTCCGCGCCTTCGTGGAGGATTGCGGCTTCACCAGCGTTTGGGATGAGTTCTCCCTGCAGCTCAAGGAAATGTTCGGACTCCCGGCCTTCCCGCTTATGCACTGCACCAGCCTGCTCTGCCGTATGAAGTACGGATGGAGCTTCCGCGAGGCCTCGCCCCTCGAATCCGTTTCCCGGTGCTACAAGCCTATGCTCTTCATCCACGGTGAC
>SFJB01000111.1 GCA_004555145.1 Bacteroidales bacterium | reverse complement strand
AGGAGGAAAGCAGGTATCCGCGCTGGGCTTGCGTGTCCCCGGACGGCACCATAGGCGTGTATATGAAGAACAGCAACATTTTCTATATGGACTCCACCAACCTCCGCAAGGCAGCCAAGGATGCGAAAGACAGCACCCTGGTGGAGCATAGGCTCACTTTCGACGGTGTGGCAGACTTCGCTTACTGCTCAAGCAGTTACTCCGGCAACACGGTGCGCGACACCACTGAGCGCAGCTTTCCGTCGGACCTCGTCTGGTCACCGGATTCCAGGCATTTCGCGACTATACGCTGGGATATGAGCGAGGTCAAGGAGCTCTGGGTCATCAATTCCCTGAGCAATCCGCGTCCTACCCTCGAAACCTACAAGTACCAGATGCCGGGAGAACCTTCCCCATACGGTTACCTTTACGTCTTCGACATTAGCGACGGTTCTTCGCAGAAGGTCAAGTGCGTGGCTTTCAAGGACCAGGATATGGAGTTCGAGCGCCCGCAGCGCAGTGTGGCCGAACTGAACAACGAGTTCCGGACTTCAAAGTGGCTGGGCGACGAGAAGGGCTTCTACCTCACAAGGAGGAGCCGCGACCTCAAGAAACTGGATATATGCTACGTAGGGCTCGGATCCGATTCCACCCGCACCGTCATCTCCGAGAGGATGAACACCTACGTCGAGAACCGTTCCCTGCGCCCTGTAGCGGGCGGCAGACAGCTGCTCCACTGGTCTGAGCGAAACGGCTGGGCCAACATCTACCTCTACAACTCCGACGGCAGCCTGGTGCGCAACCTCACCGAAGGCGCCTTCCACGTAGAGGATGTATTGCGAGTCAACGAGAAGGAAGGATATATGCTGGTCAGCGCCTGCGGACGCGAGAAGGGCGAGAATCCTTACCAGATGCACACCTACCGCGTGGACCTCAAAACCGGGGCGATGAAGCTCCTCGATATGGCGGATATGGACGTGGCGGCAAGCGCATCCGAGAGCGGCAAGTACTTCGTAGCCAACTGCTCACGCGTGGACCACAAACCGTTCAGCGTGCTTTATGACGCAAGCGGACGCAAGCTTATGGAACTGGGCGATGCGGACTTCTCCCGCCTCTTTGCGGCAGGATACAAGTTCCCGGAGCGCTTCAAAGTTAAGGCGGCCGACGGCGTGACGGACCTCTACGGCGCAATGTACAAGCCGTATGACTTCGACTCCACCAGGGTGTACCCTATATGCGACTACGTGTACCCGGGACCTCAGGTCGAGGCCAACAACATATCCTGGAGCAGCGGCTTCACCCGCACCGACCGCCTGGCGCAGCTGGGATTCATAGTCATCACGGTGGGCAACAGGGGCGGCCATCCGAACAGGTCCAAGTGGTACCACAACTACGGTTACGGCGACCTGCGCGACTATGGTCTCGATGATCAGAAATACGCAATCCAGCAGCTTGGGGAGAGGTATGAATGGATAGACCTCGACCGCGTGGGCATTCACGGACACTCCGGTGGCGGGTTTATGTCCACGGCAGCGATACTCCAGTATCCGGACTTCTTCAAGGTGGCCGTATCCTGCGCGGGTAACCACGACAACAGCATCTACAACCGCTGGTGGAGCGAACAGCACCACGGAATAGAAGAGAAGGTGGTTGCCTCAGACACCACCTTCGTATATGCGATTGAAACCAATCCGGAGATTGCTTCCCGTCTCAAAGGACACCTTCTCCTCTGTACCGGAGACATCGACAACAATGTGCACCCTGCGAATACCATACGTGTCATCAATGCCCTCATCCGCGCCAACAAGCGCTTCGATGTGCTTCTTCTCCCGGGTCAGCGCCACAGCTTCGGAGATATGAACGAGTACTTCTTCTGGAAGATGGCCGATTATTACAGCGAATGGCTGCTCGGCTCCAGCAAGAGGGGAGAGGTGGACATAGCAGAGATGAACAACGACAGGAGTGTCAAGTAGCTGAGCTTTCAAAGCTCAGGCTACTTGTACTTCTCGACGCGCCAGTCATTGATGACGCCGGACCAATTGAGTCCGTAGGCGAAGTCATAGACGTTGCCGTCGCAATCAGTATAACAATCCATATCGCGCGGAGTGTCCTCGTTCTGCAGTTCGACGGTCTTCATATTGGCCGGCATCTGGAACGGGAGCAGTCCGCTCGGTTCGTATTTGCCGTTCACGATTTCCAGTACTGCCTGATTCTGAATCGTGAAGGTGATGAGTATTGCGTCGGCGAGCGGCTCGATTTCGGAAAGTACGGTCGGGTTGGCTGAATTGATGGCCACGATGAGTTTCTTATCTCCAATTTCGCTGCGCACCTTCCTGACGAGTTCAAGGTCGCTCTTGTTGAAGGTCTTTACTCCCTTGCCCTTGTAGCTGCGGTTCGGATTCTTCTCGGCAGGGTCGCCCTGTCCGATGCTCTCCTCTCTTGCATATTCTGCCACGTAGTCTTCGTACTGGAGGCTGATAGGGTAGTAGCCATTACCCGGAGCGCTGACCTTGCTCCCCTCAGGGATGAAGTAGTTGTCGCTTTCCTTTCCCGTGTTGCCCTGTGCCTCGACCATACTGTATCCCGGGCCGCTGTCCGGAGAATCTATGAACACTATTGCCACATCCGCTTCTGCAGCCGAGTGTACGGGCTGGAAATACTTGCCTGCGAGTTCATCGGAAACTGGCGTGATCACCTTTTCGGCAACGGAATTGCCGAAGAAAGCCTTGCTTGCGGGAACGGTTCTTTGCGGGATATACACTCTGGTATTTGTCGCATCCTTGAGCGGAAGGGCGGAATCGTGGTTCTTAACCATCACTATGCTCTTTACCTGGGCCTCGTATCCCTTCTTCATAAACTCAGGACAGCCCACCACGGCTGCGCTCTCTTCCGGAATGAGGTAAGGGTTCTCGAAGAGACCTGTGCGGAAGATATTGGTGAGCAGCCTGCGTGCTGACTGGCGTATCCTTTCCATGGCCTTCTCCTCCCCGTCCTGCTCTATCATCATCTCGAAGGCTTCGAGCACAGGAACTATGTCGTTGTTGCCGCCGAACTGGTCCACGCCTGCGCGCAGCACTGCAAGATGTCTCTCGGCCACGCTCTTATCCTCGTAGCCGTAAGGCTTGCCGCTATGTATGCCCGGGTGCACTATGTCTGCGGTTACGCCCCAGTCCGTGCAGATGACACCGTCGTATCCGGCTTCTTCGCGTAGCTGGCGGGTGATGATGTCGTAGTTGTAGTTGTTGGCCACTCTTTCAGGCGACTGCCCGAGGGAAATCGTATAATACGGCATTATGGCTGCTGCCTTGCCGGTTCCGTTCTTGAGTTTGAACGCGCCTTCGGTGAACGGAATTTTGTGGAGCTCGTAATTGCCTCCCGGGTAAACGGCGTACTTGCCCCTGCCGAAATGCGCGTCGCGTCCAGCCTCGCCGGAACCGCCGCCCGGCCAGTGTTTCGCCATGGCATTCACGCTCTGCGTGCCCCAGGCTCCGTAAAGAGCATCCTTTCCGTATGAGGTCTGGAAACCGTCGCAATAGGCCTCGGCAAAATCCTTCACGAGTTGCGGATCTTCGCCGTAGGTGCCGGAAAATCTTGACCAGCGCGGCTCAGTGCATATGTCCACCTGAGGGGAGAGGCAGGTTGCGAGACCCAACGCCCTGTATTCGGCGGAGGCTATACGGCCGTACTCGCGTACAAGTTCAGGGTCGAAGGTTGCACCCATTCCGATTTCGCTCGGCCACAGGGATATGGCTCCGCCGGCTCCGGCATTATATTCCTCGTTTCCGGAGATTCCGTTGCGCGGGTCGCTGGAATTGTTGTTCGGTATTCCGTGACCCAGACCTTCCACAAAGGCCTGAGAAACATTGTTCCATTTTGCGGCGACTTCCGGGCTTTCCACCTTCACCACGAGCACGTGCCTAAGGTTGTCGTCCCTGAGGAATTTCTTCTGTGCATCGGAGAGGTCCCAGGGATTGGCTCCGCTTTCGGAATAAGGCTTGCCGTTGTAGGTGCTGGCCCCGTATGACCCCCTAGCCGGGATGTTCTGGTGGGAACTGTAGAGCATAAGTCCTGCAATCTCCTCCTTGGAGAGCTGGTTCGCGAGGTCTTCCACCCTGTCCTCGATGCTGCGGCGCCAGTCTTCGTAGATATCCAGGCTTCCGTTCCTGTTAAGATCCTTGAATGCAAGGCGGCCTTCGCGAAGAATGCCGACTCCCGAATCCGGGGAATAGCCCAGGGTCGGTCCGTCCTGGTGGATGAGATTGAAATTTTCGTATTCAACGGTGACGGCCTCCTTTGCGCAGGAGACTGCGACAGCTGCCAAAAGGCAGAATAAAGGTAATCTGGTCATAAGACTATGTGTTATTTGTGCAAAGATATCCTTTCCGTGGCATTAATCCAAATCTGTCCGTATCGTACGAAAGCGGCCCCGGAAATCCGGAGCCGCCGATAAATCAAAATTCCTTTCAACTATTTCAGACCCTTGGTGAAGGTTTCCACCACGTCGGCGGTAAGGCCGGTGGAGGAGAAGCCTCCGTCGTGGTACAGGGTCTGCATTGTGACGTGCCTGGTGAGGTCTGAGAACAGACTCACGATGTAGTCGGCGCAATCCGCTGCCGATGCGTTTCCGAGAGGTGACATCATGTCAGCGTAGTTGAACATATCCTCCATACCGGCGATGCCGCTTCCGGCAGTGGTCTTGGTAGGGGACTGGGAAATGGTGTTGATGCGCACGTGACTCTTCTTGCCATAGATCACACCGAAGCTTCTGGCTATGGACTCCAGCAGGGCCTTTGCGTCTGCCATGTCGTTGTAGCCCTGGAATGTGCGCTGGGCAGCAATGTATGTCAGTGCTACCACCGAGCCCCATTCGTTGAGGGCGTCCTTCTTGTAGAGTACCCCAAGAAGCTTGTGGAAGGACATCGCGGAGATGTCGAGAGTCTTGTTGAAGAAATCGTAGTTGGTTTCTTCATAAGGCTTGTTCTTCCTGATGTTCGGAGACATTCCGATGGAGTGGAGGACGAAGTCGAACTTGCCTCCGAACTGCTCCATCGCAGCGTCAACCAGCTGCTCGAGGTCTTCGATGGAGGTGGCATCGGCCGGGATGACCTTGGCTCCGCATTTTTCTGCGAGCTGGTCGATGGTGCCGAGCCTGATGGATACAGGGGTGTTTGTGAGTACCAGTTCCGCTCCTTCCTCGGCAGCCCTCTCGGCTGCTTTCCAGGCTATCGACTGGTCGTTGAGGGCACCGAATATGATGCCTTTCTTTCCTTTCAGTAATCCGTAAGCCATAATTTAC
>SFJB01000110.1 GCA_004555145.1 Bacteroidales bacterium | reverse complement strand
GATCGAGCTGGATACCTGCCTTAACGTCGAAGATAGAGGTGCGTGAGTCGTTGCGGAAGTCGGTGGAAACGACAGCCTCATCGGTGTATCCGAGAATACCCTTGAGCTCGCCCTCGGAAGCCTCCTTCATTGCAGCGCAGATCTCATCGTAGGTAGCTGGCTTTGCAAGCTCGCAGGTGAGGTCAACGAAGCTGACGTCAGAAGTAGGAACACGGAGGGACATACCGGTAAGTTTGCCATTGAGAGCAGGGAGAACCTTGCCTACAGCCTTTGCAGCGCCGGTAGAAGAAGGGATGATGTTCTCGAGGATACCGCGGCCGCCTCTCCAATCCTTCTTGGAAGGACCGTCAACAGTCTTCTGGGTAGCGGTAGCGGCGTGAACGGTGGTCATAAGACCGCGAACGATGCCGAACTTGTCATTGAGAACCTTGGAGATAGGAGCAAGGCAGTTGGTGGTGCAGGAAGCGTTGGAGATGATGTCCTGTCCAGCGTAGGTCTCGTGGTTCACACCATAGACGAACATTGGGGTAGCGTCCTTGGAAGGAGCAGACATGATAACCTTCTTAGCGCCAGCCTGGATGTGCTTGCGAGCAGACTCGTCGGTAAGGAAGAAGCCGGTAGACTCTACTACGACCTCAGCGCCAACCTCATTCCACTTGAGGTTTGCAGGATCCATCTCAGCAGTGATGCGGATCTTCTTGCCATTGACTACAAGAGCGCCGTCCTCAACTGAAACCTCACCCTGGAAATGTCCATGTACTGAATCGTACTTGAGCATATAGGCGAGATACTCAGGATCGAGAAGGTCATTGATACCTACAACCTCGATGTCGTTGGAGAAATTCTCTACTGCTGCGCGGAATACCATACGGCCGATGCGGCCAAATCCGTTGATACCAAGTTTTACCATTTTTGAATCTTTATTAAAAAATTTGTTGTAAAAAACTATTCCAATTTTTGGCGCTGCAAATTTATCAAAAAAGTATGAAAAATTCAATATCTTTGTAAGAAAATAAAGGCTTGCGATGAAGATACTTATCACGAACGACGACGGATATCAGGCAAAGGGCATCAGAGTACTCACTGAAATAATGAAGCAGTTCGGCGAAGTCACTGTAGTTGCCCCAAAACGTCCGCAGAGCGGAATGTCAATGGCTGTGACAATGGGGCTCAAGCCAATAGGCGTCAAGCAGATAGAGAACAGCCCGGGTCTCAGGCGCTGGTATCTTGACGCCACTCCGGCTTCCTGCGTCAAATACGGCATAGACAATATCTTCTGGCCGGACAAGCCCGAGCTTGTGCTGAGCGGAATCAACCACGGGAGCAACGCCGCCACGGCTGCCGTGTACTCCGGCACCATAGGCGCGGCCATGGAAGCGGCGGTCAATAGGATTCCGGGCATAGGCGTAAGCCTTGACAGCTACGTCGAAGACGCCGATTTCAGCGCCGTTGAAGCCTTCCTCCCGGAAATCCTGGACAAGCTTATGCCACTTTTGAAGGACGCTCCCTTAGGAGCCTTCTACAACATAAATTTCCCAAAACTTCCGGCTCAGGAGATAAAGGGAGTAAAGCTCGGACATATGGGCATGGCACATTGGGAAAAGGAGTTCCGAAGCTACCCTGAATTCCTCCACGAAATTGGACGCAAGCCGACGGAAGAGGATCTGCTCTATTGCGAAAAGGCCTGCTCGGAAGGCGAGGACGTGCTTGTGATGGCAGGAGATTTCATCAGCGACGGGGAGAACGACCGCTTCTCCGACCATCTCCTCAATGAGGAGGGCTGGATCAGCATCACCCCTCAGAACATAGACAACACCGATTTCAACGAGCTCAAGAGACTATGCGATACTATCTTATAGCAGGAGAGGCCTCCGGAGACCTGCACGGAAGCAATCTTATCAAAGGATTGGTACTGGAAGACCCCTCATCCGAATTCAGGTATTGGGGCGGTGAGCTTATGGACAATGCCGCCGGTCCAAGACCTCACAAGCTGTTTCGCCACTACAGGGAAGGAGCGGTAATGGGGGCCTCGGAAGTCCTGGCAAAGGCAGGGCGGCTGTTGGGAAACCTGAAACAATGCAAGAACGACATCCTGGAATGGAAGCCTGACGTCGTGATACTCATAGACTATCCGGGCTTCAATATGAAAATAGCAAAATTCTGCCACTCCCGCGGAATCCGCTGCTTCTACTACATAGCCCCGAAAACCTGGGCATCCAGGGAAGGACGCAACCGCAAGCTGAAGGCTTGGGTCGACCGGCTCTTCATAGTCTTTCCTTTCGAAAAGGATTACTTCAGATCCAAGGGAATAGCATACGAATATGAAGGGAATCCTCTGGTGGATGCAATCGACACCCACGACTTCAAGCCGGTGCAGGACGGGGAATACATAGCCGTACTTGCCGGTTCGCGCAAGGCTGAGATTTCCCGGATGATGCCGGTTTGCATGGAGGCTGCCGACCGCCTTCATGCTCTGCCGCAATATGCCGGGATGCGTTTCATCGTGGCCGGTGCACCTGCACGCGACGCGTCCGACTATGCTCCGCACATCGGGGACAGGGATTACGTGTCCGTGGTATTCGGTCGCACCTACGACATACTCCGGTACGCGCGTGCCGCCGTAATCAATTCAGGCACCGCTTCCCTCGAAGCCGCGCTCATCGGCACGCCGCAAGTGGTGGGGTGGAACACCTCGGCCCTCACCTTCTTCCTCGGGAAATACGTGCTTCGAGTGCTGGACCACGTCAAATACATTTCCCTGGGAAACCTGTGCCTGGACAAGCTCGCCTTCCGGGAACTCCTGCAGAACGATTTTAACGCAGAAGCCCTCGCAAACGAGCTGCGAAGGCTGATGGAAGACTCTCCATACCGGGAAGCAATGCTTTCCGACTATGCCGCCATCAGGGATGCTCTCGGAGGAGAAGGTGCATCGCGCAAGGTTGCGGCGAGGATGGTGTCAATACTCTCTGGGACCGAAAATTGAGGTGCCTATGCGCACCATTGTCGCTCCGTATTCCAGGGCTATCTTCCAGTCATCCGACATTCCTATCGACAGCTCCCGGAACTCTTCCAGCTCAGGGAAAAGGTCCTTCAGGTAATCCATAAAAGATGATATGCGCGCGAAATCGGCGCGTATGTCTTCCTCGCAGTCGGTATTCGTCGCCATGCCCATAAGGCCGCAGAAGGCCACATTTCTGTATTTGTCCGCCCTAAACAGAATGTCCAGGACTTCCTCTTCGACAAAACCCTGCTTGCTCTCTTCGGCTGCTATATGAAGCTCCAGCAGGACATTCACTTTCCTGCCGTTATCCTTTCCCCAAGCGTCTATGGCATCCAGGAGACGGAGGGAATCCACCGACTGCACCAGGTCCACATATGGAAGCACCATTTTCAGCTTGTTGGTCTGCAGGTGTCCTATGAACTGCCATTCGATTTCTTTTTCCCCTGCCAGAGACTCGACTTTTTTCTTCAGTTCCTGGGGACGGCTCTCCGCAAAGCAGCGCTGCCCCGCTCCGTAAGCCTCCAAAATGGCTTCAAGAGGGTGGAATTTGGAAACTGCCACCAGTTTCACTTCCGGTGGCAGTTGCTCTTTGATCGTATGTAAATTTTCCGAAATCATCTTCTTGCCTTGCGCTGCTGTTCCTTGAGCTGCTGCTCCTGCATTTTCTGAGCCTGCTCCAGGGTCTGCTGCCACTTGCTTTTCTTCATTGGCTTACCTTCGCTTTCGCGTACCTTCCTGAGCACGTCTTCAGGCTTGATACTCTTGCGGATGATCCAGGTCTGAGCTATGGAAATCAGCTGTGAAAGCAGATAATAGTAACTCAACGCAGCCGAGAGGCTGTTACAGATGAAGAACATCATAATAGGCATCATCCAGAGACTCATAAACCTCATTGAGGCTGCGCTCGGGTCGTTTGCGTTTGGCTGGCTTGACATGGTCAGCTTGGAGTACAACCACATGGTCAATGCCATAAGCAGGGCGAAGAGGGAAAGGTGATCGCCCAACAAAGGCACCCTGAATCCGAAATCCACTATGGAATCATAAGTGGAAAGGTCGTGACACCAGAGGAAGGACTGCTGGCGGAGCTCGATCGATGCAGGGAAGAAACGGAACATCGCCCACAGTATAGGGAAGGTGAGCAAGGTAGGCAGACAACCGCCCATCGGGCTTGCTCCCGCCCGTTTATACAGATTCATTGTCGCCTGCTGCTTTTTCATCTGCTCCTGCTGGTTATCCAGGTGCGGGTACTTGGCGTTAAGCTTCTCTATCTCCGGCCTGAGAGCTGCAATCTTCGCAGAGGATGCATAGGACTTGTAGGTAAGAGGCATCACTACAATCTTGATGACCAGAGTCATCAGAAGGATAATGAGACCGAAATTGCCTATGAACCTGTGGAAGAAATTGAACATAGGGATGATGGCATACTTCGTAAACCAACCTACCAGCCAGCCTCCCAGAGGGATGATCTTTTCATATTTGTGATCGTAGCTCTTGAGTGTCTGGAAGTGGTTAGGACCGAAGTAGAACTCAAAAGGAACGCTGACATTGTTTCCCACAGGAAGTTCGGCACGCATCTTGGCAGAGCAGTCCATCAGGTTACGCTCCGGATCGTCCTCACTGCGGAAGTTGATGGCCATTTCTCCGGAAGCGAACTGGTTCGGGGCGCGGAAGATGGCGGAGAAGAACTGCTGCTGGAAGGCAAGCCAGCTGAGTTTGGAGTCCACACGCTTGCTGGCGCTTCTTCCCCTGCCCAGTTCCTCAGGTTTCTTGTCGCCCTCGAAATAGTAGTTCAGCTTGGAATACTGAACCTCGTTCTTGTATCCCTTCTCCATTCTCGGGATGACCATTCCGAAGTCTATGTCGAAATTGCTGACATTCCTTGGAATTACGCCGTCCATACCCACGAAGGAAAGTGTATTGTCAAGTCTGTAGCTGTCTTCCTCAAGGGAATATTTCTGCTCGATGTATCCGCCGTTGCGGAAAGGCAGGCGCATAACCACCTCGCTTCCGTTGTTGGAGACGAGCTCGAAATAAAAATTGGAGGTCTTGATGGACTCGCCGGCATAAAGGTTTATGCTGTACTCCCCTTCTCCCGGACGGAAGATGTAGAGGTCGGTACTGTCATAATTGTAGTAGTCCTTAACCTGCACGGAATAAGGCTGGGCTCCCTTGGTGCTGAACACGATTTTCAGCTTGGAATTCTCCAATACGCTGAATTGTGCTTCGCCCTGACTTGCCTTCATCAGGCAGGAGTCCTTGTAGAAAGCCGTACGGGTGCCGGCTTCAGACAATGCTCCAAGCTCCCCTGATTCAGTTTCAAAAGGAACGACTGCACTTGTATCGACCGGCATATTGGCCCTGCGGACAGAGTCCTCGTATG
>SFJB01000109.1 GCA_004555145.1 Bacteroidales bacterium | reverse complement strand
ATTGAAAAGCAAAGCCTGATTCCCGAGAAAAAAAGCAAGGAAATCAAGTCTTCAACCCAGCGCAACATAAAGAAGATTATTATCCTCTACGACGACGATAGCTATCAGGAACTCATCTGAAATTGCTATATTTGTCCCTTGTTATAGAACAATGTCAAGGGATACGAAACAGCATATGAGTCTCTACAATTTCATCATACGCCCCTTCGTCAAGAAGATGGATTTGGAACAGGCCTCCGAAATAGGCTTGAAATATTTCCGCTTCATAGGCAGGATTCCATTTATGAGATCCATCAACCGCTGGATGTACGGCAACAAGCCGAAAGGCCTGCAAAGGGAGCTGTTCGGCCTGGACTTCTATAATCCCGTGGGACTTGGCGCGGGTCTTGACAAACATTGCGAACTCTACAACGACCTGAACAATCTCGGCTTCAGTTTCGTGGAAGTGGGACCGCTTGGTGCGGACGGAGTGCGTCAAGCCAGCATAAACATAAGAAAAGATCCGCCTTTCGACATTCTGGCTGCATGCATTGACAGGGATTACCTCACTGCTTTCACTCTCGGATATGACTTCTTCGATTTTTTTGTGCTGGATTTCAGCACTGACCCAAATACAGATATCCTGGATTCGGTACTCGAGTCGCGTCTTACCGAGCAGAACTACAAGCCCATAGTCCTCAAACTGTCCGGAGACACCAGCAGCAAAGATCTTGAAAGGCTGACAGACTTCTGTCTGATGAACAACATAGACGGAATTGAGCTGCGTTCGCTGGACCAGGTAAAGAAGGTACACGAGTACTCGTCCGGCAAACTTCCGATAATAGCAAACTGCCACATTGACACTCCCCTCCAGGCATCAGAAGCCCTGGCAGCAGGAGCAGCCCTTGTAGAAATCAGGACGGGATTGCTGCGCGAAGGTCCAGGTATAGTTCAGCAAACCCTCGACCATCTCAGCAGGAACAGAAAAAAAACAAAAGACAATGGAAGTACAATATAGAATAGGGAATCTTCTCAAAACAAGAGGAGAAACTCTGAGTGCAGCCGAATCCTGCACCGGAGGACAGATTTCCCACCTCATCACAATGGTATCCGGATCCTCATCATATTACCTGGGATCGGTGACCTCGTACGCAATCAGGATCAAAGAGAGTGTGCTCGGAGTTCCGGACTCAACCATCCACGAGTATGGAGTCGTCAGCAGCGAGGTAGCGGCGGCAATGGCGGAAGGCGTCAGAAGGTTGTGCGGCAGCACATATTCCGTTGCGACCACAGGTTTGGCGGAAGGTGGCGACGAGCACTATCCCGAGGGCACGGTGTGGATGGGAGTCAGCGGTCCAAAGGGTACGGAAACCAGGATTTTCCACTGCAATCTTGGCAGAAAAGGCAATATCCGACGCTTTGCAAAGGAAGCACTCAGCTTTTTGGAGTCCTATATCAAAGAAACGCAGAACTAGTTAAAATTCAATAAAAGAAACATTTTTGTTTAAATGCATAACAAAAATGTTATCGCCTGACATCCCTCATTACACGAAGCAAATTGCCTCCGGCGACCTTGGAAATGTCGTTTTTCGAGAAGCCCCGGCGGCGCATTTCTTCCCACAGCAGAGGGAAGTGGGAAATGTCTTCAAGACCGCTTGCCGTAAGCTCGATTCCATCGTAATCGGTGCCTATTCCCACGTGTTCCATACCCACTTTCTGCACCGCATATTCAATATGGTCGACTACCCTCCCCACTCCCGGACGGCTCAGTTTCTGTAGTTCGCGCTGCAGCTCCTCCCACGCCTTGCGCTTTGCCGGATTTGCAGGATCAGCTATGAACTCATCTTCCACTCCCAACTTCTCCTTCAAGCCTGAAGCTTCGTACTGCGCCACGAATCCGTCATCCAGAAAACAAGGATAGATACTTATGCACACTACCCCGCCGCCGGCTGCAATTCCCTGCATCATCTCGTCAGAAATATTCCTTTTGTGCGATGCGAGCGCTCTGCAGCAGCCGTGGGTGTACGCCACAGGACGGGTGCTGAGTTCAAGCGTATCCTTCATAGTCGCATCCGAGCAATGAGCCAGGTCTATCATTATGCGCATCCTGTTCATCTCGGGAATCAGGCTCTTGCCGAATGGACTCAATCCTCCCCAATGCTGATCTCCGGTACAACTGTCGCATACCTGGTTATCTGCCGAGTGAGTCAGGGTTATGTATCGTACTCCCCTCTTTTTGAACTCTTTAAGCAATTCGAAACTCTCCCCTATGGCGGAAGCGTTTTCCAGACCGAGAAGCACGGAGCGAAGTCCAGCGGCCCTGTTGCGTCTCACAGACGAAGCGCAGCGGGCATACGCCACGACATCAGTATTGCGGCCCATCTGGGCATCTACAGCATCCAGCAGACGGAAAGCATAACGCGTGGCTTCTTCCCCCTTCAGCGACGCTGGAATGTAGAGGGCAAAGAATGAGGCATCTACCCCACCCCTATGCATTTTCGGGAAATCCACCTGGGCAAACTCATTGTCGAGAGAATAATCGCGAAGCCTCAGCATCTGAGAGGGAGCATCGCAGTGTGCGTCCAGTACTATCATACGCCAAATACTATGTTATACTTCCATCAATTCACCCCATTCATCCGTCTTTGCATCCAGATCACGCTTGCACTCGAGGTAGTCCCGGGTGAGATCCATAATGTCATCTTCCGGTCCCGGGGAAGCCAAAACCTTCTCTATTTCAGCCATTTTCTGCTCAAGCTTCCCTATTTCGCACTCAAGATAAGAGATGCGGTTCTTCTTTTTCCTGTCCATCTTCACTTCCTGGCGCTTCTGTTCCACAAGCTGTTTCTGCTCCACCTTCTGCCCGGACTCCTGCTTCTGGGTGGACACCTTGCGTTCAAGCTCCTGAAGGTTCTCGATTTTGCGCTTGGCAAGGAAATCCGATACACTGCCAAGATGTTCGGTAACCTTTCCGTCCCTGAATTCGTACATCTTGTCCACAAGCCCGTCCAGGAAATCGCGGTCGTGGGAAACCACAATCAGGGTACCGTCAAAGGCTTTCAAGGCCTGCTTGAGTATGTCTTTGGACTTCACGTCCATATGGTTTGTAGGTTCGTCCAGGGCCAGCAGATTGTGGCTCTGAAGCATCAGTTTGGCCATTCCCAGCCTCGCCCTCTCTCCCCCAGAGAGCACTGAGACCCTTTTGTCTATATCCTCGCCCCGGAAAAGGAACTGGGCCAGCAGGTCGCGCAGCTTAGTGCGTATGTCGCCCACAGCAATACGGTCAAGGGTAGAGAACACCGTCTCGTTCTTATCCAGCACATCTTCTTGATTCTGAGCATAATAACCAATTTGAACATTGTGTCCCAACCTGGCTTCGCCGCTAATCGGCTCAAGTTCTGAACATATAGCCCTCATAAGGGTGGTCTTACCCTCACCGTTACGTCCTATCAGAGCCACCTTCTCCCCTCTCCTGATTTCAATGTTGGCGTGACTGAACACCACTTTCTGGGGATAACCCAGCTCAAGATCCACTGCTTTGAACACAACATCCCCGGACCTGGGTGCAGGAGGGAACTTCACCGTAAGGCTTACCTTGTCGGTTTCGTCTACCTCTATCCTTTCCAGCTTCTCCAGGGCCTTGATCCTGGACTGGACCTGATTGGACTTGGTAGGCTTGTATCTGAAGGCACGTATGAATTCCTCAGTCTTCTGGATCATCTTCTGCTGGTTCTCGTAGGCAGCATTCTGCTGCTGGAGGCGCTCCTCCCTGAGTTCCAGATACTTGCTGTACGGAACCTTGTAGTCGTGGATATGGCCCAGCATAATCTCCACGGTGCGGTTAGTGACATTGTCCAGGAATCTGCGGTCGTGGCTCACGAGCAACAGGGAGCACCTAGTGGACTTGAGGTAATCTTCCAGCCATTCGATGGACTCTATGTCCAGGTGGTTGGTAGGCTCGTCGAGCAGGAGCACGCGAGGCTTGCCCAGAAGGATTTTTGCCAATTCTATGCGCATATTCCATCCTTGGGAAAAGGTTTCCGTGTTGCGTCCCAACTCATCATCCCTGAATCCCAAGCCGAGCAGAGTCCGGCGCGCCTGCACCTCGGGTGGCTCGCTGTGGCTCATCTCCAGGATGTCGTTGAGCGAAGTGAGTTCCTCTATGAGTTCCGCGTAAGCATCTGATTCATAGTCGGTTCTCTGCTCCAGCTCACGCGTAAGGCCGGCAATTTTCGCCTCGATTTCGGCATTGCTTCTGAACACGGTCATAGCCTCATCCAGCACAGTGCGGCCCTTGTGGTGTTCCATTATCTGCGGAAGATATCCTATGCTTATGTCCTTAGGCTTGTCTATACGGCCGGAGCTAGGGTTCTGCAACCCGCATATCATCTTGAGTATGGTAGACTTTCCGGCCCCGTTCTTTCCTACCAGACCTATTTTGTCAGTGTCGCTGACGTGGAAATTAATCTTGTCGAGCAGCACGAAGCCGCCATATGCTACGCTAACGTCCTCTATGGAAATCATAATCAGTCAAACAATATTGTCTCAAAGAACTCCGGCCTGTGGAAATCCGGCTTAGGAGTGGCAATTGGGGCATAACTCAGATAATGCCTGAATGGTGAGGCATCTGCGCATTTATAGAAATTCCCCCTGGCTCTCAAGCCTTCGAAGCTCTCCAGACCGAAGACTGATGCAGGCACATCCAGCCAGAGCTCCCACTGCGTACGCTCCCCAAGCAGGCCGAATGCTTCCTGAGGCAGGGTGCAACGACGCTTGATGGATTTGAGGGCAGTATCATCGAGCGGAATCCTCCCGCAGCGTCCGGTCCCCTTGCACAGGTAAATCCATCCGGTGCAGCTGCACTCCAGATTGTAGTACTCCCCCTTTCCTTCAGGATCGAAGAAGAATTCCACGCAGGAATCCTCCCATACGTGCTGCCCGTCAGCGGTGCACCTGGCCACCACGGCAGCTTCATCAACCATATAATGAATATGCAGCATATCCGAAGAATGGGACAGCTCGACGCCAGCCTCGCACTGAGCGGAAAATTCAGGCCAGTTACAGCAGGCTATTGGGTATCTTTGGGGCTTTTTGGAGATTTGCATAACAGTATAGAGAATTCATACAAAAGATAAAGAGGTATCGCCAGCACAAACATAGACACAGGATCGGCAGGGGTGATGAAGGCGGAAAGCGCCAGCACCAGCACAAAAGCGATCTTGCGCCCCTTGCGCAGCATCTCAGGGGAAACGATTCCCAGGCGGGAGAGCACGAGCGCCACAGTCGGGAATTCGAAGGTCAGTCCTATAAGCAGCACGGTGGATGTAAACACCGACATATAGGAGCCGATGGTGATGGTGTTTTTCAGGACGGACTTGATATACTCCTTCTGGCCGATGGTCT
>SFJB01000108.1 GCA_004555145.1 Bacteroidales bacterium | reverse complement strand
GCAGCGAACATAGTCAGCCCAGCCAACACGGAAGCAATCTGGGTAATGGTCGGAGCACCTGACTATGCAACCTTTGCCACCAATGGCGGAAGTATGTGGAGCACCAACGGCGGACGCCGCCAGTGCACCCTGGGATTCACACCTGCCCTCCAGGACTACAACTGGGCACCGGAGTATAAGGAAAGCTCTGCGGCTCCAGGCCCGTGGAAAGCCTTCTCCGCCAAGTACGGCGGAGCTATGAGTCCGGCTTCCCACGGTGGTACCGGCTGGGCACAGAGCACACCGACCTGGTATGCCTCCTACACGATGTGGGATGCAGAGCACAACAACAACTCCACCGGCGACCTGCGCTATATCGAGGATGTGACTGTCAAGACCGAGTATATGTGCTGTGACGAGAACCACTCTCTCTACGAGCAGAAAGTCGGCTGGAACCATATCGATCATTCTACTCCGGAACTCTCCGGCACCTTCTTCCCTATCTGGTACAAGGAGACCCCGTTCGACGCATGGGACTATGACCAGACCGAGCCGGCAGGCTGGTTTGGAAGGTTCGTGTATTTCTACCGTTCCAAGTACGGCGCCCGCACTGCAGAGGTATATCTGCTCCTCGCTGAGGCTCTTTTACGCTCCGGAGACACTGCCGGTGCACTTGAGGCACTGAACACAGTCCGCGCCCGTTCGAATGCAAATCCGTTCGACAGCATCACCATCGATACCATTCTTGATGAGCGCGGCCGTGAACTTCTTTACGAAGAGTTCCGCTGGGCCACATTCCTTCGCATGAAGCCTTCCGAGTGGAAGCCTCGCATTTACAATTACGGTATGTACTCTGCCCGTGGCAACGCCGAGATCTATCCCGCCATACGCCGCTGGGCTGAGGATTCCGGAGACATCCAGTTCGATCTGTTCCCGATTCCGCAAACGTATATTGACCTGAATACGGGCGCAGAGCTGACCCAGAACGAAGGATGGAAGTAATACTCATCTGATGTTTTAACGAAGAATCGGCCGTATCTGCACAGATACGGCCGATTTTGCATTTTTTTCGTGGAAGAAAGCTGATTTCTTGCTATTTTTGAGAAAAATACCGCATATGGCACCCTTTTTAACACTGCTTCTCGCGCTTTCGGTTCTATCTCCTGCAGTCCTTCCTTTCGATACCGGAGGAGTCCGTCAGGTCCAGGTTCACCAGATTCCTGCGATTTCCCATGTGGAAGAAGATCTGAACGGTATGGTTTGGCTTCTGTCCGAAGATAACGGCTTTTATGGATATGACGGTGCCAATTACGTGCAGTACTTTCCTATGTCAGACCACCCCGAATCCCTGTCTTCCTACCACGTCAATTGCCTCTATTCCGACTCGGCCGGACGCCTCTGGGTCGGTACACAGAAAGGAATGGACCGTATGGAGGAAGACCGTATGGGTTTCAGGCATTATCACGTCTCTGGGATCAACAACTACATCCAGGGCATATTCGAGACATCCGAAGGCATTATCCTGGCTTGGACCACCAGCCATATGCTTGTTTATGATCCGGAATCGGACAACTTTGCCATTCTGTTTCCCCTAACCGTAGAGCAGAGGCTGCATCTGAATTATACTACGGATGATTACGGACGTTTTTGGATATCAACGAAAAACGGTGTCGCCGGACGGGATGCTTCATTTCATACAGTACGGCAAATCCCGGTTCCGGGAAATGTTGACCGTATGGCAAGCGACGGTCAACGGACAATGTATGTCGTTTCAGGAGGAAGACTATCCATTTGGGATACGGAATCCGAAACGGAGGTTCCGTTTCCGTCGGAACTGGAGCCGCTGAGCTCACTTGCAATACGGGACATAGTCCGTAATGGGGACCGTATGGTGTTTTTGACTGACAAGGGTATATGGTGTTACCGGATTCCGACTCGAACGCTTTCATCTTCTGGCGCACAGGATCTCCCATTCACCTTTTCGGTGGATGACAGCGACCTGGTTTCCCTGAAAAGCGACCGTTCCGGCCACCTGTGGGCTATTGACAAGGCAGGCTCATTCCATAAGGCTATGGCCAGGGAACCTGATCGCCTATTTTCTCCACTGTTACGCTACGTTGGCAGGCACAGACTCATCACCAGTACTTTTAACAGGCGCTATCTGGTAATGCTTCTGGATGATGGCAAGGTCATCACCTATGATCTCGCCCAAAGGACGGTAAAATATGAGTGGTATCTGTATCAGAAAGCATCCCCGCTTCCAGTTCAGATGAATTGGAGATTGCACTTCTACAGTTTATCATTCTTCGGCGATGACAGACTCGTCATTTCAGACTGGAGCGGAAGCCGCATCGTTTCCCTTTCAGACGGGCACAGGGTCCTTTCAATCAGCTGTGATCCCGACGAAAACGGCAACGTTCCCGTCCTGCAGAAGATTATTCGCGCTTCGGACGGGTCATTCTGGGGTGTAGGATTCAGCTCAGGATATTGGTACTCAGCAGGGGAAGCAAACGGCTCTATTCATTTTCAGAAAGCAGGGCAGGTGGAAGCCGGCGGGAACATTCATTCCACGGCCTTGACAGAACTTGCGGGAGGACAGATTGCTATGGCATTCTCCGATGCCGGTTTACTTCTTGTCAATCCTTCGGACCATACGGAGGAGCAGGTGACCTTCCCCGAGCACTATGATCAGAACTACATCTCCGTCATTCAGGAAGACCAGGACGGCAATCTATGGATAGGGACGACCGACTGGGGCCTGTTCAGGTTTTCTCTCAATGACCATCAGATGACCCGGATTCCAGAATTCAGGGATATGCGCATCTGGAACATCTGCGAATCGGCGGGAAACATCTACATCCTGGCAGAGTCCTCAGTTTACCGGTACGATAGCACATCCGGCAACTTCTACTCGATCTGGTCCGATATCTCCGGCTCGACTGACCCTATGAACTTTTTTCCTTTCCCGGACGGCAGTCTCATAATGGATTGTCACGGGTCATTCGAGATACTGCAAGCGGACCAAGTTGCCGCTCCGGTACCGCAGGATAATCCACTCCATCTAATACTCTCTACGGGAGACCGGGTCATATCCCTGATGCGCCTGCAGCCGGGAATCCGCCAGTCTGCCAAAATCAAGATGCAGGGAATTCAAGAAAATCTGAACTTGTCACTTTCACAGATGGGGGCCAATCCCGCTCAGATCCTTTTCCGGTACCGGGTCAACGATGGCACGCCAGCCGAGGTCCGCACTATGGGCCATTCCATCCCTCTCTATGGTCTATGGTATGGTGTCAACAGTATCTGGATACAGGCTGGAAATCTGCAGGCCGATACCGAGGGCCCGGAATATCTGCTCAAAATTGTGATACCGCGTCCATGGTATCATTGGGCCACACTTGCCCTGGCCTTGCTTGGACTTGCTTTCCTGCTTATTTTCTGGTACCAGCGCAACCAGCGCCTGAAGGAAGCGGAAGTGGCCCGACAGGAAAAGCGTATGCAGGAAGAAGTGAACATGCATAACATTGACTTTTTCGCCAATATCTCACACGAATTCCGCACCCCGCTGACGCTCATTGACGGTGCAGCGGACTCGCTGCCGGATATGCCGGCCGAAGCGGCACATATGAAGCAGGTTATCCGCCGTAATACGGACCGTATGCTCAAACTGGTGAGCCAGATGCTGGACTTCAACAAACTGGACCACGATATGCTCAGGCTGCGGGTAAGCATGAACGATGCAGGTGCCGTCATCAGACGGGTAGCGGAGCAATTCCGCTTCGGAGCGTCCCAAAAGGACATCGACCTACAGGTCAATCTGCCTGATTCTCCGGCACTTATGTGGTTGGATGTGGACAAATTGGAGAAGGTACTCTACAACCTGCTGTCCAATGCTTTGAAGTTTACTCCACCGGGAGGCGCAATCACCGTGACAGCAGTTGTGACAGACTCGCCTCAACTACCCCTGGAGGCCTCCGGGATGCCGTATCTCCAAGTTTCGGTGGATGATACCGGCGTCGGTATTCCGGAAGACCAGCTGAAATTCATTTTCGAACGTTTTGCCCAGACCGACGCTGCCAAGAAATCGGGAGGAACCGGCATAGGCTTGTACTATACGAAGTCCCTGGTGGAACTTCACCACGGATACATTGCCGCTTTCAATAGGAATGATCTCCCCGAAGGAAAAAGCGGCTCGTCTTTCCGTTTCGCCCTGCCGATGTGGGACGCAGCTTATACTGAGGAGGAGAAAGCCCGTGAAGAGGACACCTTCGTCTCTGTTGATGATAAACGCAGCCAGAGCGAGTATCTCGTCCGGGAAAGTCCAGATACAGGTGGTGACGACAGACTGAAGGTTCTTGTGATTGACGATGACTATGAGATGGTGTATCTGCTGAAGTCCCTGCTCTCGCCTACCTACAGGGTCATCTGCCGCTTCGATGCAATGAGCGGCTACCAGATAATTGAACGGGAGCAACCGGATTTGGTGCTAAGCGACGTGATGATGGTGGACGTGGACGGACTGCAATTGTGCCGTATGGTGAAGGAAAACCTGTCGATATGTCACATACCAGTCATTCTCCTCACGGCCAAATCCACAATGGATGACCAGATCCAGGGCCTGCATGCCGGTGCCGACGCTTATCTGCTCAAGCCTTTCAACAAGGACTACCTGATGGCGATGATACAGACCCAGTTGGAAAACCGACATAGGGTGAGGAAGATGTTCAATACGGTCACCACTCCGCATACCATAGACGAAGGAGCCCTGTCTCCTTTGGACAAGGAGTTGATGGACAAGGTGTTCGCCTTGATGGATGCCGCAATGCAGAAGGAAGAAAAATTCAATATGGACGATATCGCAGCCCAGCTATCAATCAGCCGCACCAAATTCTACGCAAAGATCAAGGCGCTTACAGGTCAGACACCGAACGACTATTTCAATGTCTACCGTCTGAACCGCGCGGCCGAACTGATACGGGAAGGACAGTTGAAAATATCGGCTATCTCCAGCATGGTGGGATTCAATTCGGCATCCCATTTCGCAACCCTGTTCAAGAAACAGTTTGGCGTGCTCCCAAGCCAGTATCTTGAAAGCGGACTTACTTCGGCAGATGAACTTACCTGACGACTTCTGTGAATTCAGGACCGCGGCCGTTGGATACCGTTACGTAAATCACGCTCCTGGATACTCCGGCAGGGCCTGCGCTCTCCACGTCATAGCGGTAGTCGGTACCTGCTGAAGTCTTGCGGCTGCCTACTGCTATCGGGGTGCCAAGAGGGAACTGATAGGATGAGCAGGCAGCATCGAAGATTGCCGCTTCCTCTTCGCTGACAGGATGCGCTTCGCCATATTCCGGCAGCGTCTCCACACTGCCGTCAATGTAGTTTTGCTCTATAAGGAAACGGTTCACCTCATCCTTCACAGCGTAGAGCCGCGCATTGCG
>SFJB01000107.1 GCA_004555145.1 Bacteroidales bacterium | reverse complement strand
AAACTCGAAAGATACCTCGACGAGCAGCGCTGCCACCTGGCGGTCAGCCTCCACAATCCTTTCCCGGAAGAGCGTCTGGAAATGATGCCGGTGCAGAAGGCTTTCCCTATTGAGGATGTGCTGGAACTGATACGCCGCTACGATTTCAGCGGACAGCGCAGAGTCAGCTTCGAATACACGATGTTCAACGGTTTCAATGATGACAAGCGCCACGCTGATGCCCTGATACGCCTCCTGAAAGGTCTGGAGTGCAGGGTGAATCTGATCCGTTTCCACAAGATACCTGACTTCCCTTACGAGACTTCGTCCGATAAGAAGATGGAGGAATTCCGGGACAGACTCAATAACAACGGCATAATATGTACCATACGTTCATCCAGAGGCGAGGATATACTGGCGGCTTGCGGAATGCTTGCCGGACAGCACTCGCAGTCATAGTGCTCTTTTTCACCTGCTGTCTGCGGGTGGAGGCCCAGTCATACCCCAACGGTCTGACGATGGATAGCGTCAGACCGGATATCGACAGCATCTTCATTGCCCAGATCCGTGCGGAGATGGACAAGGTGCGGGCAAGGGAACATCGACCCACAGTGGGACTTGTGCTTTCGGGCGGAGGCGCCAAAGGCGCAGCCCAGGTCGGGGCTTTGATGTACCTTGAGGAAATGGGTGTGCCTGTGGATATGATATGCGGCACCAGCATCGGTGGCCTGCTTGGCGGCTTGTATGCCCTGGGCTACGACGCTTCTGAGCTCCGGGATATTTTCCGTAACCAGGATTGGGACCGCCTGCTCACTGATGAGGTGGATCAGAAGTACATACCTTACGCCACCAAGATGTACAATGCCAAATTCCTGCTCACGGTGCCGTTCCGCAATGCGCTCGACATACTCGACAAGGCTGGAAAGTACGAGGACGATGCCTCTGAAGAATACCGCAAGCAGTCGCTGGTCAGTTCGCTCCCTTCCGGCATCGCCTTCGGTTTCAATGTCAACAACCAGATATCCAGCCTTACCGTAGGATATCAGGACTCCTTGTCTTTCAGGGACTTGCCCATACCGTTCGTATGCGTGGCGTCGGATATGATCAGTTGCAAGGCCAAAAATTTCGGCAGCGGTTTGCTGAACACGGCCATGCGCTCGACCATGTCGATTCCGGGACTCTTCGATCCTGTGCGGACCGATGGCATGGTACTGGTTGACGGCGGCACCAGGAACAATTTCCCGACCGACCTGGCGCGGGCTATGGGAGCCGACATCATCATAGGTATAGAACTTTCCGACCTTATGCCGGGCTTCGACGAAGTCAACAATATCGCTGACATACTCTCCCAGATGATAAGTATGCTCGGCACCGATGCCTATAACAAGAACAAGGATATACCTGATGTCTTCATCAAGCCCCGTTTGGACGAGTTCAATATGCTGAGCTTCGGCTCCGAAGCCGTGGATACCATGCTGGTCAGGGGTTATGAGGCGGCGAAGGCTAAGACGGAGGACATAATGAAAGTCAAGAGCCGGGTAAGGAATGCATCCAAGGTTTTCCGGCATCCGAAAGCCACCGACATCTCAAAACAGTCCGTGGAAATAGGGTCCATCGAGTTCGCAGGGGTAAATGACAAGGAATCCCTTATGCTGTTCAAGATGGTTCCTTTCAAAGCGGGTGACAGGGTGGACAAGGCTATGCTGGACGAGGTCATGAGCCGTCTGCAGGCTACGGGCGACTTTGCTTCGCTGACGTACCGGCTTTCTGGTTCCGGGGAGCCGTATCACCTGGTGTTCGACTGCGTCACTGCTCCCGCCAACAGCCTCGGACTGGGCTTCAGGATTGACTCGGAGGAATGGGCATCACTGCTGCTGAACCTTGGCATCAACACCAACAGTCTTATGGGGTCGAGGCTTAACCTTACTGCAAAGTTGGGTCAGAATCTCAAGTTGAACGCGCACTATTCCCTGGACCTTGCTGAACTCCCTACAATCAACTTCGAGGCAAGCATCTCCAGGTTTTCAGGCAATCTTGGCACTTCGAGCGACAAGTTCAAATATAGTGCTTCATACTGGTCACATAAGGAACTCCTATACCTTACCGACGTGCGCCTGACCAAGGTCAACTTCAGGACCGGATTCAGAAACCAGTATAACAACGTGGACCCGAACTCGGTCCTCGGCAACCTGATAGCATCGTCAAGCTCAAAGGATGCCCTTGTGGGAAATTACGTGGGAATGTTTGCAAACGTGGATTACTATTCCTTCGACGATTACTATTACCCTTCAAGGGGAGTGAACCTGAAATTCTCCGCAACCTACGACTTCGCCAGGACCAATGCGGCGGGCTTCGAACCTGTGCTACTGCTCGGCTTGGACTGGAAGCAGGTCTTCCGCATTTCGGATGCGGTCTCAGTCATACCGGATGTGCACCTGCGAAACATCTTCACTTCAACAGAGAGGATGGGCAGCGACGGACAGATTTACAAGGACATCTCCATACTCCATACAAATATGGTGGGCGGGACCATAGACAGGCGCTACACTGAGGGACAGGTAGCCTTTTTCGGAATCAATAATCTAGTTCCGTGTGAAGAGCATATGGCGATTGTCAGCCTGGAACTTCGGGTCAACCCGTTCAAGAAACTGTATCTCTCTGCTTTGGCGGGAATGGTTGAAAGCAAGGACAAATTCCGGGATATGCTTTCCGATTTCAATCCTGACTTCTATGCCCTAGGCCTTCAAACTGCCTACAACACGGCTCTGGGCCCTGTAAAACTCGATCTCCACTGGAATCAGGTCCACAAGTTCGGTTTCTATTTTTCATTTGGCTATGATTTCTGATGATGCATACAGGAAGGCTTTGGGCAAATTGCAGCTTCTCTGTTCAAAAAGGGAGTATTGCAGCCGCGACATATATCGCAAGGCCCTTGTCGCTGCGGAAGGGGACATCGAAGCCGCCGGAAAACTTGTGGAGAGTCTGAAGGCGGACCGTTTCGTGGATGACGGACGTTATGCCGGGGCCTTTGCCCGGGACAAGGCCTCAATTTCAGGATGGGGCAGACACAAGATCAGTTCCGCCCTGCTTGCGAGGGGAATCGACAGGCGTGTGATCGAAGAAGCTCTGGAGACGGTGGATGGGGATAAAGCCGATCTGCGGCTTGAGAAACTGTTGACGGCGAAGTGGAAATCCCTTTGCGACGATCCCCAGGGAAAGTTCAAGCTGCTCCGCTTTGCACTTTCAAGGGGCTATGACTATGAACTCATACGCCCCCTTGTGGAAAACATAGTCTCAGGGGAGCTCAGGGGCGGGGAAGAGTCAGGCGATATTTGATGTTCCTGTGGCCTGCGCGTTCCACTATCGCTTCCGCTTTGAATCCCAGCACTGCATATGCTTCCCCGCCATCCGGGTATTCCGCATCCGCGTAGCTCATTATGTCGTCCGGATGCACCTGCTCAATGAAGGCGTTGAGCAACTTGCTCATACCTCCCGTGACCCGCAGCCCTTTCAATGATGCGTAACGTATCCATTCATAGGAACTTACCTGCCTGTCTCCCTTGGTCCAGCGGCGTGCGTTCGAGAATGCGGCCACCGCTACCATCGTCTCCTCCGGCAGCACGCTCTCCGCTTCCCCGGTGCTCCTGGTAACGAACAGTCCGTAATAATATCTGCCGCCTGTGCTGCCGAGGCGGTGGTTCGCATCCAGGAAAGCGGATGCCTCCGTCTTCCCTATGCGCTCCACCCGGCAATTCCGGGCAAACACGTTACGCAGATTGTCCATCCCTGTCTATTTCAGACCCTCTTCCTCGAGCGCCTTGTTGAAGCACTCGCGGCACAGCGGCTCGTACACGTCTTTCTCTCCGAGCAGCACCAGGTCCTTGCTCTTGCTGAGCCTGTGGGAATGGTTGGCCAGATTGCCGCATTTTACGCATATCGCGTGGACTTTCTGCACGTCTTCGGCTACCGCCATTAGCTTGGGGATGGGCCCGAATGGCACGCCTTTGAAATCCGTATCCAGACCAGCCGCAATGACTCTTACGCCCCTGTCGGCAAGGGTCTGGCACACATCAACGAGTTCCTCCCCGAAGAACTGGGCCTCATCTATGCCCACTACCTGCACCTCAGGATCGATGTCGAGCATCTGGGAGGCTTCCTTTACCGGTTTGGAAGTGATTTTGTGGAAATCGTGGGAAACCACCTCCACATCTGAATAGCGTTTGTCGATGGAAGGTTTGAAAATTGCTATTTTCTGGTTGGCGAACTGGGCGCGGCGCAGACGCCTGATGAGTTCCTCGGTCTTTCCGGAGAACATTGAGCCGCAAACTACCTCGATGCAGCCGGATTTTTTGTGATTTTCAGAAAACATTATGTAGATTTGTAACGATTATCCTTTGTGATTGCACACGCTTCTGCAAAGGTAAGAAATTTGAGTGATGGAAAAAAGCGGGACCGGAGTTTTATATATTGTGCCGACGCCGGTAGGCAATCTTGACGATATGACTTTCAGGGCCGTGCAGGTCCTGAAGGAAGCCGATCTGATACTCGCGGAGGATACCCGCACTTCATCCGTGCTTCTGAGCCACTTCGGCATCAGGGGCAAACTTCTTTCCCATCACAAGTTCAACGAGCACCAGACCAGCGAACTTGTCAGCGGACGCATACTTGCCGGGGAAAATGTTGCTCTTGTCAGCGATGCCGGCACTCCGGGCATCTCCGATCCCGGGTTTTACCTCTCCCGCTGCTGTGCAGGAAAAGGCATCCCGGTCATCACCCTTCCCGGTGCCACCGCCTGCATCCCTGCCCTGGTGTCGTCCGGACTCCCTTGCGACCGTTTCTGCTTCGAAGGCTTCCTGCCTCAGAAAAAAGGACGCCGTACCCTGCTGGAACAGCTTTCCTCCGAAGTCAGGACTATGGTCTTCTACGAGTCTCCAAGGCGTCTTGTGAAAACCCTTGAGCAGTTCGCGGAGCTATTCGGAGCCGAGCGCCGCTGCAGCGTTGCAAGAGAGATATCGAAACTTCACGAAGAACACGTGCGCGGGACACTGGCGGAGGTCCTGGAGCATTTCAAAGCCCAAGAGCCGAAGGGCGAGATAGTGATAATTGTGGCCGGCGTGCCGCAGAACGAAAAACGAGAACACCGAAACAAATACAAGAACTATGAAAACGAAGAAGAAAGAGAAGAATTCAGAGAGTAGGGAGAATTCTGGCCGGGTATTCAAGCTCGGCTCCATCTGCTTGATTTTTATGGTGATAGGTTATCAGGTGGCGCTGTTCGTGAACAGGGCGGCCGTGATGCGTATCAGCGACAGGAGGGACAGCCCGGACACGGTTTACGTGCTGCGAGCCCCCGATCCACCGGAGGGAGAGCTTAAGAGTGCCGCGACTGCAGACACTGTCAGGCGCAATTCCGCCCACAGCCGCACGGTGGAGAAGGTGCGCAA
>SFJB01000106.1 GCA_004555145.1 Bacteroidales bacterium | reverse complement strand
GCTCATAGCCACCTACAAGAACAGCAAGGGCATCTTTGAGCCAAAGGCCATCAGTGTAGATGGCGGTGCATCGTCAACCGTGAGTGACAACAGCGTGATCATTGACTTCACCAGTGCCAACAAGTACACATTGAAGGCAGGCGGCAAGACGCTGACCGTGAACGTGTCAGCCGAAGCCCCATCGGCAAAGACGGCTGAGAAGTAACACACTAAAGACAGAGGAATCTTATGGCTCAGTTAAGTACGATTATCAGTTCCATCCTCCGCGACATGATAGTGGCGCAGCACGAGGCGAACATGTATGCCGTCTCCCTGGAGGAAATCTACAAGAAGAACGGCCGTCTGGAGCGCTTCTCCCTGCCCTCAGCCAACATCGGCGAGGTGGAGATGGAGCTTCGCTATGGAGTGACCGACGACTCGGCAAAAACAGAACAGTATGAGATAAACTATCCCATGCTCAGGCAGTTGTCGGTGGAAGTGAGCCGCAAGCTTGCCCGAACCGCTTTGGGCAGCGTGCTGCCCGTGCTGCAGTCGGCCTTTGCCACAGACACTTCAGAGGAAACCGAAGGCATGCGCAGGCTGGTTGGCGACATGGCGACACAAAACAAATTCTGTGCTTACCTTGGCCGTAAGATTCTGAAGTCAATGCAGCAGGCCTTCACCCGACTCATCAACGAGGACGGCACCGTGAACGAGCAGGTACTGACACACTGCACTCTCGCCACCTGTGAAGAGGAGATACTCCGCCACGAGGAACTCCTGTCGCTGCTCGACATGACGGGAGGCGGGGCTGTGAGGGAGAAGGCGCAGACGGAACTTGAATCATCAGTGAGGGACATGATGCCCAAGATACTGAAGGACGTGAACATCAAGCGCAAGCGTCTGATGCCGTCGGTGGATGTCACAGTGAACTCGCAGGAGCTGTCAGCCCTGCCCGACGAGTGCGTCCACAGCATCAAGTTCCGTATCTCTCCCGACAACATCCGCCTGTTCACGGATGACATGTAGCACACCATTCATTGCAGTATCCACCTATAATGACAACATACTATGCAGACAGACAAAGACAAGAAACACGTCAGCAGCCAGGTAATGGAGCTAAAAGACCTGATATCGGGCCCGCTGGTAGCCACCATCGACGCTGACTCCATATCCTCACGGCGATACCTGAATTACCTGCTCGACCTGACCTTCGAGTCATACGACCGCAAGACCGGAAAGGCAGGCAAGATGCGCACGCTCGACTTCACCTACCAGACACAGGACGTGGGCGGTCCGCATACACAGCGCATCAGCATACCGCTGCTCACCCTCGTTCCCCTTCCCCTGCTCCAGGTGAAAGAGGCTGACTTTGATTTCGACATACAGATTGTTGACGCTCTGAGCGCAGACAAGGATGCCGCCTTCTCGCTAAAGAACGGCTCGTCGCCTGAAGAGGAAGAAAGTACGGAAGGAGTAAAGCTCCGCGTGTCGATGGCGCAAGCCAGCCGCGAAGGCAAGACGACGGAAGGCGTTCGCAAGTCGCTCACCGCCAACATGAAAGTGAAGGTAAGGATGCAGCAGGCCGACATGCCAGGAGGTCTCTCTAACCTGCTGCACCTCACCACGAGCAACGTGCAGAGCGAATCGGTTGACGAAACGGAGGGAAAGGAGGTGAATGATGGGCAATAACCAGAGACAGGGACAGACACCCGGAATGCCTTGCCCCCAATGTGGACAGTTCATCCCCACCACGGTGACGGAACTGCTGGTGTCGAGCAGCCTCTGCTGCCCGCACTGCGGACTGCGCCTTTCCATCGACAGGGCGAAGAGCATGAAAGCCATGCAGGCACTCGCCAAGGTGGAGGCAGCCCAGCGGAGAGTGGAGAAGACGAGCAAGTTCAACGGCAGATACTGACATGAGGGCAACACTGAGGTCAATCCTCCAGACGCTGCGCAGATGGCTTTTGCCGAAAAGGAGCGACAGAGAAACAGAGAGTGGGACACCCGAACCGAAGCCGGAAGAAGAACAAAAGTCCCCAGAGGCTCTGCCCGACTCAGTAACTATCGTCAACGATATCCTCCGACAGATAGAGACGGCGGAAAAAGATGACGGCAAGAAGACGAGACGGAATCCCGGGAAGGAAGAGTGGAGGATATTTCAGACAGACTTCATCTATGCCTACCACTTCCTGCTAAGCCTTCCCCATGTCAGCCACGAAAGAATGCAAAACAGGGTAAGGGCAGGCATCATAACCTTTACCCTGCCGCTTGCAGACGGCTGCATCGCTGAACTGACAGACAACAGCAGACGCATTAAGGCTGACGGGGTGATTCGCGTCAGAGACGGCAGCAGGGAAATCATCAGGGTGCTGTTTGTGGAAGGGCAGGCAGGAACCATACAATCATCAACAAAGAAAGAATAACTATGCAGACATTGAAGAAAGGATCATCCGGCAAGGATGTGGAACAGTTGCAGTCGCTGCTCATGGAGCGTGGCTACGAGATAGAGGCTGACGGCATCTTCGGCAAGGCGACCGAAGATGCAGTGTGCAGGGAACAGGAGAAAGGCGGCATCGCAGCCGACGGCATCGTGGGACAGCGCACATGGGAACTGCTGACAGGCGGCGGTGAAGCCCCGTGGAGACTGACAGCCGCCGACTATGCCCATGCGGCAGAGATGCTCGGGGTGGAAACGGCAGCCATAAGGGCTGTGCTTGAAGTGGAGACGGGCAACAAGGGCGGATTCCTCGCCCAGGGCAAGCCCACAATATTGTTTGAGGGACATGTCTTCTGGAAGCAGCTGTCGCAGCATGGCATAGACCCGGCAAGGTGGCAGAAGGGCAACGAGGACATACTCTATCAGAAATGGACGAAGGAGCACTACAAGGGAGGCATGAAGGAATATGACCGTCTGGAGCGGGCGAGAGCCATCCACCGCGAGGCGGCAGACTCGTCGGCAAGCTGGGGACTGGCCCAGATAATGGGCTTCAATCATGCGGTGTGCGGATGCAGGAGCGTGGGAGAGTTTGTCGCCGCCATGGAGGAAAGCGAGGGCAAACAGCTTGAACTCTTTGTGAGGTTCATCGAAGGCAACAAATGGGACAAGTATCTCAGGGCACTCGACTGGAAAGAGTTCGCACGCCATTACAACGGACCGTCATACGCGCAGAACCAGTATGACAAGAGACTTGCCGCAGCTTATGAGAAGTATAGGTGAGGCATTCCTGCTTGTTGGGATTCTGACCATGGTAATGGCAGGGTGCAGGCATTCCGCGCCACTTCCAAAAGCACAGGAGCCAAGGGAGGCGATAAGGGAAATTCTCTTCAAGGACGGCAGGCTGATAGGTCAGCCCCTCTCTGTCCGCCAGCCTGACGTGCGTGTGGTAAGAGTGGAGTCGGTACAGGAAGCCGACTCCATCTTCCATGCCATGTGCCTTGGGCAAAAGGTGATAGTCAGGATGTACAAAGGTGATGAATGTCAGACATGCTATCTGCCACCCCATTACGGCGGCAGTCTTCACTATCATCACATCCCGCTGTCCGGTTGGAGACTGGCAGGGACGGTGCTTGTCAGCAGTCCACGGCTCAACGGATGGGGCGTGAAGGAGATAAGGTTTGTGGAGACGGTGAAATGAGGTGTGTGGTGTGTATATCGTTCTGTCCACAGCTTGCTGTATTGTGTGGTCAGCCTCCCGACGCTCCGAGAGCGGGAGGGGTATTAGGCTACCCCTCCTATGCGATATTTGTACAATGGGCAAGCCCAACGCTGGCAAGCAAATGGCAAGAGCAGGAATGCGGTGTACGCTGCGCGTCCTGTCTCTTGCCATGATTGTTTTACCGATTATTGATGGCTAACTGCTAAAAATGGAGGCATCCGCAAGTGGCAAAAGCACTATTCCGGTCAAAGACAGCCCTGCCGGATATGTCAGTCATGTGTGCCGGATTGCTTCTCCCATGGTCTGGCGGTAAGATATTGGCGCAGATAGCCGAGTTCTTCCGCTCCATCGGGATTGTTCCTTAACTTGCAGACATAGCCAATGGCTTCCTTTCTCGCCCTTTCGTCAAGCGACTCCCACAGCACCTGCGATTCCCTCAGGCAGGAGTCGAGTGAGTCAATCTTGGGATAGATTGCCGCCATTCGCTCAAAGGGCGTGCTTTCCGTAGCGACTGGCTGCGGTTCGCTGCCTTCATAGGGAATGGCAGCGGAATCGCTTTCCATGGGTGCTTGGTCTGTCGGCTGCATCGTCTTCGCCGCCCTTTGCTTCTGTCTGTTCCTCCCCTTTGCGTTTTCCTTGTTCACGATGCGCCTTTTCTCTTCCGAGTCGGTCTGCATGTCGATTTGCTTTCTGAACAGGGAGAACAGAGCCATCAGTATGGAGTTGCTCCATTTCGGCAGTGTACCGTCGTGCGCATAGCAGGCGATAGCCTTTGCCATCTGTCCCGCTTCCTTGTCTTCCATTTGCGCCAATGTGTGGAAGATGTCTTCTGAGAAAACCAGTCTCTTCATGTTTACTTCTTTTTTATGTTTCACTTTATAAAATACTTTTATGTATGCCCCTGGAATAAAGTCAAGTCAGCCTTTGACCTTGTCTCAAAGGCGTTCAATAGTGAGCCTCAGGATTGGCGATATACTTCCTCTTGTCGTCCTGCAGCACCATTCGCTTGTTGCGCAGGAAGGTGACCACACTCACCGCCTTGTTGTAGTTGATTTTCACACCCTCCTCCAGATAAGCGTCTTGCAGTGCATGGCAGAACCCGTTATAGTCGTAGCTGGGACTGGCGGCGAATACCCGTTCCAGCACATTGATATGGATCTGGGCGGGGATTTCCCTGTAAGGGTCGAAAGGCTCTTTCTTCGGTCTGCCCACGCTGGCGGCAGAGGGTGTGTAGCCGGCCACGAGTTCCGGCATCGCATCGTCGTTGATGCGGAAAGCGAACGGCTCGAAGTCCATGCTGCGTATGTGGACAGCCTCGACCACGCTGACGCTGCTGTCCGCCTTGTCCTTCTCCACCTGCATGACCGTCTCTGCCTTGTTGTTCAGCTCCGTACCCACATGCCCACGGGCGTTGTCGTCCGACTTGTTCTGATGGAGGATGGTGTGCAGGTGCAGCTGGTACTCGTCCGTCCACTGCATCAACTTGGAGATGACGCGGGACGACTCCGCAGGGGAGTTGATGTCGTGGATGAGGTCGCGCACACCGTCGATGATGACAAGGCCGAGGTGTTCCGTGCTCCTGATGGCTACATCGATGATGGCGAGGCGTTCCTCCGGCGTGTTCTTCCTGAGGGCAAGGAACTGCAGACGGCTGCAGTCCTTGTCTTCGGGCAGACCTGCCAGGCGAAGGATGCGCTTCATCACCTTCTGGCAGTGGTAAGTGCTCTGTTCCGTATCGACATAGAGGATGTTGCCCTTGTTTTCCGGGAATGAGGCAGTGTAGCATAGCACGGGGTGGTCGCACAGGGCGGCGGCGACAATGGCGGAGAGGTTGAAGGTCTTCTTGCTCTTCGCCTTGCCCGTGGATGCGCTGAAGTTGCCGAGTG
>SFJB01000105.1 GCA_004555145.1 Bacteroidales bacterium | reverse complement strand
TGCCGAAAGGAGAAAATCGAATGGCAAACAATGCAAACCAGAGTAAGACCTACCGTATCTACCTCAAGTCCACCAAGGAATGGGTTGAGGTTCCTGAAGAGTTCTATCGTGAGCAGACCAGCTACTATGACACCTTCCGCAAGAAGGCTCAGTATCACGGTCAGTGCATCTGCCCGAAGAGCAAGTTCTGGCTCTGCGACGGCGACTGCTTCAACTGCGAGTTCCGTCGTGCCGGAGATATGCTGTCCCTCGACTATGAAAACGAGAACGAGGATGGCGACACCTGCTCTCCGCTGGACAGTGTCCCTGACCCGGCTCCGCTCATGGCAGACGTTGTAGCGGACAAGCTCCTGCTGGAGCAGCTGATTCAGCGTCTGCGTGAACTCGACCCGAAAGCCGACCTCATCCTCCAGATGCTCGGTGAAGAGAAATCCGACCGTTCCATCGCCGAGGAGCTTGGCAGACCGCAGCGTACCTTTGCCCGCCAGATGCAGCGCTACCGTAATGAGCTGCGTAAGGTGCGTGGATATTAAATAGGAAGGTACACCGTCTGGCTGCTGCATTTCCGGCAGCCAGATATTTTTTCTAAAAAATGTGGCTCAATCCGGTGGCTCATCTCCATTGGGAAGTGTAAGGCACAGAACAAACTGCCTTGCAGAATGGAGGTGAACACCGTGAAGCAGTCCTATTACAACGACCGCCGCAACGATGCAGAAGTGATTCAGGTTTTGACCGCAATCAGCGTCGTATCCGGCAGACTGGCAAGGAACATGAGTATCCTCGCCGCACAGAGACAAACCGAGGAAGGAGGAAAACACTATGAGCAGAATGAGCGATATGGCCGCGGCCATCGAAGAGCTGCGCAGTGCCGCTGCTGCTATTAACGAGGCCGCTAACTGGCTGGCTCAGCAGTTCAGTGGTTCCGAAGAAGCTCCCGTCGAGGAGGCCAAGCCCGAAAAGAAGCCCGCCCTCACTCTGGAACAGGTACGAGCTGTCTTAGCAGAAAAGTCCCGCGCAGGGTACACCGCTGCTATCCGTACCCTGCTTCAGAAGTACGGTGCCAGCAAGCTCTCCGGCATCGACCCTCAGCACTATGAGGCCCTGCTTCAGGAAGTGGAGGTGCTGTGATGCCACCTAAAGGACATGCCATCCTCTCCGCATCGTCTTCGGAACGTTGGCTCCATTGCCCGCCTTCCGCAAGACTGTGCGAGACCTATGAGGATAAAGGTAGCGATTACGCTGCCGAAGGAACCGACGCTCACAGCCTTTGCGAGTACAAGCTCCGCAAGGCGCTGGGCATGGCGGTCAAAGACCCGACCGAACACCTCACTTGGTACAACGCCGAGATGGAGGACTGCGCCAACGGCTATGCAGCCTTCATCATGGAACAGGTGGAAGCAGCCAAGGAGACCTGCTCCGACCCGGTCGTCCTTATCGAACAGCGTGTGGACTTCTCCCGCTGGGTAGAACAGGGCTTCGGAACCGCCGACTGCATCATCATCGCTGACGGTACACTCCGCATCGTCGATTACAAGCACGGCCTTGGTGTTCTGGTCTCCTCGGAGGACAATCCCCAGATGAAGTGCTACGCCCTCGGTGCGCTGGAGCTGTTTGATGACATCTACGACATCGACAACGTCAGCATGACCATCTACCAGCCCCGCCGCCAGAATGTCAGCACCTTCGAGCTGGAAAAGGACGCCCTGTACGCTTGGGCCGATGAAATCCTGAAACCTACCGCTGAGCTGGCTTTCGCCGGTGACGGCAACTTCCTCTGCGGAGAATGGTGCGGTTTCTGTAAGGCCAAGCATGAATGCAGGGCCAGAGCGGAAGCAAACCTTCTTCTGGCACAGCACGACTTCAAGCTGCCGCCTCTGTTGGAGGATTCGGAAATCGAAGTCATACTCTCCCGTGTGGACGAGCTTGTGGCATGGGCCTCCGATATCAAGGAATACGCTCTGCAGCAGGCAATCAGCGGAAAGGAATGGCACGGCTTCAAGCTGGTCGAAGGCCGCTCGAACCGTAAGTACACAAATGAGACTGCTGTCATTCAGGCAGTCGAAGATGCAGGCTTTGACCCGTATGAGAAGAAGCTGCTCGGCATCACCGCGATGCAGAAGCTCCTCGGCAAGGCCCGCTTTGAAGAACTCCTTGCAGGCTTCATCGAAAAGCCGCAGGGCAAACCGACTCTCGTGCCGGAATCCGATAAGCGTCCGGCAATGAACACCGCAAAATCAGATTTTATGGAGGACAACTAATATGAGTAAGAATGTAAAAATGAGCAATCCCATGAAGGTTATCACTGGCCCGGACACCCGTTGGAGCTACGCCAACGTCTGGGAGCCTAAGAGCATCAACGGCGGCGCACCTAAGTACAGCGTCAGCCTCATCATCCCTAAGTCCGATACCAAGACCGTCGCTAAGGTCAAGGCTGCTATCGAGGCCGCTTACCACGAGGGCGAATCCAAGCTGAAGGGCAACGGAAAGTCCGTGCCTGCTCTCTCTGTCATCAAGACTCCGCTCCGCGATGGCGACCTTGAGAGACCTGACGACGCAGCCTATGCGAACGCCTACTTCATCAACGCCAATGCGACCTCTGCTCCCGGCATCGTGGATGCTGACCTGAATCCTATCATGACCCGTTCCGAGGTCTACTCCGGTGTGTATGGTCGTGCCAGCATCACCTTCTATGCTTTCAACAGCTCCGGCAACAAGGGTATCGCCTGCGGCCTGAACAACCTGCAGAAGGTGCGCGACGGTCAGCCTCTCGGCGGCAAGGCATCTGCTGAGTCCGACTTCGCAACGGACGAGGATGAGGATTTCCTCGACTAAACCCTGACCCAATCCACCATGCTGGCGGTGGGAACATTGCCGCCAGCACCATTTTATGAAAATATGAGGTAAACCATATGAACGATATGATTTCTATTGCAAACCAGATTGTCATCTATTCCGTGTGCTACTGCTTCTTCTTTATCATCTACGGCTACGCCCTCTACAACATCGGTAAGTTCATCGTGAGGATTCTCACCGCCGCTTACCGCAGGGTGAAGGCTGACTGGAAGGCATGGCATCCGGAGAAGAAGGACGACCAGTAAACCAAAGCAGGCGGCAGGGATTCGTTCTCTGTCGCTTGTGTCATTGAAAGGACTGATTCTATGAAAACACTCAGTATCGATATCGAGACCTACAATGACGTCCCGCTCCAAAAGACCGGTGTCTACCGTTACTGCGAGTCTCCTGATTTTGAAATATTGCTCTTTGCCTACAGTGTCGATAACGTTCCGGTGGAAGTAGTCGACCTTGCCTGCGGTGAGAAGATTCCCGAAGAGGTACTGGCGGCCTTGGAGGATGAGAACGTTATCAAATGGGCCTTCAATGCTTCCTTTGAACGCATCTGTCTTTCCCGCTTCCTCGGCTATCCGACCGGTGAGTATCTCAACCCAGAGAGCTGGCGCTGCTCCATGATATGGTCTGCCACGATGGGCCTGCCGCTTTCCTTGGAAGGTGTCGGTGCAGTCCTCGGTCTGGAAAAGCAGAAGCTGACAGAGGGCAAAGACCTCATCAAATACTTCTGCCAGCCCTGCGCTCCGACAAAGACCAACGGGCAGCGCACCAGAAACCGTCCCTTCCACGCTCCCGACAAATGGGCCGCCTTCAAGCGCTATAACATCCGTGATGTCGAGACCGAGATGGGCATCCAGCAGAAGCTGCGCAAGTTCCCGGTGCCAGACTCGGTCTGGGAGGAGTACCACATCGACCAAGAGATAAACGACCGTGGTGTTCGACTGGATATGGAGCTGGTACATCAGGCCATCGAAATGGACACCCGCTCCCGTGAGGAGCTGACCGAGGCCATGAAGCATCTGACCGCTCTCGAAAACCCGAACTCCGTGCAGCAGATGAAGCAGTGGCTCTCCGACAAAGGTTTGGAGACCGAAAGTCTGGATAAAAAGTCTGTGGCCGAGCTTTTGAAGACTGCGCCACCGGAACTCTGCGATGTATTGACCCTTCGGCAGCAGCTCGCCAAGTCCAGCGTCCGTAAATATCAGGCGATGGAAAAGACGGTCTGCGAGGATGGCCGTGCCCGTGGTATGTTCCAGTTCTACGGTGCCAATCGTACTGGCCGCTTCTCAGGTCGTAACATCCAGCTGCAAAATCTCCCTCAGAATCATCTCCCGGATTTAGCTGAGGCCCGTGCCCTTGTCCGCATCGGTGACTTTACCGGTGTGGAGCTTCTATATGAAGATGTGCCGGATACCTTGTCCCAGCTCATCCGCACCGCGTTTATCCCGCGTGAGGGCACACAGTTCTTGGTGGCGGACTTTTCTGCCATCGAGGCCCGTGTCATCGCATGGTTCGCTGATGAGCGCTGGCGACAGGAGGTCTTCGCTAATGGCGGCGACATCTACTGCGCCAGTGCATCCCAGATGTTCAAGGTTCCGGTCGAGAAGCATGGTATCAACGGCCACCTCCGCCAGAAAGGCAAAATCGCTGAATTGGCCCTCGGCTACGGCGGCTCCACCGGTGCGCTCAAGGCGATGGGCGCTATCGAGATGGGCCTCACCGAAGAGGAACTCCCTCCGCTGGTGGATGCTTGGCGACAGGCCAATCCGAACATCGTCAAGTTCTGGTGGGATGTTGACCGAGCGGTCATGGAGGCGGTGAAGTATAAGCACACCACCACCGATTACGGTCTGACCTTCTCCTGCAGGAGCGGGATGTTGTTCATCACGCTGCCCTCTGGAAGGAAGCTGGCCTATGTGAAACCGAAGGTCGGCACTAACAAGTTCGGCGGCGAATGTATCACCTACGAGGGTGTCGGCGCCACCAAGAAGTGGGAACGTCTTGATTCCTATGGGCCAAAGTTCGTCGAGAACATCGTTCAGGCCACGGCCCGCGACATCCTCTGCTACGCCATGCGCACCTTGCGCTGCTGCTCCATCGTGATGCACATCCACGACGAACTGGTCATCGAGGCTGACCCGAAGGTCTCTCTGGATGCTGTCTGTGAACAGATGGGCCGGACTCCGCCTTGGGCGAAGGGCCTGCTGCTCCGTGCAGATGGCTATGCCACACCGTTCTATAAAAAAGATTAAAGATATCTGGCTCAAACCGGGCGTTCATCTCCATTGGAAAGTAGAGGTGGACGCCCTTTTTAGTCTGCCCGGAAAGGAGGAATCGTGCAATGAGTGTCAGCAAGTACAACAGCGAGGGCTATTACGACCCAACAGCCTACGGAGCTATGCAGACCATCGAACAGGAGCAGCGCTCCCTTCGTGCTTTCAGGCCTATCGTTTATATCTGCTCTCCTTATGCAGGCGACATCGAAGAGAACGTGGCCGCTGCCAGACGATATTGCCGCCATGCTGTGGATACCGGATATATCCCCATCGCACCACATTTGCTGTTCCCGCAGTTCTTGAACGATGCCGACCCGAACGAGCGCCAGCTTGGATTGTTCTTCGGTAACGCCATGATGAGCAAGTGCTCTGAGGTCTGGGTGTTCGGCAAGCGTATCTCTGCCGGAATGCAAGCTGAAATCAACCGGACCAAGTGGAAGAACTACCGCTTGCGCTACTTCACCGAAGAATGTCAGGAGGTCTAAGACTATGTATGGAATCAAGGAAAATCGCCGTCGCCTGAAGGAC
>SFJB01000104.1 GCA_004555145.1 Bacteroidales bacterium | reverse complement strand
GCCTCGCCGGCCTTTTCATATCCTATTGGTTCAACGTGCCGTCGGGAGCATCGATAATTTTTGCCAGCATCATCATTTATGCCCTGCTCAGAACAATAAAAGCGGTGGTTTTTAAGTTTAAATAGATGTGAGAAAGCTTCATCATCTACATATAGCCCTCCTTTCTGTTGTTGCCGCTGTCGTGCTGACGGCGGCAATGGGATGCTCCACGCAGAAAAACACAGCAAAGACACGTTGGTGGCACTCCTTCAACGCCCGTTACAACACTTATTATAACGGAACACTCGCCTACATTGACGGCTCGCTGGAGAAGGAGAACGGCAAGCTCAGAGAGGACGTGAGCTATCTGAAGGAGATGCTGAAGCTCCAGAAGACCGTGACCGGCGGGACGAAGTTCACCAAGTCCTCCGTTGAGTCTGCGGCAAGCTACCTGATGAAGTATGCCAACGCCAGAGGGGACAAGGCAGAGCTCGCCAAGCGGCTGACCAGCTTCTATGAGTATATCGCCAAGGGCGAGGAGCTGACCTGGGAGAGCGTGAAGGAGGAGGCTGCGCCGGCTGCCGAGTGGCTGATGGACAATCTTATACAGGGGATGAAGGTGGAGTATATCTACGAGGAGGATCTGCTTGAGCAGGACCTGATCGGCCAGGTATACGACAGCTACTGGAGAGTATCCACGCTGCGCACCGTAGCCGACGTGAAGCAGAAGGAGATCAACAGGCTTAAAGCCCATCACGCCAACCGGATGCAGGAGCTGAAGGACGCCCATACAGAGAGCGTAAATAAGCTGAAGCAGGAGTATAAGGCCAGTATAGAGAAGCTCCGCAAGGATTACAGAAATTCCGTGGAGCATAAGCAGCAGGAAATCAAGGCCGCGTACCAGGAGAGCAGAAAGAAGGCTGTGGAGGGCAGAAGACGGACTGCCATGCGGCACAAGATCAAGGACGTGGTGAACGAGCTGAACACCTACCTGCTGAAGGGCACCAAGGACAAGCACGTTATGATCGGGCTGCAGAAGGCTGTGGCATCAGCGCTTGATGCGGTGAACATGGATACCGTTGGAGCTGAGGAACGCATTGCCAAGCTGAATGAGGAGCTTACGCGGGCGAAGACGCCGGAGAAGATCAAGGAGATCATGGGCAAAATAGAGCGTATCCAGGCCATGGGAGACAAAATGAGCGACAGGCTCGCGAGGCTCAAGGCTGCCTATGCAGAGATCAAAGACTCCGACGATCCTCTGATTGCCAACTCCCATGATGAGGTCATTGAGGCCAAGATCGAGGCCGTGACCGAAAGTGTGGGCGATACCGCGCTGAGAGACATGAGCCTTAGCCAGCTTGAGGATGTATACGAGCTGTACAAGATGGTGCTGACCACCATCCGCAATGCCAACAAGACGTTCAAGGCCGAGAAGGGCAAGGAAATTGCCGTACTGGGCAACAATGTCATGATGGAAGTGGAAGAGGCCGGCGGAAAGAAAAAGCTCAGGATCAAGGGGCTTGACGGCGTCAGCAAGTTCATGTGGAACAACCTGAAGCCGGTATATGCCTTTAAGGCCATCGGCTCCAAGACCTTGAGCAAGGTATTCGACAGCGTGAGAGCAGGCGAGGACACCTGGGCAAGGGATGTATCTGAGGCGAGAGAATATTATCTGGAAAAATCCAAGAAGTACGGCTATGACTCCTGGGACTTTGAGAAGCGTTACGGCTTCAAGTCATCCTCCGGCATGGACTTCAACCTGAACCTTGAGCAGATCATGAGCCTTTACGCCTATTCCAAACGTGAGCAGGCACTGGATCACCTTGAGCGCGGAGGCATCGTCTTCGATGAGACCACGGAGGTTACTGTCAAAACAAAACTTGGCATACCGCTGAAATTTAATCCCATGGAGGCTACGGCCTACAATATTTCCCCGGAGACGCTGGCGAAGATCACCGGCAAGCTCACCAAGGAGCAGAAGGCGTTTGTGGATGAGATGCAGGACTATCTCTCCACCACCATGGGGGCAAAGGGCAACGAGGTATCCCTGGAAATGTACGGCGTGAAGCTGTTTAAGGAAAAGTTCTACTTCCCACTGAAATCTGCGACGCAGTTTATGGCTAAGGCCAAAGAGCAGCAGAAGGGAGAAGTGAAGATCAAGAACAGCGGATTCAGCAAGGAGACGGTACGCAAGGCGAATAACCCCATCGTTCTGACCCCGTTTATGGATGTATGGGCAAACCATGTGAACGAGATGAGCATGTATCACGCCTTTGTGCTGCCGATGGAGGACTTCTACCGGGTGTTCAACTACAAGACGCCTACCTCGGACACCATGCCGACAGAGTCTGTGGAGATGTACATCCAGAACGCCTACGGCAAGGGAGCCACGGCCTATATTGAACAGCTCCTGAGAGACCTGAACGGCGGAGCGAGGAGCGACCCCACCGCCGGATTTATCAACAATATGATGGGACGGTTCAAGAAGGGCGCTGTGTTTGCCAGTGCTTCTGTCGTGATCCAGCAGCCTTCAGCCATCGCAAGAGCTCTGGCCTTGGTTGACAGCAAATATTTTGTCGGAAAGAAGATGGACAGCAAGAAGCACGCAGAGCTGTGGGCAGAGGTGAAGAAGTATGCGCCTGTGGCGATCATCAAGGAGATGGGCTACTTCGACACCAACATGGGCAAGAGCACAGCGGACTTCATCAAGGCTAAGGAGTACGGCTCCTGGAGAGACAAGATGACGGCTCTGGTCAAGGACGGCGGCTACCGGGACGAGGTGCTCTCCAAAGCGCCGGCCCTGGCGGACGAGCTGGCATGGTGCCAAATCTGGGAGGCTGTGAAGCGGGAGACCATGGACAAGACATCGCTCAGGCCGGGATCTGAGGAGTTTATGCAGAAGGCGGGAGAGCGCTTTACCGAGGTTATCGTTAACACCCAGGTATATGACTCTGTTCTCTCCAGAAGCGCGAACATGCGCTCCAAGGACACCGGCATGAAGATGGCCACCGCGTTCCTTGCGGAGCCTACCACCTCTATCAACATGATCGCCGACGCGCTGATCCAGGGCAAGAGAGGCAACGTCAAGTATGCGAGATCTGCCATTGGCGCGGTCATCGCTTCCCAGATCCTCAACGCCATCCTTGTATCCTTTGTCTATGCAGGGAGAGACGACGATGAGGACGAGACCTACTGGGAGAAGTATCTTGGCTCTCTGACAGCGGAGATCAAGGACAGCTTCAACCTGTTCGGCTATATTCCCTTTGTGAAGGACATTGTATCCATCATGAAGGGATATGACGTGGAGAGAAGCGACATTTCCGTGATCAGCGACCTGTGGAAGGCAGGGAAGCAACTGTCCAGCGATAATCTGTCCGCATATCGCAAGGTGGAGAACTTTGCCGGAAGTATTGCACAGATGTTCGGCCTTCCGGTGCGTAATATCATGCGAGACGCCAGAGGTCTGTACCAGACGGTGGAGTCCTTTATGAACGGGCAGCATACCACAGGTGCCGGCATCAAGTACGCTGTTATGGGTGCGATAACCAACAAAACCGTATCGGATACACAGCAGCTCTATGAGGCAATGCTGAACGATGACGAGGCCCACGCCGAGAGAGTAAGAGGGCGGTTTAAGGACCAGAGCGCCGTGGATTCTGCTATCCGAAAGGCCCTGAGAGAAAATGACCCGCGTATCCATGAGGCGGCGGTGGCGAGAAACAACGGAGACATAGCCGAGTATACCAGGATCGCCAAGGAGATCATTGCCGAGGGACACTTCAGCCAGGACCTTGTTGTGACCGCGATAAACGCGGAGATAAACAAACTGGACCAGGGAGAGAGCGAGAACTCCACGTCGGACAAGCAGGTCGGTATGTACAAGGCAGACGACTTTGCTGCGGCGGTCATCGGCGGAGACGCGGCTATGGCCAATGCTGTTAGGACGGACATCATCCGCACCAAGGCGGCAAACGGCGACACCCAGGCGGAGGCTGAAATGTCTTTCGCCAGCAGCGCAAGCAGCAGCCTCCGGGAGGAGTTCCTGAAAGGCAGGATCAGCGAGCAGAAGGCCGTGCAGGCGCTTGTAGACTACTGCGGAAAGGACCAGGAGTACGCAGAGGATCTGGTTGGCGACTGGAGCTTCATGGTGAAATACGGCTTTGAGTACAGCCAGAAGGACGAGGCGTATATGAGCGGAGAGCTTTCCGCCACAGAGCTGAAGAGCATTCTGATGGAGACTGAAGGCATGGACGCTGAAAAGGCTGACGTCCAAATCCAGGTCTACGACTGGGAGGCTGACGGCTATGAGCACGTCACTATCGCAAGAGTTCAGGACTACAATGACCACTGTGCGGCGTTGGGTGTCCCCAAGGATATATACCTTGAGATCCGTTATGTCCAGAGTAACACAGAAAACGACAAGGACGAGAACGGCAAGAGAATCAACTATTCTGCTGTGCAGAAGATCATGGCAGAGATCAACAGCTATAATCTCACGCCGGCGCAGAAAACGGCAATTGCAGAGAGCATAGGCTGGACCGAGAAGACCATACGCAAGTACAAGCTCTGGTAAGAGAAATGCGGAAGGGGTGGCTAACAGCAGCCGCCCCTTTTTGCTATGATGAAAGTACCAAGTTTGAAGGGCGAGATACACATGAATTTTTCCACTTACAGAGCATCGCTGGACATCCATGCGGCGGGATCTCAGGCTGTACTGCACGCCAAAAAGGGCGAGACCAAGCGCAGGATTTTAATCACGCTGACAGAGAGAGGCAAGCCCTATCTCATCAGCTCAGACTGCACGGCGGTTTTCACGGCCACAAAGCCTGACGGCAACATCATCTACAATGACTGCGCCATTGACAACAACATTATCTGCTACAACTTCACCGAACAGACCACGGCGGCAGAGGGAAAGCTGAACTGCGAGATCAGGCTGTACGGCGCAGACAACGCGCTGATCATCAGCCCGGGATTTGACCTCATCGTGGACGCTGCGGTTTACGAGGACGGGGACGTGATTGAGAGCGGCACGGAGGTTTCCGCGCTGACTGCGCTCGTCTCTGAGACGAACACGCTTATCAATACAGTGAACACCAAGCTGGAAAACGGGGAGTTCAACGGGCCGACGGGCAAGGCTGGAGGCTGGTACACCCCGGCGGTCACGCAGCCGGACGCAAACACCATGCGGATGTCCTTCATCCCCAGTAAAGTGGGTATGCCCGCCGTGGCAGAGACGGATATCACGCTTCCTGCCGGCGGGAGCGGTCTGACCACCGCACAGGTCAAAGCTCTGGATGGTATGTTCAAGGTCTGTGCATTTATCAAGGCTGACGTTTCCGAAGAGTACAACGCATTCCGTACCGCATTCGACATTGAAGCGGCTACCATAACCGGAATTTCAGCAACCTATTCCGGTGGCAATGTGACCGCTGGAACCTCCGTGGATGAACTGACTGGTATCGTGGTAACTGCGAACTACTCTGACGGTAGTAAGCAGACGGTTACTGGCTATACTCTGAGCGGTACAATTGCAGAGGGGAGCAATACCATTACTGTCACCTATGAGGGTATGACTACCACTTTCACTGTGACTGGCGTTGCCGAGGAAGTAACCCTGACCAGCATTTCCGTAACGTACAGCGGCGGCTCTGTCCCTGCCGGTACTGCGCTTAATGACCTGACCGGAATTGTTGTTACCGCCCATTATTCCGATG
>SFJB01000103.1 GCA_004555145.1 Bacteroidales bacterium | reverse complement strand
GGTGCATACGACTTTGCGGACTACTCGACAGGTGTATTTGACATCAGCAAGGGTGGTACTTCGGAAAAACCTGAGGAAGGATACAGTTTCAGCACGATGATGTCAACTTTCGGCCGCGTAAGCTACAACTACAAGCAGAGATATTACGTATCCTTCAATATGAGGGCCGACGGTTCCTCCAAATTCACTGCAGGCAACCGCGTGGGCTATTTCCCTTCGGCTTCATTTGCCTGGAGACTCTCAGAAGAGCCTTTTATGCAGGACGTTGACTGGCTTGACCAGTTCAAGCTGCGCTTCAGTGCAGGTGCTTCCGGAAACGACCGTATCTCCAACTATGCAACGATGTCGCTGCTGACTACCGACTACTATTCCTCAAACGGAACCGAAATTATGGGTATGGCACCGTCTTCTTCGGCAAATACCAGACTCAAGTGGGAAACCACTTATCAGTACGACCTCGGACTTGACGTAAGCCTTTTCAAGAACAGGCTCGACTTTGTAATCGACCTCTATTACAAGGACACCAGAGATATGCTTTATCGCGCAACCCTGCCCGCCCAGACAGGATTCAACCAGCAGTGGCAGAATCTCGGACGTGTCGAGAACAAGGGTGTCGAGATGAGCCTTATGTCCCACAATATCCAGACTAGCCGCTTCTCCTGGTCAACCAACTTCACCTTCGATCTTTCCAGGAACAGGGTGCTCGACATAGGCGGAATCGAATACACCAGCGTAAATATCCCTAACGGACAGCTTTCCACCGACATTTCGCGCATTATGGTCGGACAGCCTATAGGAATCGGTTACGGCTATGTCGCAGACGGCAACTACCAGCTCTCGGACTTCTATGCCTACCGCAAGGGCGTGCCAAACGCAGACCCTCTGCCGGCAGAACTGGTAGCCAATTCTTCCGAAACCTACGATCTCTATGATTACAAGCTCAAGGAAGGAGTCGTAAGCATTGCATCTGTAAACGTACAGCCTGGTGACCGTAAGTACAAGGACATCGCAGGTGACGACAATATCATCACCGCTGCTGACAGGACAGTCATCAGCAACTCCAACCCTGACTTTACTCTCGGTCTTGGCAATACCTTCACTTACAATGGTTTTGAGCTTTCGTTCTTCTTCGAGGGAGTTTGCGGAAGAGACATTCTCAACGAGTTTAAGCTATGCACCGAGTCCGGACAGTCCGGAAATACCCAGTACAACAACCTCCGCAAGGAGGCCTGGGACGGCCATTGGACACCGGAGAATCCTTCAAACACCTACTCCAGACTGCTCAACCAGACCAATACCTGGACTTCTTCATATTATGTCGAAGACGGTTCATATCTGAGATTGCGCAATCTTGTCCTGAGCTATACCTTTGACAGCCCGCTGCTTAAGAAGGCGCATCTTTCATCGGTCAAGCTCAGCCTCAGTGCCGACAACCTCTTCTTGCTCACAAAGTACAGCGGAATGGATCCTGACGTCAGCACCAACAACGCCCTCTTTACAGGATTTGACCGTATGTCCTATCCGAAACCACGCACCTTCACCTTCGGAGCAAATCTCAAATTCTAAAAGACAATGAAAAAGAAACTTACATATTTTTCAGCCATAGTCCTCGCCCTGTCTCTCAGTTCGTGCGAATACGCTTCCTTCCTGGACCAAACCCCGTATTCCCAGACCTCGCCTGAGAATTTCTACAAGACCGAGACTTCGCTCAAGATGGCTCTGACCGCCTGCTACGAGGCCCTCAACACGCATAGCATACCTGGACTTGGCAATGTCCAGAGAGGCAGTTACGAGCAGGGAATGATCTACATAATGAATTGTCCTTCAGACGATCTCGTGGCGCAGACTTCCGGCTCTACCGAGGGACTGGAGATGTCCTGGGCTAACTACGTCGAGAGCACTCAGTGCGTAAGGGAAATGTGGAAGGTGATGTACACCGGCATCAACAGGTGCAACACTATGCTCCACTACATCGACCAGGGTGAGGTAAGCGACGAACTCAAGATACAGTACAAGGCCGAAGCCCGCTTCCTGAGAGCATTCTACTATTATCATCTCGCCTGGAACTTCGGAGGCGTGCCAATCGTGCTGGAATACGATTCCGACGGAACCGAGCCGAGGTCCAGTCTGGAAGAAGTGTACAAGCTCATCTTCGAAGACCTGGACTTTGCCTACGCCAATCTCAAGCCTGTAGGCATACTCTCCACATCTTCTGCAAACAAGTACACCGCTGCAGCCTATATCGCGCGTATCTGCAATTATCTCGCTGCCTGCAAGCGCAACGGCGTAGGCGCGGACCTGGTCGCAGAGCAGCCGCTGAATGACTTCGCTTTCGTGGACGCGGACGCAATGAGCCGCAAGGCCCTCGATGCCTGCAAGGATGTAATAGAGAATTCTTCCTATACCCTTATTCCGGACTACACGAAGCTCTTCCGCGAGACGACCAAGAGCGATCAGTACAAGGAATGCCTTTTCCTTGCAGAACAGGCGCTTTCGGGCTCTGAGGGGCACTGGCCGAACAGCTTCTACCTGCCGACCCCGACCTGCAACGGTGACTCTCCGACAGTCTGGGGCGGACGTTTCGTGCCGACTCCGAGAGCATTCTATATGTACGATCCGGCAGATCCTCGAAGGGACCACAATATGACCGGCCGTTTATCTGACGGAAAGACCGCGGTCAAGGTGGACGATTATACTTATTGGAATCCTGCCCCTCCTAGGACCAGAATCGAGGTTAAGGATGCTTCGGGTAATCCTGTAATGGGTGACGACGGACAGCCTCTTATGACTGATCATCCGCTCTATGATTCTGAAACACAGACATATATGCCTGTTGCCGGGATTCAGGTGTGCCCCGGGAGACGAGCCTTTGGCAAGGAAGCAGATCGAGAGCGTCCTCAGACGTGCCTGCGGAAACGATGAACAGCTCTTTGCAAAACTCAATGCAGCATATCACAGGGACAATTTCCTCGAAGAACTTCTTGAAAGCAGGGAGAGGGAACTCGTCTTCGAGTTTTCGCGCAAGTGGGACCTCATCCGATTCAATCTTATCGATGAAAAGATAGCAAGTCTCAATCCGGATATGGTTGAGGAAAAGGTCGATGTAATCGCTGACCCTGAACTGCTCAAATATCCTGCTGACAGTTATCTCAAAACGGGAATCACCATACTGAAGCAGAACTGGCAGCATCACAAGATCTGGCTTCCGATATCCGAAGAACAGCGTGGAGTAAACCCCGGACTTGGACAGAATGCTAATTGGTAATATTATCATAAACACTTAATAATCAAACAAATGAAAAAGTATTTATTTCCTTTGACCATCGCTCTCGTAGCAGTCGCTTCTTGTAAGGAGCCTGTGTCGGGAGGAGAGGACTATCCGACACCGGAAGCCAATGTTGCTTACACCCTTGAGGGAAGCGTAAAGGCAGACGGCTTTGCATGGAAGGAAGGCGCCGTGCTTGGCGTATTCTCTGAGAAACAGGGCGTTGCATTTAATGCAAAAGCTACCATCAAGGCTGAAGACGCTGGCAAGGCAAGCGCTTGCTTTACCACCATTCCTCTTACTCTCAGCGCCGGCGAGAACAAGTTTATGGTTTACTATCCGCATAATGTGGACGTAGTTTACCTCAATGGCAAGTTCTCCAGTGTTTCCATCGCCGAGGCCCAGAGTCAGGCAGCGCCGAATACCGCTACCGACGGATTTGCCTACGGTTCCGTAAGCGGAATCCCTGGCGTTGACGATACTTTCAAGTTCGAACTCACCCCTCTGACTGCAACCGTTGCAATCAAGATGACTTCGACCGAATTTGCCGACTATGCGCCGAAGAAGATCAGCATTGCCAGCGAGGATGCCGATCTTGCGGGCAAATTCGACATCGAGCCTTCTTCCGGAACAATTACCCCGACGGCAGGTGTCAAGGAAGCTTACGTAAGTGTCGGCGCTGCCAAGAAGTTCAGCGAGGTGGCAGAGCAGACCATCTATCTGCACATCATTCCCGCAAACCTCGACGGAAAGCAGATTACAATGATTGTGGAACTCCAGGGCGACGAGGGCTCGAGGTCTATCCCAATGAGCATTGACGGCAAGAATTTCGTAGCTGGAAAGACAACCGAGATTAACGTAGAGAATCTCAGCGAGAGTATGATCAACGTAAAGTGGTTCGTTACCGACGACAGCCGCTATGTTCCTTCTTCAGGCGTTGCTTACGGTCCTGCCAATACTTTCTTTATCCAGTGCAAGAACGGCCAGACCTACAACGGAGCAACATATTCTGCAAATGCACAGCTCTCTGACGAGGTGACCTTCGATTACAAGGCCCGCGGAAGCTTCGCAAATGCCATCGAGCCGGTAGGAGTAACCTTCGAGTGGATGAAGACCATCAACGGAGACATCTACACCAACGCCGCAAACAACCTGGCAGTGTTTGAGGGGTCAGGTGTCGTTTCAAGCGAATATTCCGAGCCTATCGTAGATACCGAAAACATGACCGTCACCATCAAGAACACCGGTGCATTTGCCGGCTCTCCTATCCTCCTTATGAAAAAGGATGGCAAGGTGCTCTGGGCCTGGACATTCTGGAACGTTGCCGCTGACGGCACCGACCCGTTCGCCAGCGTAAACGTCGGCGGATACGAATTCCTCCCTATGTACATCGGACAGGCGACCACCCAGTACGATACCTGGGTTGCAAACAAGACCAGCAAGGGTAACAACGACCCTGTTTACAGAACAGTAAACTACTATCAGTGGGGTCGTCCTATGCCTACCTTCTGGAACCGCTGGTGGTCACCTGAGTGCGACGAGGAAACCAATATGTTCAACCCTGCAATCTGGGGTCCCGTATCTCTTCAAGACGCGCTTGCGCATCCTGGTGAGATGATCATTGCCAAGAGGGAAAGCTACAACGTATTCCCTGAGTGGTGTACCAATCCTACAACCGACCTCTGGGGCGTTGAGGGAGAAGAGGCTTCCGAAGGTGCCAAGTCGATCTATGATCCGTGTCCAAAGGGTTACAGGGTAATGTCAAAGCCTGCTGTCGATGCTCTTGTAGCTTCAGGTTCAGCAACTTTCACTGCAAACGATGCCACCACCAGAGGCAAGCGCGCAGCTATGGTTGACGGTTTGACCTTCCTTACCGGAGGCCGTCTTGCCTGCAAGTGGGCAAATGCAACAAGCACCCAGCTCCAGTACTACTCCTGCGGTGAGGACGGTGGCGCAAATGAGGGCTTTGTATGGACGAACTTCTCCGCTACCCAGGGTCAGACCCTCTATATCAAGATTTCTGACAAACTCTTCCAGAACGGGCAGAACGAACGTGCCAACGCATTGCCTGTCCGTTGCATCAAGGACAATGATAATAGGTAATCTCGGGTTTATTTGTTAATATTGTGTCGGGGATGCCCTTTTTCCGGACATCCCCGGCTTTAAATAATATGCGATGAAGCATTTCTCACTTCTTGTAATTGCCGCTCTTTTCAGCTGTTGTGCGTGTCGTGAACCCCTGCCCGCAGCGGAAGGTCCTCATCCTATGATGATTCGTTTTGAAAAGGACGGTGCTGAAGAGTATTTCAACGTCGCAGTACGAGACTCCGTTGTTGAGGATGCTTTCATCGTTTTCAGGCTCAGGCACTACTGTGACCACGGAGAGTTCAGGTATATGGACCTGTGGCGCATCGACTGGGCATACAGGGGACTTTGGAATGCCGAAACTTCATCTATGACAAAGGTTCTTGACAAGATACTTACCGACGGAGAAAGCGAGTGTGTTGTAAAAGATTACGGGATGCTTACGGAAAATGGTTCATTCATAGATACTTATGACTTTACTGGCGGCTTCCACGGAGATGAGAGGATAGACCTTGAACCCGGCTGCGGGGTAAGTTTTGTCATGGATGGTCAAGTCATTCCTTCTGACAAGCTTTCTGCTTCTTTCGGATGGACGGAATGTGACAGCTTCGCTTATGAACAAAATTCTACCCTGCACAAGACGGCTCTCAAGATCGATGGCAGGGAGGAGAGGTCGGACCATCACGTTATTGCCGACCACAAAAAGACCACCGTCTTTGGCGATGGCGGATACGAAACGAGAAATACTCTCACGATGAGAGATGAAATACATTTCTTCTGGTACTTCGGAATATGCTGCGCGGGCACTTCCGTGGCTGACTACGGTTGCAGTGCAGACGGAAAGGAAGTCAGATTCAATCGCTCCGGTGCAACGGTGCTGGCAAGTGCCGCCAGCGGGGATTATCACGCCTGGAGCTATTACAACGGAACTGAAATTTACGTGCATTCGCAAATAGATGACGAGCAGATGGAAAAGCAAAGCCGAATGCATATCTGGGATACAGGCAATTATGCCAAATACTACAGACGATATCCTGGAACCGGCCCTCACAAGACTGCTCCCGGCGAGTGTTTCAGCTCATATATGAAAGTGAAATTCAAATGTCTTTGGTAGAGATTATGAAATATATCCTGATGATGATTTTGGTCGGAATTCTGAGTTCCTGTTCGGAATCTACCGCCCAGCCTCCTGTTGAAAATGGCTTTACAATGCCGCGAAAGGCAATAGTGCTTGCGGAGCAGGCATCGGCCTCGGTAGTAATCCTCAATGCTGAAACCAATGTCCCTGTATGGCAGTGGAACCCTGCCGAGGCCGGTTTCAGCGAAGAACAGCTGAAATGGTTTGTCAACCCTAGCGAAGTCAAGCCGGTTTGCGGGGGAAGCTGCGTTCTGATGACGGCTTCCGGCGGAGCAGTGGCCCTTGTCCGCATAAAGGACAAGGAAATTCTGTTCTATGGCAAATGCGGCGAACATCCAAACCCACATTCTGCCGAAATCCTGCCTGACGGTAATATAGTTGCCGTTGAGTCCCGCTACGGACAGGTTTGCCTCTTCATTAGGAGCGAGGACAGCAATACTGCCAAAGCCATTATTGCTGCCGAAGTTCCCAATGCCCACAATGCCGTCTGGAGCAGGGAACACTCCTGCCTTTTTATGACAGGCAAGGCTGAAGACGGCAATCTGACCCTTTACAGATTTGATTATGATGCCACAGTGCCGGCCCTTGTCAATCGCAAGGAAATATGCCATCTTGCAAACGATAAGGGAGGCCACGACTTGTATCCTGTTTACGGAGAGGCCAACAAGCTGTGGATGACTAGCTTAAACGGAGTTTACACCGTGGATGTAAGCGATCCCGATGCCCCGGTGTGCGAAAAGTGTTTCAATATCCTTGATATCAAGAGCGTGAGCAACTCTCCTGACGGCATAATAATGCTCAAGCCGCGCGAGTCCTGGTGGGCCGACCGCCTTATTGACGAAACCGGCAAGACTGTCTATCTCGTGCCGGAAACCAAGATTTACAAGGCGCGCTGGTGGCTGGACAATTCTTTCAGTTATCCTACAGAATAATATATGGGAAGGACATCTCTGAAACTTGTTTTTTTCTGCTTGCTGGCAGTCCTCTTGTCCTGCACGCAGGGAGGCGAAGGAAACGGCAAGAAAGTCTATGCTGACTACCACGGCGTGCGTTACACCCGCGAACACGACGGCAAACTGGGACGTTGGGAGATGTATGCAGATACCCCGCAGTCCTCAACAGGGCGCAAGACACTGTGCTACAATGCAGACCTCATTGACAGTCAGGGTCGTCACGACATAGCCGCCACGGCTTATCCCCTTTGCGGAATGCAGTCAAATCTTGATCCGGAACTGCTTGAGTATCAGATTCTTCAGGCAAAGACTGCAGGCATTGACGGATTCTTTATCGAGTGGGGATTCTTCCCTCACGAAAACGACCTGCTGCTCAAGTCGATGCAGAAAGCCGCAGCGAAATATGACTTTGAAGTGGGAGTCAACTGGTGCGACGGCTGGCTGTATTATAACTGGATAACAAAGATATATCCCGAGATTGACAGCCGCGAGGCCAAGACGGATTATATGGTAAAGTGCTACCAATATCTGATTGACAGCGTGCTGAGTGTATCAACTGCTCCTGTCGTGGACGGTTATCCTGTCTTTTATCACTTCGGTCCGGGAGCGACAATTGAAGAATGGTCGAAGGTAAGGTCATCCGTAATATTGCCCGAAGCTATGTCCGAGCCCGTTGCGCTGCGCCGCTGGGCTGACTGGGGCAGGCTCGAGGACGGCAGATATGTTGCCGTGAAGCGCAGCGACGATATGGATGCCTGGATAGAAGCCGGAGAGGTGCCGACGCCCTGGATTCCGGCAAGAGTCAGAACTCAGGACGAACAACATCCATATTGGGATAATTATGCTGAAACTGAGGATCTTATAGCCTTTATGGAACCTTTTCGCGATTCGGTTTGGGCCAGCGACATGGCGTCATATAAGATAAAGTCCGGTTTTGTAATGCCGGGAATGGATAACCGCGGCTGCGCAGGCTGGGGGAGAGGCCATTTCTTCCTCATTCCACGAAACGAAGGCCTAACTTACAGGACTATGTGGGATTTTTGTATGGAATCTGCCGACAGCCTGGATATGATATTCATAGCATCGTGGAGCGACTATACCGAAGGTCACGAGATA
>SFJB01000102.1 GCA_004555145.1 Bacteroidales bacterium | reverse complement strand
TATGCCGTGACTTCGCTCAGCAGCTGACGGCTGATTTCCTGTTCTGCCACGGGCTTGCCCTGCATGAACTTCTCGAGTTTCTGGATATCGCGGTAACTGTAGTAGGCTATGCACCTGCCCTCCATCCCGTCACGTCCGGCACGCCCGGTCTCCTGGTAATAACTTTCTATGCTCTTGGGGATATCGTAATGTATCACGAAGCGTACGTCAGGCTTGTCTATGCCCATACCGAAGGCTATGGTGGCGACGATCACGTCCACGTCCTCGGAGAGGAAACGGTCCTGATTCTCGGCCCTTGTCTTCGCATCCAGACCCGCGTGGTACGGCAGAGCCCGTACACCGTTGATTGACAGCAGCTCCGCCAGTTCCTCAACCTTCTTCCTGCTGAGGCAGTATATGATGCCGGATTTTCCGGGGTTCTGCTTTATGAAGCGTATTATGTCCTTCTCGGCATCCACCTTGTCCCTGATTTCATAGTACAGGTTTGGCCGGTTGAAGGAAGATTTGAACACCTTCGCATCAGTGATACCCAAATTCTTGAGTATGTCGCTCTGAACCTTTGGAGTGGCAGTAGCGGTAAGAGCGATGATCGGAGCCCTTCCTATCTGCTCCACCAAAGCTCTTATGCGACGGTACTCAGGTCTGAAATCGTGGCCCCATTCAGAGATGCAGTGAGCCTCGTCCACGGCGTAGAAGGAGATTTCCACTTCCTTGAGCATCTGGACGTTCTCTTCCTTGGTAAGGGATTCGGGAGCCACATACAGGAGCTTGGTTTTGCCGGCAAGCAAATCAGAACGGACCTCATCGATCTGCTGTCGGGAAAGGGACGAATTCAAGAAATGGGCTACGCTTCCGGTACCTGCATCAAAGCCCCTGATGAGGTCAACCTGATTCTTCATCAGGGCTATCAGAGGAGATATCACGATGGCAGTGCCTTTCATCAGCAGGGCAGGCAGTTGATAGCAGAGGGATTTACCTCCGCCTGTAGGCATAAGCACGAAGGCATCCCCACCTCCGAGAAGGTGGGTAATCACTTCTTCCTGATCGCCTTTGAAGGTGTCATAGCCGAAGAACTCCTTGAGTGTCTTCCGAATCAAATCCTGATTCATATCAATCGTCCAAAGTGTGGATCGCAAGACCGGACCTGAGCTTAGGCTCAAACCAGGTTGTCTTAGGAGGCATAATCATACCGCTGTCGGCAATGTCCGTGAGCTGGCGCATAGATACAGGATACAGGGCGAAAGCGGCCTTCATCTCTCCTTCATCCACACGGCGGGAAAGCTCACCAAGTCCTCTGATGCCACCTACGAAATCTATTCTCTTATCAGTGCGCAAGTCCTTGATTCCCAAAATCTTGTCAAGAACGAGACGGGACAGGATAGTAACGTCCAGCACTTCCACAGGGTCGTTGTCTGAGAACCTTCCCTGCTTTGCGGTGAGAGAGTACCACCTTCCGGAGAGGTAGAGGGCAAAATTGTGAAGGGCGCACGGCCTGTAGATTTCCCTACCCTTTTCCTCGACCACAAAATCTTCCTCAAGAGCTTTCAGGAACTCTTCGTCGGAAAGGCCAGCAAGGTCCTTGACGACGCGATTGTAGTCTATGATCTTGAGCTGGCTTTCAGGGAAGCACACGGCCATAAAGAAGTTGTATTCCTCGTCGCCGCTGTGATTGGGGTTGGAAGCTCTCTTCTCCGCTCCCACCCGCGCCGCAGCCGCGGTACGATGGTGGCCGTCAGCCACATAAAAGGCATCTACATCCGTAGCGAAGGTGCGGGTAATAGTGTCTATGTCAGTGTCATTGTCTATCACCCAGAACTCGTGCCCGAATCCGTGCTCATCCACGAAACTGTACTCCGGCGCAGCCTTGATGGCACGCTCAACGATTCCGGTCAGCACATCGTTGTCCTTGAATGCGAAGAACACCGGCTCGATGTTGGCATTCTGGATGCGCACGTGAACCATACGGTCGTCTTCCTTGTCCTTACGGGTAAGCTCGTGCTTCTTGATCTTTCCTCCGGAGTAGTCGTCCGTATGCGCACAAAGCACCAGTCCGTACTGGGTACGTCCGTCCATGGTCTGCGAATAAACATAGTAACAAGGCTTCGGGTCCCTGACGAGCCAGCCCTTATCCCTCCACTGGCGGAAGTTCAGCACTGCCCTGTCATAGACCCTCGCATCGTGGTCCGGGAGAATCGGGTCAAAATCTATCTCAGGCTTGGTGATATGCAGCAGGGATTTTTCCCCTGCCATCGCAGCGGCCTCCTCGGAGTTGAGGACATCATAAGGAGGGGCTGCCACTTCGGTGACAATATTCTTTGGCGGACGAAGCGCCGCGAAGGGTTTTACGCGTACCATAGCAGAATCACATAAATATTTATATCCGAAGATAGACAATATTTATGTAAAATCAAAATCTGCCCTATTCCTTTTCGTCGTAGATCAGTTCCTCTTCTTCGTTGTCCTCATCCTCATCTTCATCCTCCTCATCGTCGAAGTCGTCGTCATCATCATCGTCGTCATCATCGTCATCATCGGAAACGGACTCACCCGGAAGTTTCCGACGCTCTTCAGGGAGGTCCTCAAAAGCTACATAGCCATTGTCGAACTCTGCAGGAACAGGTCCTTTGGAATCCAGGAGCTTGGGAAGTTGGGTGAGTTCCCCGCATTCGCCTTCGAGGGTGACGATTACGCTCTTCTTTGCTTCAATGTCGTAGAAATAGACAAAACTCCTGACTCCTGCCTTCACTGTGTCGGCAATGGTGACGGCATCCACGGTCCCGAAGCCGAGATCCACCAGAGCATAACGGGCAACGACAGCACCTTCCTCATCCAGAGCTTTGAAGAGAATAGGCTGATCCATAGGGAATTCAAGGTCAGAGCGCAGCTGCTTGTGGAAAGTATAAAGTGAATTCAGCGCATTCACAGCATAAACTCTGAAGAAGCCTTTGAGACCGGCCAAAGTGATTCTATATTTATATACCATACAGCTATTTTGAAAAACTAAGTTGCGAAGATACTAAATATTCACTAATTTTGGTTGTTGTGATTGCAAATGATACATACAAAAGCATCCAGGAGCCCTCTCAAGGCCTGTTCAGGGATAACGGGAGCCGCTTCATAGCGCTGGCGTACCCGGTGGACAGCGAGGAGCAGGTAAAGGAGATCGTGGCCTCGTTGAAGAAGGAATACCACGACGCGCGCCACCATTGCTACGCATACAGGATAGGTCTGGACGGGAGCAGGTGGAGAGCCAACGATGACGGCGAGCCTTCCGGTTCGGCGGGACGTCCCATACTCGGGCAGATCGATTCGGCGGGCTTGAGTGACATACTGGTCGTGGTAGTGCGCTATTTCGGGGGCATAAAGCTGGGCATTCCCGGGCTCATAAGGGCATACAAGACCTCGACCGCAGACGCGCTGGCAGCGGCAAACTTCTGCGAAAAGGTCGCCGGGGAATGGATGAAGCTGGACTTCCCTTACAGCGAACTGCCGGCAGTGATGAAACTGGCAAAGGATATGGGGCTTTCACAGCGCGGCCAGTCCTTCCTCAACGAATGTACGTTGGAAGTGTTCGTGCGCCTCGCGCAAAGGGAGGATTTCTTGGAAAGATTGAGAAAAATCAATACCTTTACGCACCACTTAAAATAACTACGATATGAGCAAATTGCACGTATTCAACGCTGGGCCTTGCCTGCTTCCCCAGGTGGCCATTGACAACACGATAGAAGCCCTCAGGGACTTCAAGGGAACGGGAGTCTCCCTAATCTCCATCTCCCACCGCACCAAGGGCTGGGAAGAGACAATGGACGAGTGCCGCGCCCTCTGGAAGGAAATCCTCAACATCCCGGACACCCACGAAATCGTATTTCTCGGAGGCGGAGCAAGCCTGGAATTCCTCTATGTGGCAATGAACTACCTTGAGCACAAGGCCGGTTACCTGGACACGGGTGTATGGGCCAAAAAGGCCCTCAAAGAGGCCCAGGGGCTCGGAAACGCAATAGCCGTTGCCAGCTCCGCCGACAAGAACTATTCCTACATCCCTAAGGGCTATGTGATCCCTGAAGATCTGGATTATTTCCACATCACCACCAACAACACCATCTACGGCACGGAAATCAAGGAGGACCTGGATTGTCCTGTACCTCTGATAGCCGATATGTCGTCAGACATCCTGTCCAGAAAGGTTGACGTGAGCAAGTATGAGCTCATCTACGGCGGAGCTCAGAAGAACGCCGGCCCTGCGGGAGTAAGTTTCGCCATCATCAGGAAGGATTCCCTCGGCAAGGTCAGCAGGTACATCCCTACCATGCTCGACTACAGAGTGCACATAGACAAGGGTTCAATGTTCAACACGCCTCCGGTTTTCTCCATATTCGTGATGAATGAGACCCTCAAATGGGTGAAAAGCATAGGAGGCGTCGAGGCAATCCACGAGATGGACCTCAAGAAGGCTTCCACCCTCTACGCCGAAATCGACCGCAACAGCCTCTTTACCGGCACCGCTGCGGTAGAAGACCGTTCCATTATGAACGTATGCTTCGTTATGGCTCCGGGCCACGAGAATCTCCAAGACGAGTTCTTCGAATACTCCAAGAAATGCGGAATGGTCGGCATCAAGGGCCACCGCTCCGTCGGAGGCTTCCGAGCCTCAATCTACAACGCCTGCACCCAGGAAGACGTGGAGGCTCTCGTAAAATGCATGCAGGACTTCGAAAATGCCCACAAGTGATGAAAGTACTTCTGGCCACTCAAAAGCCTTTCGCCGCAGCAGCTGTGGCAGGCATCAGGGAAATAGTTGAAAACGCAGGTTTCGAACTCGCCGTGCTGGAGAAATATGAAGGTCAGGCCGAGCTCTGCGCGGCAGTTGCGGATGCGGATGCCCTCATAGTCCGTTCGGACAAGGTTACCGCCGAGGTACTGGAAGCCGCAAGGCAGCTGAAGATAGTTGTACGCGCAGGTGCGGGCTTCGACAACCTGGACCTTCCTGCGTGCAGCGCCAGGAATGTGGTTGCGATGAACACTCCAGGTCAGAATTCCAACGCCGTAGCGGAACTCGCAATCGCGATGATGATTTTTATGGCGCGAGGACAGTTCACTCCGGCTACAGGCTCCGAGATCCAGGGCAAGACCCTGGGCATCCAGGCCTTCGGAAACGTAGGAAGGCTGGTGGGCGCAAAGGCGGCGGCTTTGGGAATGAAGGTCAAGGCTATCGACCCTTTCCTCAGCGCGGAGCAGATCAAGGCAGGAGGCGCAGAGCCGGCAGAGAGCCTGGAAGAGCTTTACTCCAGCTGCGACTATGTCAGTCTTCACATCCCGGCGACACCTCAGACCATAGGGTCTATAGGATTTGAGCTGGTGAGCAGGATGCCTAAGGGCGCAACCCTCATCAACACCGCCCGCAAGGAAGTGATTGACGAAGCAGGACTCCTGGATGCTCTTGTACAGAGGCCTGACCTCAAGTATGTCACTGATGTGGCTCCCGACAATTTTGCAGAGATGAAAGAGAAGTGCGGTCTCAGAGTCTTTGCCACCCCTAAGAAAATGGGAGCCCAGACTTCCGAGGCGAATATAAACGCAGGTTTGGCTGCCGCACGGCAGATTGTCGCCTACTTCAAGGACGGCTGCACGAAATTCCAGTTAAACAAATAAATACCTTTGTCAAAAAAAGTTATCTCCCTTTGTCTCATCACGGACAGAGGGAG
>SFJB01000101.1 GCA_004555145.1 Bacteroidales bacterium | reverse complement strand
AGTTCCTGTTTCGGGAGTAACGGAGTTTGTGAAGGGACACAAGTACACCTTCCTTATCAAGTTCTTCCAGAATAATGGTGCAGGTTATGTAGATCCTGAAGTTCCTTCAGATATCAATGGTGATGGAGATGCTGTTAGTGATAAGGGTAAGCCTATCATCGGTGGAGCCATCACATTCAACGCTAATGTTAGCACTTGGGCTCCTGAGACTGAAATCACAATCGACCTTTAATATATTAACCGTCCGGGCTTGACCGCCCTGGCGGCTGCAAAGAATGAAAAGAGACAGACTCATACTCCTGACAATTCTTCTGACGGGCCTTGTGGCCTGCCGGAAGGAAGTTCCTGCGGACACCCCTCTGGTCTTCACCGACGTGCAGACCAAGGTCGGGCTGTCCTCCTACCACGAGGACTTCCGGGTGTGGGGCTACTGTCTGGCGGAAAGTGGCAGCAACATAATGCCAGGCTACAAAGTCTTCCATGTTCCCGCCCTAGGATGGTGCTACACCGGGATCGACGACACCGGAGACCAGGAACTCCAGTACTGGAGCTACTCCGCCTCCCTATATCGCTTCCACGCTGGTGCGCCGCTCGCAAAAGTCGCGGCAATAGGCCCAAGTTCCCTCACATTGGATGTGAAGGCCACCACCTCCATAAGCGAGACCTCGCTTTTCAGCGAGCCTTGTCTTATAAAACGTGGCGATCCGGCCTTTGGAAGCACGGTGAACCTCGCCTTTGTCTATGCCAATGCGAAGCTGAACCTCGCCTTCAAATGCGCATCCTCGGTGAACGTGAGCATAACGGACATAAAGCTCACTCCTCCAAGCGGCGCTTACTACGCTACTTCCGGGAAATTGGAACTGCAGTACGACTGGGACCGCCCTGCCGTGAGTGTCAAGGCCTTGAGCGAGGATGCGCAGAGCTCCTACCCTCTTGCCTTCCCCGATGTAACGGTTCCGGCAGGCACCGCGCAGGCGGTGCAGACGCAGAGCCCATGGTATCTCATCCCGCAGGCCTCCGCCAAGGGGCAGTGGAAGATGAGCGCGATTATAGATGAAGTTCCGTATGAAGTGTACTTCACCATCTCCAAGGGATGGGAAGCGGGCAGGTCATATCTTTTCCGCTTCGAGTTCACGAACGAGGCCAGGCTGGTCTTCCTCGGAACAGAGGAATGCTTGTTTATCGGTGAAACCCCCGGGGATGGCGGAAACCATAATTTCAGTTAAAGGATGAATTTAAGGAGTGTGACATATCTTCTTGCCCTTGCGCTTCTTTCGGCTTGCAGCCCGAAGGAGGAAGCGCCTACGCTCCAGGAACCTTCCCGCGTGGAAATGGCTCTGCCCCAGCCGCAGACCAAGGCGCATTTCGAAGATGTGAACGGCACCGCCTCCTTTGTCTGGGACGTGGGCAGCGCTATGATTGCCGTTGTCGGCCATGGTGCCGCGCCCGTGCAATGGACCGGCGGCGGGTACTGGTCGCCTATGCATATATCCCTGATCGATCCAGCCTATCCCAACAAGGCTCTCAGGGCGTGCTCGGAGCGTTCGCTGGAGAACAGTGCAGCACAGGCGGAAGACCCTCTTTTCTTCCTTTCGCCGGTGAACGGCTCCGCCCTATGCAGCACCGCGGCCTCAGCGGAGAGCGTGACGGTCGAGTTCTCAATGCCTTCGCTCTTCGAACAGAGCAAGGGCGGGGCGCTGGAGGAATTCGAACCTTATTGCTATATACGCGGCGAATCCACTGTAAAGTCCGTTCCATCCGCATCTGAGAAAAACTTTGTGGCCAACTCCACCACCTTCACGGCAATCCCTGCCATTTTTCGCTTTAATGTAAGCAACAACACTGATGCGGATATGGTGCTGGAGTCCGTGAAAATCACTTGCGACAAACTCTTCCCGGACAGGCTCTGCTGGAATACGGGAGGAGCGGACGTGAGCGTAGAAGAGCCTGCGGACAAGAGCGGCTACTTCAATACTATAAAGACCTCCATCAACTGGGGGCACGGCGAGACCATCCTTGCAAAGGCCGGGGAGACTGTACACAAGGGAACTTACTATGCCCTCTGCCTCCCGTTTGACAACGAGGACTCGATGCAGGGCGCAACTCTGGCTTTCATCCTGGAGACGAGTAAGAAAACCTACACTTTCAATATTCCGGCAGCGGACTTTTTCCGCAGCGTTTCTGACAAGCGCTTTGCCAGCAACAAGATTTACAACTTCAATTTCAGCCTGGGCGAGAGCTCCGTGGAACTCGAGGGTGTGAGCATTGCGGATTGGCTCAAGGATTCGTTCTACCTGCCTATTGTGGACATTACTGCGGATGTGAAAGCCAACATCAGTTACTGGGTTCAGGACAGGCATAATCTCTACACCTACGGCTTTATGAAGATGTTCGAGGACGGTCCTATGTGGGCGGAATGCAATCTGGGTGAATACCTTTACAGCGCGACCGACCGTTTCTTCAAATGGACAGAGGTAACCCCGACGGATGCTTCCGATAGCGATTATCTTGCCATATACTACGACAATATCACTGATTTCAAATGGAAGACTCCTACCCAGGACGATTTTAAGCAGCTCTTCAATGCGGAAAATTGCGATATAGAACCTTGCAAGGATGTGGAGTCGGGAGTGTTCGGGCTCAGAATCAAGAGCAAGGCCAATACGGGCGCATCCATATTCCTGCCTTGTTCCGGAGATAGGGAGGAGAATACCACTTACCCTGAGGACGGCAGCACGGTTATACACCGCACTTTCCATGGCAATTACTGGACCAGGGACGAGGCGAACTCTTCGGAGGGCTACATCCTGCATTTCGCTTTCTCCCAAGTGGAGACTGTCGTTGGGGAAGTCAGCAGCTTTTCCGATTTTACTCCGGGGCTTAACGAGGGAACTGCTTATTACGAATTTATACCGAAGTCAAAATCAGACAATTACACAGTTAGAGCCATACTATGACCGCTTTTAGAAAGATAGCCATACTTTTTGCACTGCTGCCGCTGTTGTTCTCGTGCAGCAGGGAGGAGCTTGCGCCGGAGCAGAGCGACAGGCTCTATATCCGTGCGGCGACTCATCCGTTCAGCGATGACTCCCGCCCTCAGACCAAGGCTGTGAACAACGGTTATCTTACCAGTTTTGAACCAGGCGATGTGATAGGGGTTACAGGAATCGACAAGAATGGCAACATTCTGCCTGTATGCAATAACGTAAGGTTCGAGTATCAGAAGGATATAGTTGAAAACGGAGCCATATGGTCATCGTTTGTAAATGAGAGCGGCTACAACTTTGTGGAAAGGGTGGATGGTGCGACATATTTCGCCTACTATCCTTACAATGCGAAGTGGGATGGCTGCACTCTTGATTATATCCTGGAGAATTTTGCCCTGCTCGAGGACCAGAGCACCAAGGAGAAGTTCGACAGCTGCGATCTGATTGCTTCCGAAGGCAGTGTTGCTCCTCTCGCGGGGGTGCTGCGTTTCGAGATGAGCCACAAAATGGCCACTGTGTCCATATTCTACAACAACGAGTTCGAGCCTGACGGGGAGACTCCGCTCTATCGTTTGGAACTGTATGAGGGGAGCGTTCCTGAGTGTTTAAAATTGAAGAATACATACAGCGCAAGTACGAGCAAGGGACATAAGGAGCTCAGGCATAGATATCTGGTGAATCCACGCACTACGCCTTCAGTGAAACTGGTGGGCTGCCTTCAGGAGAACAATTCGCGTCTTTTCAGCCACAGTTTCGACGTAGAGGCGGGGCATCTGTACTCCATATCCTTCGAGGGAGAGCCCCTGGTGCCTTACACGGACGGAGTGGATCTGGAACTGAACAACGTGGAGTTTGTGGACAGGGACGGCAACACAGTCACCCTGGGACATACGGTGATGTGGTCCAAGTACAATCTGGGGGAGTCTTTGGGGGAAACATATCCTTTCGCACCCGCCTCGATGGACAGGGGAGGCCAGTCCGGGACCAGAGACCCGTTTGCCAGAGGGGATTATTATTGCTGGGGAGCTACTTTCACCCAGTATGACAACGGGAAGACCGGCTACCATGGCTACGGCTACAACAACTATTTCGACAAAGAGTACAAGATTGCTCCTATGGGCGGCACCATCAAGGAGACGGAGTACGACGTGGCTCACGCCAAATGGTGGAGGGGCAAGTGGAGGCTCCCTACGGAAGACGAGTTCCGTGCCATGTTTGCAGGCTGCACCTTCGAGCTGGAAACCACTTACAGCGAAACTCAACAGCGCTATATGGGAGAGCCCGTGGGGAAGCTGACTTACAATGTGATTAAAGTTACGAGCAAGAAGAACCCTAAAAAAGTCATTTATCTGTCCACCGGAGGATACACGGACGGCACCATACTGCCGGAAAAGGATGCGGAAGGCAATCTGACCGACTCGGGTGACACAAAGAAAAATGCCGGGATTATCTATCCGGGAACCGCCTATTACCTGACCAGCAGCGCTTCGCCAAGTATTCTTCGCTGTGTCTCCTATGCTTATTTCAATACCACCGAGCAAAACATCAAGGTTACAGGCAGCCGCTACACCGGTATGCTTGTACGACCTGTTTACAGTCCTGATGAACAATGAAAAGATTTGCCTACATAGTCTTCATTAGCCTTCTTTGCGCCTTCGGATGCTCTCCCGAAGCCCTCGTTCCCTCTTCCGGGGATTGGCGCCTGAACGCGAGCATCCTCGATGTGCAGGGTATTCAACAGACCAAGGTGTCCTATGGCGGAGCCTACGGGGAGCACAGCGAATTTGAAGTCGGGGATATGTTCGGCCTTTTCGTCCTGGATGCCTCTGACAATATCATTTCCAACAACTTGCAAGTCTATTGCTCGGGACTTGACAACAAGGGTGGCAGCGTGTGGTCCATTTTCAAGAGCGGGAGCTCGGAAGACAACACTTCCAATTACCCACTCTCGGACATACTGTCCCGCGGCAAGGGTTATTTTGCCTATTATCCTTACGATAAGAACCTGGACGTGAGCGATCTTGCCGGGCTCAAGGCTATTGTTTCTGATGCCTACAAAAATCTGCCGTCCGACCAGAGCACGGAGTACACCGGTCTTGACCTTCTGGTAGCCAGCAATTTGCCTGATTGCAGCTTCGGCAAGGTGACGCTCAGCGGAAAGAACGTTTCTTTGAGTTTCGGCCACGTAATGGCCATGCTTCGCTATTTCATTCCTTCCGGCAGCGTGAAATATGAATACAGCTTCAGCGGGAAGGACTTTACGCCTCACCTGATGGGAACTGCCGATGGAAAGGACGAGTTCCGCTTTCTCTTCAAGCCGGGCTGCGTGCTCGATGTTTGCGTCAAGTTTGTGAAAGACAAGAAGTTGTACAAGTTCGAAACCGGCAACAGCAAGAATATCTTCCCCATCAACACCGAGGCCGGGCATTGCTATTTCCTCGATGAGCATGCTCCCAAGGTGCCTTATTCCACTGCCGTGGATATGGGAACATCCGTGATGTGGGCAAGTTTCAATCTCGGTGCTGAAGACAACGAGGCAGCCACTGCCGACAACATCAGCGGCCTTGCCGGGCACTGCTTCATGTGGGGAGTCAACCAGACCACCTCTTCATTCGGTAATTCTTCGTACACCAATTATAACAATTCCTTTTCCTGCGGGCTATGATTACAGCGGAGATGTCCTCTATGATGCCGCGCGCAACACCTGGGGAGGGGAGTGGAGAACTCCTACCTGGGCCGAGTGGCAGGAACTCTTCAATGTATGCACCTACCAGGTTGGGTCGAAAAAGATTACTTTGACAAGCACAAAGACAGGCAACACTCTGGTATTCCCTTATCAGGGTTACAACAACGGCACTACCGTTACCCAGCCTGAATTCGGCTATTACTGGTCAAGCACTTCCAATCCGGACAACATTGCCAAAGCTTTGGCTACCATATTCAGAAACTACAACTCCGCTCCCGGCCAGAACGCCAATGCAGACCGCTACACCGGCCTGCCT
>SFJB01000009.1 GCA_004555145.1 Bacteroidales bacterium | reverse complement strand
GACAGCGGCAAACCGCTGCCACTCCAGCCCTTCGGCTCCGCTTGTCCCTCCACAAGGTCCGGCTACGCCGTCCCTTGCGGCACCTCTTTGCCACGCCTTGCTCTGGCACTTCGCCCGCCATCAGGCGGTCGCGGAGCGAAAGCAGGGCCGGCTTTTGTGCGATGGCTTCGCGCAGCGCCAGGGTTTGGGGTGGAACCCCAGTATGGATAACTGCCCGGACCTGCAAACCCTGCGCTTTGCGCACCGGGAATGCTCAAAAGCTACCTTTCGTCCTCAAAACAGGGCCTTTTTGTGGATGAACCGGCCAAAACCTACCTTTTGTCCACAAAACACCCCCTTTTTGTGGACGAAATCTAGGTCAACTTTCTTCAGGGTAAAGACTTTAAAAAAGTCAACCTAAATCAGGAAAAGACACGCTCAGGTCCTCGCCGTTGCGGGAGGTTTTCAGCTTGCCGAGAAGGAAGTTGACGTACTTTCCAGGATCGATTTCATTGTGCCGGCAACTCTCGATGACGGAGTACATGAAGGCGTTGTCCGCCGCGGAGCTCATACGGCCAAAGGTGCTGATTCCTTACCATTGCGGCGATACGGATCTCTCGGGTCTAAGTGGGTCTCTGAAGGGGATAGAAGTCATAATACCGACTCGAATCTAAAGTACTCAGAATCATCAGCTGCGCTAATTGATGATTGCCTGCTTTTTCAGTAGGTAACTGATGTACCCTATCCCCTGTACTCCGACGGGGACTGCCCGAGATAGCGCTGGACATAGCGGTTAAAATATGCCGGGGAAGAGAAATTGAAGCTTTCGGCAATTTCAGTAATAGATTGGCTTCGGTCCCTCAGTTGCCTGGATATATCCAGGATGGTGAAGCGATTAATCCACCAGTTGGCTGCATTTCCGGTAATGGACCTGCTGATTTCGGAAAGGTGTTTAGGTGTGACGCAGAGTTCGGATGCATAATACGCCACTTCCCGGTTCTGCCGATAGTCGCCCCGCTCCAGCATGGAGATGAAACGTGACATCGTGAGCGCAGCTTGGGACTGAATTCCGGAACTGTCTCCTCCTATGCGGGCGTGGAAGTCGAAAAGATCAAGGATGAGGGTTTGCACGGTGCTCAACATAAGATCATCGTGGAAATGGTGACGGACCATATGAAGGCGGTGGGCCACTTCCCCGAAGTCGTGCAGGCAGCGCTCGAACTCCTCGTCGCTCAGGTGCATCACCGGATTCTGGGCAAGGGAAAGTGAGCCTCGCATCCCGTAATTGTTGTTTGGCGTCGCCTTTTCGATGAAAACCGGGTCTATGTATATGACTTCCACCCGGAAATCCTCCGAACAACGGATATCCCCCACAAGCTTTGTTGCTCGGATGATGGTACAGTCCTTCTCACGGATGGTAAAGAATTCCCCGTTGTAGTTGATTTCGCACGAGCCGGCCAGGCACAGGATGTGTGCCAGGTGTAGCGCAACCTCGCCTTCGCCTATACCTTCCAGGGTGTTACGTATAATGACTTCGCTTTTCATCCAAATGCGAAGTTAGTGATTTTCCGACAATTTTAAGCGGATTCCGGAAAATCAGAGCAAGTTCCCGGCTGAACAGGCAGGAGCAATAATGGGGCTTTTCTACTGCTTGTTGGACCTTACAATATCGGCAAGGCTAACCTTTGGATGGCGGTATCTGGCTTCGGGATTACGCTCGCCCGGAAAACCTTCGCGAGGCGAATGAAGCGTCAGAGCCTTCTGCGGGCAGGCGTGTACGCAGGCGAGGCAATATTCGCAATCGCCTACGAAAGATACGCCGGAGTCAGCAAGGGAGAAATTCTTATGTGGGCAGACATTGGCACAGGTCATACACTGTATGCAGCGATCCTCCCTCAACTGGAGGAGACGGTCGGCAGTCATAGAAAAATGCTGATCCTGCATACCCTTGAGTCTGTCTTTTGTGAAGAAACCCATTTCGGCAGGAGCGATATAGTCCTTGTGCGCACCTATCTCTTCAAGGATGGTGGCCAGGTTCTCGTCCGTGTGCTTGTCGATAGCAATCTGCTCGTTCATATCAAAAACGGGCAGGTAGTTATCCACCATCAGGAGGGGACGGACATAGTTCATGGTGATACCCTGACCCTGACAAAACTCATCCCAGTACTCGGCAACATTCACACAGAGGTTGCCATAGGTGATGACGGAAAACATATAAGGCGCCTTGAATGAGGCCTTTTGCACGAATTCGCGGACAATCTTCGGAATGGCGCCGGCATAATCCGGGCAGACGATGCCTATTTCGTCTGCCTCATAACTCAAGTCTTTCTTCTTGAGCTCTTGCGGAATGCTGATCGGGCTGTCGGAGAACTGGCGGGCGACGAACAGGGAATTGCCGGTGGCGGTGAAATAGAAGACCAGTCGCTTCTTGTTCTTGGCGCGGTCCTTCAGGATGGCGGCATGAGTACGGGGAGCGATGCCTGCCATAGCGACGGCGGCAAGGGATGCTCCCATCATTTTCAGGGCTTCTCTTCTATCCATTTCTTAAAAGATTATATGTTCATACCTGGCAAAGTTCGCCAAAAACATACACCTGTCACTTATGAAAAGTGCCGAAAAATGACACATTTTTACCCAAATAGCAAGCGTTTCCGTGTTGACGTGACAGTTGTATAAAGAAAAGGGGAAGGGGTCTGAAATACGAAATCAGCACCTTGCGAAAAATCGTAAGGTGCTGATTCTCAGTGTGACGCCTGTAGGATTCAAACCTACGACCTTTTGATCCGTAGTCAAATGCTCTATTCAGCTGAGCTAAGGCGCCATTGCTTGCCGGATTGCTCCGGCGTATGCTTTATTCGGCAGAGGCTTCTTTTGCAACGTTGCGCTTTGCTTCCTTGATGCGAGCCTTCTTACCGGCGAGGTTGCGAAGGTAGAAGATGCGTGCGCGACGTACTTTGCCGACTTTGTTGAGCTCAATCTTCTCAATTGCAGGGGACTCGTATGGGAAAATCCTCTCGACTCCGACTCCGTTGGAGACCTTGCGGATGGTGAAGGTCCTGGTGTATGGGGTAGCACCGCAAATCTGGATAACTACGCCGCGGAAGCTCTGAAGTCTGAACTTGTCGCCTTCCTTGATCTTGTAGGTAACGGTGATGGTGTCACCGGCCTTGAACTCAGGGTATGAAGCAGCTTTATTCTGTGAGAAAGCCTGCTCAACAATCTTAATGTAATCCATAATAAATTATGTAACTAATCGCAGCGTCATCAAACCGTCTGAAGAGCGGCTGCTTTTTGGGACTGCAAATATATGCAATATTTCTTTCCCGACCAAATATTTCGGGAAAAAAGTTTAGAAATATCTGCTTTCCTTCTCAAATAGTTCCCTGTCTTCGCGTGTAGGATCCGGCTTGAAGGAAGAACTTGAACGTAGATTTTCCATTGCTTCCTTTTCGCTGCGGCTCAGTTTGTGCGGAATCCAGACAAGTATCTTCACGTAGAGATCGCCTTTACCGTAACTGTTTACGACAGGCATACCCTTGCCGCGCAGACGTTCTACGGTGCCGGACTGGGTTCCCGCAGGCAGTTTCATCTTCTGTACGCCGTCAAGGCACGGGATGTCAATCTCACAGCCGAGCATTGCGTCAATGGCGCTGATGACTCTGGTGTAGAAAAGGTTGGCGCCGTCTCTCTTAAGCCTTGCGTGTGGCAGCTGCTCTATCTGCACGTAAAGGTCTCCGTTGATGCCTCCGTTTCTGCCGGTATCGCCTTCTCCTCGCATAGTCAGCTGCATTCCGTGCTCCACGCCTGCAGGTATGTTGACCTTGATCCTTTCCTTGACTCGGGTGACTCCTGTTCCGCGGCAGGATGGACAAGGGTTGCTCACGATCTTGCCTGTGCCACCGCAATTCGGGCATACGGAATAGGATACTGAACGGGAGAAGAGGAAACTGCTGACCTGCTGCACCTGACCCGTACCGTTGCAGGTAGGGCAGGTCTTGATGTCTGATGCGTTCCTTGCACCGCGTCCGTCGCAACTTTTGCATGGGCGGTAACGCTCTACCTCTATTTCCTTGGTGCATCCGCTGGCAATTTCCTCAAGGGTGAGCCTGACGCTTACAGTGAGGTCATTGCCCCTTGAGGCCCTTTGTCCGGAACGTGTCTGGCCGCCCGTGGACCAGCCGCCTTCGAAGCCGTCGAAACCGCCTCCGGTAAATCCTCGGAAGAGGTTGTTGATGAGGTCGTTCAGGCTTCCGAAGTCCTGGCCCCAGTTCTGGGATGCAGCTCCATCGACCCCGGCAAAGCCGAACTTGTCATATTTTGCCTTCTTGTCAGGATCGCTGAGCACGGAGTAGGCCTCCGAGGCTTCCTTGAATTTTTCCTCGGCGGTCTTTTTCTCCTCGTCGCTGCCATTGACCCAGCGGTCAGGGTGCCACTTCAATGCAGCTTTCCTGTATGCGTTCTTTATTTCGTCTGTGCTGGCCCCTTTGCTCAGGCCGAGCACTTCATAATAATCTCTTTTTTCAGCCATTTGTTTATGCTCCTACTACTACTTTTGCGTAGCGCAGTACCTTGCCGTTGAGGGTGTAACCGGTCTGCACTACGTCGATGACCTTGCCTTTCATTTCCTCGCTCGGGGCAGGGAACTGAGTCACCGCCTCGTGGAAATCAGTGTCGAAGGTCTCACCTTTGGCCTCTATTCTGGCCAGTCCTCTGGTCTTGAGGTAATCCATCAACTTATTGTATATCAATGTAGTACCCTCTTTTGCGGCGTCGTCTGAAGACTTCTCCAGAATCTCCAGCGCCCTCTCGCAGTCGTCGAGAACAGGGAGGAGCCCCTTGATGGTCTCTGCGGCTGCTGAAGAAATCATCGCCAACTTCTCCTCGGAAGTGCGTCTGCGGAAAGTCTCGAACTCCGCCATCAGACGGAGGTAGTCGTCTTTTTCCTTGGCAAGCTTGGACTCCAGCTCTTCAAGCTGCTTCCTGATTGCCTCCTCTTTGGCGGAGGTTTCGTCCTTCTTGCACTTCTTCTGCTTTTTCTCCTCTGCCTTCTCGGCTTTCGGAGCTTCCTGAGTCACATTTTCCTTGTTGACTTCTTCTTTCTGTATCTTTTCCTTTTCTGCCATAATCTTGCTTTTTCCCGTATATCAATCAAAAGCTTTGCCATTGACATTATGTCAGCGGAAGCTTATCTGAAATACCGGTCTATCTCCTTGATGCTCTGAGGCAGGGCGAACACGGCCACCCTGTCGTAGGCCTCTATCACCGTGTCTCCTACTGCTATGAATGCCTCATTGCCCCTGATGACACCTCCCACGATGGCATTCTGAGGGAAGTCAAGTTCCTTCAGAGCCGCCTTGGTGATTGCGGAGCCGGGAGCCACGGTATATTCTATCACTTCCGCGTTGGTGCCTGTCATATATCTCACGAACCTGGCTTTGCCGGAAAGGGTGAGGCGGAATATCCTGCCCGCGGTGAGGAGTTTCTTGTTGATGACATTGTCCACGCCCATCTCCTCCGCCAGTCTTATGTATTCAATGTTTTCGACCTCCGCTACGGTGCGGGCAACGCCGAACTTCTTAGCTACCACGCAGGAGAGCACATTGCTTTCGTCATTGCTGTTGAGTGCGATGAAGGCGTCGTACTGCTGAATGCCCTCCTCGAAGAGGAAATCCGAGTTCCTGCCGTCGCCGTTGAGCACTTCCACGCTGTCCGGAAGGCGCTTGGAGAGCTCTATGCAGCGCTCCCTGTCCTTCTCCACGAGTTTGACCTGCATTCCGTTGCGTGCGAGCGACCTGGCCAGCATCTCTCCTATGGCACTGCCGCCCACGATGAATGCGCGGCTGATGTTGATGTTGCTCGTGCCGAAGAGGCGATTGAGCGCATCCACGCCTTCTCTCTTGCTGACCACGAAGACCAGGTCACCGTACTGGAACTTGGTGTCGAGCCTTGGGATTATGGTCTTGTCGTCGCGGCTTATGGCTATGACGCGGAACTGGCTGAGAATCTGCGGATCTATGGGCTTGATGAATTCCGAGAGCTTGAGGTCGAGCACGGGGGAGTCCTCGTTGAGCTTGAAGACCGCCATCTGAAGCTTGCCTCTTGCGAACTCCATGGTCTCGGAAGTGGAATTGTGGCGCAGGAAGTCTATGATTTCTTCCGCGGCAGTCTTCTCGGGGTAGAACAGGAGCTCTATGCCCATTTCCTTGAACAGAAGCTTGTTTTCGGAAGACAGGTAGTCCTCGTCATTGATTCTGGCGATGACCTTGGCGGCCCCCAGCCTCTTTGCGAGCAGGGCTCCGACTATGTTGATTTCCTGGGTGGAGAATGGGTACACGGCTATGAACAGGTCAGCCATCTCCACTCTGGCCTCCTTCAGGGTCTGGATGGAAGTGGGGTTTCCCACCACCGTCTCCACGTCGGTGTAGAGGGAGAGATTGTTGATACGCTGCTGGTCGGAGTCTATGACCAGAACCTCATTCCCTTCCATGCGAAGCATCTTTGCCAGATGTGAGCCGACTTCCCCGGCTCCTTCAATGACTATTCTCATATCTTGCAATATAATTGAAAATGCGTTTTCCACGTATCACAGCCTGAATTATGATGTTTATGTCCATCAGGCCGCAAGGCTTTCCGGGATGCGTGCAGTCGCTGTTCTTGAGCCCCTTGCGCATTTCGAAGAATTCCTTGTGGGCTTCCTTCACGGCCAGGGCTTCCGCCTTCTTCCCTGCTATAAGGTAAGCGAGGCGGGCGAGCCTGTCTATGACCAGCCTCGTCCTTAGCTTTCTTGCGGCTTCCCGCTTTCCCAGGCTTGGCGCGAGGTTTTTCTCCATCATCAGGAGACTGTTGCGATAATTGAGTTTCAGCTTGAACGGAGAACTTGCCGGGAGACTGCCTCCGCCTATGTGGTACACGCAGCTCTGCGGCACGATGTAGGTCTTCCAGCCTTTCAATGCCGCTCTCCAGCAGTAGTCTATCTCCTCCTGGTGGGCGAAGAAACTGCCGTCAAGACCGCCCAACTCCCTCCATACGCTGCATCGCGTCATCAGGCAGGCGCCGGAAACCCAGAAAACCTGGCGGGGAGAGTCATACTGACCCCGGTCAGGCTCGGTGCGAGAGAGCACGCGCCCCCGGCAGAAGGGGAAGCAGTAGCGGTCAAGATAGCCTCCGGCCGCACCGGCATACTCAAAATGGGAACTCCTGGTCCACCCCTCGCCACAGGGCAGCAGAGCGTGGAGTTTCGGACCGCATGCCGCGGCTTCCGGATGGGAGTCCATAAACTCCACCAGTGTTCCGAGCCAGCCTTCTCCTGCCTCCAGATCGGAATTCAACAGTACGGTGTACTCCGGAGTGCAGTCCTTGAACAATATGTCCAAAGCCCTGTTGTACCCCTGTGCAAAACCGTAGTTCCTGTCCAGGGCAATGGTCCTGATTTGTGGAAACTCATCGCGCATCAGCTCCAGGGAGCCGTCGCTGCTAGCATTGTCCGCAACGATGATCTCGGCATCAAGCCCCTTCGTCCCTGAGATCAGGGGCGGGAGGAAACGCTGAAGGTAAGACCTTGTGTTCCAGTTCAGTATAACTACGGCTGTCTTCAAAACTTAGGCTAATTGCATCCGCAGCTTCCATCCTTGCATCCGCAGCCTTCGCCGCATCCGCCATCACCGCAGGAACCGCAGGAACCGCCGCAATGGCAGCCCTGAGGAGGAAGGAACTCACCGTGAAGGCCTTCCGTGAGTTCTTTCTCGCTGGCTGCCCTCACGCTCTCCACCTTTCCGGTGAAGTGAAGGGTCTTTCCTGCCATAGGGTGGTTGAAATCCATGGTCACGCACTCTTCGCTTATGGCTGCGATGGTACCCTGGACCACCTGACCTTCGCTGTTGAGCATAGGGATGGTGTATCCCACCACAAGGAGGTCTTCCCTGAGTTTGCCGTCAGGATCCTCGAAAGAGTTCTTCGGCAGGTCGATTTTGTAATCTTCGTCATACTGTCCGTAACCTTCGTCAGGACTGAGAGTGAACTCGAATGTGTCTCCCGGCTCTTTGCCCTGGAGCGCTTCCTCAAATTTCGGGAGGAGCATCCCGGTGCCGTGTATATACTCGAGCGGTTTTTCTGCCGACGCCTTGTCTGCTATCTGTCCTTCTACTTCGAGTTCGTAGCTCACGGCTACAACTTTGTTCTTTTCAACTGTCATAATATATAAATTTGTTTAATTTCCGCTGAAATCCACATTTCCGAACGCTAAGGTAGGAATAAGTTTCGACATACAAGGCCTTGCGTCGTCCCCACTTGCGAGCAAATTCTGCCAGAGGGTAAGGAAATTGCCAGTGATCAGCATTCCGCTGACAGGTTTCACTATGGCTCCTTTCCTGAAAAGGAAGCCTTCCACGCCGTAGGAGAAGTCTCCTGTGACTCCGCTGCTGTTGCCTCCGTTGAAGTCGGTGACGAGTATGCCCTCTGAGCAGAGCCTCATAAGTTCTTCTCTTCCGCACCCCGGGTGAGTGGGGAGAAGAGCAGGTCTGGTGGCATCTTCATTGGTGGCCGCCATTCCGGTCTTTCTGGAAATGTAGGTGTTGATAAAATACTCCTTTACAATGCCTTTTTCGATGATGGCGTGCTCCCTTGTAGCCACACCCTCGGAGTCGAAAAGCTTGGAGCAGGTCTGCCCCTTGATGTGGGGAAGGTCCATAATGGTCAGGCTCTCGGGGAAGACCTGCTTCCCGAGGCTGTCCATAAGGAAGGAGTTGTTCTGCTGTATTGCGAATCCTCCGAGGGCGCGCAGCAGGGGAGAGACGAGCTTGGAAGACACTTCGCTGTCGATGACCATATTGTATTTCCCGCTCGCGACGGCTTCGGATCCAATTTGGGAAATTGCCTTCTCCAGGGCCCTGGTGCCGCAGCTGCGCGCGTCCAGCTCCTTGCTGAAGGAAGACGAATCCCACCAGTAGCCGCTGTATTTCTCGCCATCGGCTTCTACTGTAATCTCAACTCCATAGTCGAAACAGGTCTCTCGGTGGGCGCAGCACAGGCCCTCGCTGTCCATTACCAGGGTTTCGTATATGCTGTCGGAGTATTCCCCTTCCTCGGAAATGATTCTGAATGGAGTGCCTTCAGGGAAAACGGTCCCGTATACGCTCGCGCCTACTGCTGTGTCAAGCCTATCCTCGGGGGTAATTGTCCCGCGCGCTTCGTCGCAGAGCCCGAGTTCGTCGCCAGTGACAGCAGAGGTGCAAATCCTGTCCCTGTCCGGAAGGTCCCTGCACTCGTCCGGGGATATCATTTTCACTATTTCCACGGACTCGCGTATGAATCTGTCCAGGGAGTCCCGGTCAAGTTTGTTGGTGGAGAAACTTCCGAATCTCCCGTCTGCGAACAGTGCCAGGCTAATGGAATTGTCGGCGCAATGGGTGATGCGGTCCGGCTCTCCGTTGAGCGTGGCCACCAGGTCTTCCTCGCTTATCGTGAGCGTTGCCCTGACCTTCTGCGCACCTGCCTGCTTCGCCGTGTCAAGGCTGTGCCTGAGTAAGTTATAGTATTTTTCTTCCATCTTATTCTCCTCCCACCGTAAGGCTGCTTATGAGCACGGACGGTATTCCGCAAGACACCGGAACGCTCTGCTCCTTGCCGCAGGTCCAGGTGCCTTCGTCAATCTTCAGGTCCGAAGCCACAGCGGTGATGTCTGCCAGGGCCTTGGGACCGTTGCCTATGATGTTGATGTCTTTGACAGGCATCGTAAGCCTGCCGTTCTCTATAAGGAAGCCGTTCTTGACGAAAAAGGTGAAGTCTCCCTCTCCTATCTTGACCTGGCCGTTCGAGAACTGGTCCACGTATATTCCTTCCTTTACGGACGCGATGAGGTCCTGCACTCCCACTCCATCGCTGCCACTCTCCATATAGGTCGCGCGCATCCTTGGGATGGGGTTGTAGCGGAACGATTCCCTGCGTCCGTTGCCGGTAGGTTCAACTCCGAACCAGGATGCGCTGATGCGGTCGTGAAGGTAGGAAGTCAGCACCCCGTCCGTGACCATATATGTCTTCTGCCCCGGTACGCCTTCGTCATCGTAGCGACATGCGCCGCGACTCGCAGGAAGGGTGCCGTCATCGACTATGTTGATGCCCTGACGGCAGATTCTCTCACCCAGGCGGCCTGTGAATATGGACTGGCCCTTGCGGTTGAAATCGGCTTCGAACGCGTGTCCCATCGCCTCGTGGAGCAGGATTCCGGATGCACCGGCACCCATCACCACAGGCATTTTGCCGCCCTTCGGCCGTTTTGCTTCGAACCTGGCGTCCATCCCGTCCAGCGTGCGCGTGACGAGGTCCTCGAGCAGCTTGTCATCAAACATTTCCGGTCCGCAGCGCAGGCTCCTGGAGACGCTGTTGTCCTCGGTGCGGCTGCCTTGCTTGAATATGGTCTGCACGGAAACGCTTCCAAGGGGGCGTGAGTCGCAGCACAGCTCTCCGAGGGAGTTGTACATGGCGATTTCACTGACGCAATACGAGAGCGCTGCGATTACCTTGATCACGCGCGGATCACGGCGGCGTATCTCCGCATCCAGGCGTTTCAGGAAGGGGACGAACTGTGCCGCGCCGGCATCCCTCCAATCCAGACGGGCGCGATAGCAGTCTGGGAGCGGGGCATTGCCGGTGCAACTGCGGAAAGGAGCACTGTCCGCGGAAGACACACAGGCGATGGATGAAGCGGCGCGCGCTGCGTTCAGCAGGGATTGCAGGTCAGTGCGTTCGGTGTATGCATACCCGGTCTTTTCTCCCTTCAACACCCTGATTCCGCAGCCGAAGTCCAGGTGGTGGCCTCCGGAACTCACCTCTCCGTCGCGCAGGAGCAGGTCGTTGTAGCAGCTGTCCTCAAAATACAGGTCGCACCAGTCCCCGCCGTGCTTCAAGCCCTCGGCAACGACCGTGCGCAACTGCTCTTCATTTATGTTGAATCTGTCAATATTCTTCATTTGGATGTACTATGCTTCGTATGAACTTGAACTTTTCCTCGTCCCGTATGAAGGCTGCATTCTTCTCTCCTTCAGCTACTACGGTGAACGGGGACTTGGAATTGTCCGCCAGTATCCATCTGTCGCAGATGGGGACGTAAGTGTCGAAAAAGTACTGCAGACCCATCACATAGCGGCGCCTGACCACGTGGTCAGGAATGTTGTGGCCGCCGGATTCCACCCTTGCCCTCACCCTCTGGATAGCGAGTTCGGGGGAGTTGAGCCAGAAGTACAGGATCACCACCTCGTAGCCCAGAGAATGGGCTTCGTCAATGATTTTTACAAGAGACCTGGTGGCGAGGGTGGTCTCAATGCTGAAGTCTTCGAAACGGCCGAGCAGATAGTTGATTTTCATCAGCATATACCTGCTGGCGGTAATTGATGCGGCTGACGGGTCGAAAGGTGAGAGGCTCTTGGCGAATTCGTCGGAATTCACAAATTCCCGGCACCCCAGAAGGTCGGGGAGCAGGGTGTATGAGGCCGTGGTCTTTCCGGAACCGTTGCAGCCGGATATGATGAATAATTTAGGCATTGTCTATTCCGTAACCGAAAAGTGCAAAGTCCCCCTTGCAGGGGTCGTCCGGGAAAATCTCCCTGAATGCTGAGGTGATTTCCAAGGCCGTCGCAAGGTCCTTCTGCCGCCTTGAAGTGAGACCGAGGGCGCTAGCCTGGTTGTACACGTGCACATCCAAAGGGATGATGAGCTCTGAGGGGTCGCTATGCCTCCAAAGACCCAGGTCAACCTTGCCGTCGCGCCTGACCATCCACCTGCGCATCATGTTGATTTTCTTGTTGGGAGCCTTCGGGTCTGCTTTCTGCCCGAAAACAAGCTCCCGCATCTGTGCGGCGTCAAGTTCTTCCAGACTCCCGGAGTGGAGGTAGAAGTCCCTCAGACGCCTGCATATTAGGGCGGTGTCGGACCATTTCACGGTCCTGTGTATGCTGACCGGGTCATCCCTCCAGCAGCCCGACATCACGTATTCCGACGGCTTCCATTCCATATGGTCGAAAAGCCTTTCGCAGTCGCGCACTATCATGGCTCTGCGGCCCCACGCGAAATGGGCTGCGAATACGGCCGCTATCTCTATGTCCTGAAGACTTGCGCCCCTGCGCAGGAATTCCCTCGGGAAAGCAATCGGGTCTGTGGTAAAATAGACTGGGTCGTTGTATTTGGCGGCCCAGTCCATAAGTTTGTTGCGAAGTTCCGGATTCATCCCTACCTTACAGGAATCTCTTCAAGCACTGCCTTGAGGAACTCCCAGACGTTCTCCACGGAAGCTATGTTCACCTTCTCGTCAGGGGAGTGAGGGTACATGATGGTAGGTCCTATGGATACCATCTCCCAGTTCGGATACTTGCCTCCGAGCAGGGCGCACTCGAGTCCGCCGTGGGTGGCGAGGACGTTGAGCGGCTTGCCGAACATCCTGGTGTGGGTGTCGTTGAGGAGGGCAATCATAGGGGTGTCAGGCTTCGGAACCCATCCGCAGTAGCCTCCGGTGAACTTGATGGATGCTCCAAAGGCTTCGAAAATGTACCTGACCCTGTCGGCAAGCTCCTGCTTGGACTCGTCCACGGCGCTTCTCAGCAGGGAGGAAACGGTGATCTTGCCCTTTTCGCACCTTACTACCGCGAGGTTGATGGAAGTCTCGGTAAGACCTGCCATACTCTGGCTCATCCTGATCACGTTGGAAGGACAGGCCATAATTGCCTTGAGAGCGTTGAGCATCACGTCTTCCTGAATGTACCTGGATGCAGGACGGTCCTGTTTGAGGACTACGGCGTGCATGGTCGGGTCGCTTTCCTTGTATCTTGCAGTGAGCTGGCTGAAGGTCTTCCTGATGCTCCTGGTGGCTGCTGAAACCTTCTCGGCAGGTACCACGATGTCTGCTTCACCTTCGAAAGGAATGGCGTTGCGCAGGCTGCCTCCCTTGAGGTTTGCCACCTTGGCTCCGTACTTGGTGATTGCAGGGATGAGAGCGGCTGCGAGAACTTTGTTGGCATTGGCCCTGTAGAGGGAGATGTCCATACCTGAGTGTCCTCCTGACAGGCCCTTGACGTCAAGCTTGAGACCTACGTATCCTTCCGGGGTCTTCTCTTTCCTGTATTTGAATTCGGCGATGGCGTCAAGTCCGCCGGCGCAGCCTATGCAGAGTTCCATCTCGTCCTCGGAGTCGAGGTTGATAAGTATGTCACCCTTGAGTATGCCGGGCTTGAGAGCTTCAGCTCCGCTCATTCCGGTCTCCTCGTCGTAAGTGATGAGAACCTCGATGGGACCGTGCTTAAGGCTCTTGTCCTCTGCCACTGCCATACCCATCGCAACACCCATTCCGTTGTCGGCGCCCAGGGTCGTGCCCTTGGCCTTTACCCATTTGCCGTCGATCCAGGTCTCGATAGGGTCCTTGAGGAAGTCGTGCTCGGTGTCGGCGGTCTTCTGAGGCACCATATCCATATGGCCCTGAAGAATCACGCCGCGCCTGTTCTCGTAGCCCGGGGTGGCAGGGACTCTGATGATGACATTGCCGGTCTCATCGGCGAAAGCATCTATATTGCGCTCTTTTGCCCAGTCAAGTATGTACTGACGTACTATCTCTTCGTGCTTGGAAGGGCGCGGACAGCGGGTGAGTCCGTAAAAGTTTCTCCAGACAATAGTCGGATTGAGATCTTTGATTGTCATAATCTTGATATTAGTTTGTTGATATTTTATTTCCATCTTTTATGCGTCCAAAGATAATTCCACGGCTGCTCGCGTATGTCCTTCTCCAGAAGCGAGTAGTAGCTGTCAAGCATCTCCCTTGCCGTTACGGTCGAGGCATCTTCGGCGATGAGGCTGAAGTGCATTGTGTAGCCTCCGTCCTCCCTGCATTTCATCCCGAGGTATACGACGGACATGCCCAGCTTGTGGGCGAGGGACACGGCTCCGTCCATGGACTTGGTTGGCTGCCCCATGAAATCATCCACATCCACGCAGGAGGACTTGCTGTAGGGATGCTGGTCGGTGATGAAGTTGTATAATTTCTTCTCGTCCCTGTGCCTGAGGGCGTAACGAAGTATGTTGAAACTCTCCACCATACCCTCGTAATGCTCCGGATCATCCAGGGCGGCTGTCCTGTTGCGGCGCATGAACAAATCCCATCCGGGACTGGACAGCTTCCTGTACACTACGCAGATCTGATCCACGCTGAAGCGCAACTGCTCACCGTAGCAGTAAAGCGGGTAGCCGCCGATGAGCTCCCAGTTGCCGTTGTGCGCGGCAAGGGCAATGACACTTCTGCCCTTGTCGTACAACTCATTGACAAGCTCGGGGTTGCTTATCTCCACGATATGCGACTTGCGTATGCGACCGTTGCGGTTGCCTGCCCCGAACCAGACCGCTTCTCCGAGTATCTTCCCGAAGTGCTCGTAGAACTTGCGGCTCTGCTTCCTGATTTCCCCATACTTCATCTCGGGAAAACAGCGGGCCAGGTTGATGTTCACGACATCGCGGCGATAGCGGAGCACCGAGTAGGCAAAACGCCCCATTGCCCTGCCGCAGCGGCGGTGGAAGGACAGGGGTAGCAGCGACAGCGGCCTTATCAGGCAGCTGAGAAGGAAGTATGCAGTTTTGCCTTTCTTTTCTTTCATTATGCTCTGTTCACTAAGGACAAATATACGCTTTTTCCAATTATTTTCCTATATTTGTCTATTGTACGTCTGCCGGGAGGGTGAGGCGTAATTGCAATGTGCTGATTATAAGTTAAATCTAAATCAAATAACATGTTCAAAGGACAACCAAAAGGTCTATTTGCCCTGGCCCTTGCCAATACCGGCGAGCGCTTCGGCTACTACACCATGCTTGCCATCTTCATGCTTTTCCTCCAGGCGAAGTTCGGATGGGATCAGGCAATTTCAAGTCAGGTTTACAGCATCTTCCTGGCAGCAGTGTATTTTATGCCTGTAGTCGGCGGATGGCTTGCCGACCGCATAGGCTATGGCAAGTGCGTGGTCACCGGTATTTCAGTGATGTTCCTGGGCTATATCGCCCTTGCCATCCCTACAGCCGCCAACGGACTGGGCGTAGCGCTTATGATTGCCGCACTGCTCCTCATCGCAGTGGGTACCGGTCTCTTCAAGGGTAATCTCCAGGTAATGGTGGGCAACCTTTACGACGACCCTAAATATTCCTCCCGCCGTGACGCCGCCTTCAGCCTTTTCTATATGGCCATAAACATCGGCGCGATGTTCGCTCCGTCTGCAGCTACAGCCATCACCAACCTCTTCCTCGGAAAGGCCGGACTCATCTACAAGGCTGATATCCCTGCTCTCGCGCACCAGACTTTGAATGCCACCATCTCCGCCGACAATGCCTCCAAGCTTGCCGACCTTCAGTCCATTATGCCTTCTGCCGAAGTGCAGGCCATGGGTCCTGAGGCATTCAGCTCCTTCTACATCGAACATCTCTCTTCCTCATACAATATGGGATTTGCAGTGGCTTGCGTTTCTCTGATCGTGTCCATCTGCATATACTTCGGTTGCCGCAAGTGGTTCAAGCACGCTGACGTGAATGCCAAGCAGGCTGCTTCCGACTCCAGCGTAAAGATCGAGGAGCTCACACCGAAGCAGACAAAGGACCGCGTCGTGGCCCTCTGCCTCGTGTTCGCAGTGGTGATATTCTTCTGGATGGCTTTCCACCAGAACGGACAGTCCCTGACCTGGTTTGCCCGTGACTACACCCAGGCATATGCCGAGGGCCTGCCTCGTCTGGGCTTCAATATCTGGATACTTGCTCTGATTGCCGCCTCCATCTACACTCTCTTCGGCATCTTCCAGTCGGAGAAACCTGTTGCAAAAGTTGTCTGCGGAGCAGTGACTGCAGCTCTTTGGGGTGGCGCTTATGCCATCTATTCAGGAATGCCTGAAGTACTTGAGATTCAGCCTCAGCTTTTCCAGCAGTTCAATCCTTTCTTTGTAGTCTTCCTCACACCTTTGTCCATGGCCCTGTTCAGCGCCCTGGCATCCAAGAAGACCGCCAAGCATCCGAAGGGACTCGAACCTTCTGCGCCTAAGAAAATCGGTATCGGTATGCTGGTGGCTGCACTTGGCTATCTCGTCATGCTCTTCGCTTCCTTTGGCCAGAGTTCTCCTGCCGAGCTGCAGGGCACCGTTTCCCCTGACCCTGTAGTGCCTATGTACCTTGTGAGCACCTACCTTGTGCTGACCTTCGCAGAGCTGCTTCTCAGCCCTATGGGAATCTCCTTCGTATCCAAGGTGGCTCCTCCTAAGTACAAGGGTCTTATGATGGGTCTGTGGTTCGCCGCCACAGCTATTGGCAACTATCTCAGCTCAATCCCGGGACTTCTCTGGATGAATGTTCCTCTCTGGGCCAACTGGGCCATACTGATGGCACTCTGCGTTATCGCCGGACTCATTATGTTTGCGATGCTCAAGAAGATTGAGGCTGCTACCGAAAGCTAGTTGATGAGAAAGAAACTGCACTATTTTCAGATAGCCAGTTCAGTGGTATTTGCTCTCGGGACCGTCGTTCTCACGACGGTTCCGGGAACTTTACCTTTCCTTCCGGCTCTTTGTCTGGCGCTTGCTTTTGACGTGCTCCAGCAAGCCGTTTGGCGGCTTACCCGGAAGAAGGGCTTTATCTCATATACTCTGGCTTTTTCGCCCGCTGCCTCTGCAGTGGTGGGAATAGTCAGACAGTGCAGCCTCTGGTATATAGTGGCTGCAGTGCTTGCAGTGCTCATAGCCTGCATCCCCGCATTATTGCGTCTCCTTCTGCCAAGCCACAGGTTGCCGCAGCCGAGGCTATCCACTACCATATGGGTGGGATCCTTCCTCTTCCTGGTGCTGGCCGCTCTGGTAATAGGCCTGACAATTGCCTGAGCTTCTGAAAATTATAGACAAAAAAAGGATGGCCTTACTGGTCATCCTCTTTTTTTTATTCAGGCAGTTCGGCTGTTACTCAGCAGCAGCCACGTTTACCTTGATGTTGGCGAAAACGCCCTTGTAGCATTTTACCTTGCCCTCGAACTCTCCGAGTTCCTTGATGTCAGGGAGGGAGATGTTCTTCCTCTCAATCTCGATGCCTGCAGCTGCGAGAGCCTCTGCAACCTGGGCTGAGGTGACAGCTCCGTAGAGCTTGCCGTTCTCGCCCACCTTTGCGGTGAGGTTCAGAGCCACTGCCTCAATCCTGGCTGCGAGAGCCTGGGCGTCAGCAACGAGTTTGGCCTCTTTGTGAGCCCTCTGACGAAGAGTCTCTTCGTGCTGCTTGAGAGCCGAAGGGGTGCCGACGATGGCGAATCCCTGAGGAACAAGATAATTGAGAGCGTAACCGGTCTTTACTTCTACCACTTCTCCGGCCTCGCCGAGATTGGCAACTTCTTTCTTAAGGATGATCTTCATAACGCTTCAATTATTTGAGGAGGTCAGTTACATATGGAAGGAGTGCGAGGGAGCGTGCGCGCTTTACAGCCTGGGCTACCTTGCGCTGGAACTTCAGAGAAGTACCGGTGATGCGGCGAGGGAGAATCTTACCCTGCTCGTTGAGGAACTTCTTGAGGAACTCAGGATCCTTGTAATCAACATATTTGATGCCTGCCTTCTTGAAACGGCAGTACTTCTTCTTGCGAACCTCTACGGTAGGAGGGTTCAGAAAACGGATTTCGTTGTTTGCTGCGTTTGCCATAATTGTGTCCTCCTTTTATTCTTCTGCCTTAGCTTCCTCTGCTGCAGCCTCTGCCTTAGGCTCCTCAACTGCCTTAGGGGCAGCGGCCTTTGCGGCGCGGGTCTGGCGGCGGTGCTCAGCGTAAGCGATAGCGTTCTTGTCAAGGGCTACGGTGAGGTAGCGGATGATGCGCTCGTCACGGTGATACTGGGTCTCGAGAGTTGCGATGAACTCCGGATTGGCCTTGAATTCAATCAGGTAGTAGAATCCTGATGTCTTGTGCTGGATTGGGTAAGCGAGCTGCTTGAGACCCCAGTCCTCCTGGTACACAACCTCACCGCCATTGTCGGTGATGAGCTTGACGTACTTGGCAACCGCTTCCTTCATCTGAGCATCAGACAAAACGGGAGTTGCAATGAAAACGGTTTCGTACTGTTTGATCATTTTTGTAATTGTTAATGAATAAATTAAAAGCCCCTGTTCAAAGGGACTGCAAAGATAATAATAATATTTTTAGTTTCCAAACTCTTTGTGCGTCAGTGGGTGACATAACCTTCCGGGTTCTTTCCCACGAGGTGAAGAGCCTCATATTTCTGCTGAATTAGGGCAGTGTCGGCTTTGGCGTCATCGCTGCATATGAACCTTTCACCAATGCTGATGTGCTTGTTGCCCCAGTTGAAGTAACCCAGGTAAACCGGGCAGTCCAAAGCCTTCGCAATGGCGTGGTACCCCATTTTCCAGCGCTTCACGGGCTTGCGGGTTCCTTCCGGAGCTATGCAGAGGTGGAACTCGCCTTTCGCCTTCTGCATCTCTTCTATGACGCTCCTGACAACCGCGGCACCGTTGCTCCTGTCCACCGGAATGCATCCGAATCTGCGGAGTATAGGTCCCAGCGGCCAGAAGAACAGTTCCTTCTTTATCATCACGTGGGCTATGTGGCCCAGACTCTTGTAATAGAAGTATGCCACCAGAAAATCCGCAATGCTGGTATGGGGCACGCCAAGGATGATGCACTTCTGCTCCGGTGCGGCTCCGCTGTCTGCCTGCCAGCCGAACAGCTTCATTATCCTGCCGTATATGTTCTTTTTCTCTTTTGCCATAATCAAATATTTACATCTTCCAGCTCTTCCTCGCTGCGCAGGTTGCGGCAGGTGAAGTGCTGTCTGTCAACCGTATTGTCCCCCATATAGAACTCGAGTATGGAGGCTATGGATTCCTCGTCCGAGAGCTCTACCGGGTCCAGGCGCATTTCCGGGCCGATGAAGTGGATGAACTCTTCGTAGGAAATCTCTCCTAGACCTTTGAACCTGGTGATCTCCACCCCTGTCTTTAGCTCGGCCACCGCCTTTTCCTTTTCATCGGAGTTGTAGCAGTAAACGTTGGACTTCTTGTTCTTTACCCTGAAGAGCGGGGTCTGGAGTATGTGCACGTGACCGCGTCTGATGAGGTCGGGGTAGTACTTCAGGAAGAAGGTGAGGACCAGCATCCTGATGTGCATTCCGTCATCATCGGCATCGGTTGCGACGATGATGTTGTTGTAGCGCAGGTTTTCGAGGTCGTCTTCTACGCCCAGCGCCGAAATGAGCAGGTTGAGTTCTTCGTTTTCCGCCACCTTCTTGCGGCTTTCCTTGTAGCAGTTGATAGGCTTGCCGCGAAGGGAGAATACGGCCTGGAAGTCGGCATTCCTCGCCTTGGTTATGGTACCGCTCGCGGAGTCGCCCTCGGTGATGAAGATGGATGAATTCTCGATGTTCTCCTGGTTCTTCTCAGTGATTTTGTCGTTGAAGTGGAAGCGGCAGTCCCTGAGCTTCTTGTTGTAGACATTGGTCTTCTTGTTGCGCTCACGAGTCTTTTTCTGTATTCCGGATATTTCCAGACGTTCTGCCTGGGAAGCCTTGATTTTGTCCTCCAGCATCGGAACAATCTCCTTGTGTATGCGCAGGTAGTTGTCCAGGTTCTTGGCGACGAAATCGTTGACATAGGTGCGTATGGTAGGACCTACCTCATTGTGCATCACTCCGTTGGCGTCAGCCTCCTGTCTCTCCCACATATAGGTGGATCCGAGCTTGGTCTTGGTCTGGCCTTCGAAATTCGGCTCCTGAATCTGTATGCTTATCGCTCCGACCACTCCCTGGCGGAAGTCTGCCGGCTCGTAGTTCTTCTTGAAGAACTCCTTGAGAGTCTTCGCGATGGCTTCCCTGTATGCCGCCAGATGGGTGCCTCCGTCACGGGTGTTCTGTCCGTTGACGAATGAAGATATGTTCTCGCCGTAGGCGTTGCAGTGGCTGAGAACTATCTCTATGTCCTCGCCCACAAGGTGAATCGGAGGATAGAGCGGGGTCTCGCTGAGGTTCTCGTTTACGAGGTCAAGCAGTCCGTTTTCGGATTTGTAGGCTTTTCCGTTGAGCACCAGGGTCAGTCCTTTCTTGAGGTAAGAGTAGTTCTTGACCATGGTCTCGACGTAGTCCGGGTTGAATGCGAACTCCCCGAACATAAGTTCGTCAGGTACGAAGCTCACCAGGGTGCCGTTCTTTTCGCCGGTAGGACCCTTGCCGCTGTCCTTGAGTTCTCCGCGCTCGAAACTTGCCCAGGAGCACTCGCCGTCGCGGTGCGAACAGATGTAGAAGCTCGAAGATAGCGCGTTCACGGCCTTCGTGCCGACTCCGTTCAGACCCACGGCCTTCTTGAACACGGCGTTGTCGAACTTGGCGCCGGTGTTGAGCTTGCTCACCACCCTCACCACCGAATCCAGAGGAATGCCGCGGCCGAAGTCGCGCACCGTGACCTTTCCGTTCTCTGCTATGTCTATGCGTACCTCCTTTCCGAAACCGGCGGCGAACTCGTCTATGCAGTTGTCCACCACTTCCTTGAGGAGCACGTAAATGCCGTCTCCCGGGTTCTTTCCGTCTCCTAGACGGCCTATGTACATACCTGGACGCTTGCGTATGTGCTCTACGCCTTCCAGGGTACGTATGTTCTCGTCAGTGTAATTGCTTGTCTGTCCTATCATTTCACCACTCCCTTCAGATGCAGCACGAAGGGTTTCTTCTGTGCCGAAGTGTATACTGTGACTGTCTTGTCAAAAGGATATGCCCCGTCCTCGTTGGCGTAGGTCGCGCTCACCGTCCCCTTGCCGCCCGGGGCAATAGGGGTTCTGGTCCACTCCACGTCGGTGCATCCGCAACTTGAGATGGCGGCATAGATGTCCAGCGTGTCCCGGGAATTGTTGGTGAGCGTGAAACTGCACTTCAGCGCCCCGTCCTTCCAGCTGACCTCCCCGAAATCGTGGACTGTCTTGTCGAAAGTGACCGGCGGAGCACCGGCGGTAAGCAGCAACGCCGACAATATTGCGATAATATGCTTCATACTTACAAAGATACGCTTCTTTCTCAAAATTTCCGTCAAACTTCCTGAAACTTTTTTAAAAAATTCATTTTAAATGACTATATTTGCAAGGTTAACATTTATAATTATGGCTTACAAAATTAATCCCGACATCTGTGTGGCTTGTGGAACTTGCCAGGGTGAGTGCCCTTCAGGCGCTATAAAGGAAGGTGACGTTTATTCAATTGACCCTGAGGTTTGCGTCAGCTGCGGCGCTTGCGCAGACGCTTGCCCTATGGGAGCAATTTCACCTGAAGAATAACCCCAAACACTTATCGGAAAGTACAGGTCGGGCGCAGTGCGATCCGGCCTTTTTCAATTCAAAGGGAGCAATATGTTCTTGGAAGATTTCAGACTGAAAGTATATCAGACCGTGCTGTCAACAGGCAGCTTCACGGCAGCCGCCCGGCAGCTTGGCATTTCCCAGCCGGCGGTGAGCAAGAATATCTCGGAACTCGAGAAGTTCGCCGGGGTGCGCCTGCTCGACAGGAGCAAGTCCGGGGTGTGCCCTACTCCGGACGGGGAGCGTATGCTGGAAATGGCAGCGGACGTGTCCAGGGCATACGAGCGTATCAACAATCGCTTCGCCACCCCTGAATCTACGCTCCTGCGCTCCGTGCTTCTGGAGGGGAAGATCTGCAACGTGCTTATCGAGCACGGCCGTTTCGCTTCGCTCGACGTTCCGGAGAACACCCCTGCCGCCAGGATTGTGGACGCGTCCGGCACAGCCCTGCTCCCGTCTATGTACAATGCCCACACCCACGCTGCGATGACCCTGCTGCGCGGGTATGCGGACGACCTGCCGCTCAAGCAGTGGCTCGAGGACTATGTGTGGCCTTACGAGGACAAGCTTGCCCCGGCGGACATACGTTACGGAAGCGAACTGGCGTGCCGGGAAATGCTCTCGGGCGGCACCACCTTCTTCAATGATATGTATTTCGATATCGAGGAAACCATAGATGAGGTTGTGCGCAGCGGGATGCGCGCCGCGATAGGCATCACTGTGATGGAGAACCACACCAAGGCCCAGGAGGCGCAGAAGCTGGATTTCGTGAAGAACTGGGTTGACCCGAGTGGCGGGCGCATACAGCTGGTGATGGCTCCGCACGCGGTTTATACCGTGGGAACGGACAAGTTGCGCCGCACTGCCGCATTCGCGCGCAAGCACGGACTCCGGCTCCACATACACCTCTCCGAGACGCGCAGGGAGGTGGAGGACTGCATACGGGAGTACGGAACAACCCCGGTGCGCTACCTGGACAAGATTGGTTTCCTGGGCCCGGACGTGATTGCGGCGCATTGTGTGCACGTGGACGAACAGGAATGGAAAATCCTCGCGCGCAGGGGTGTCACGGTGGCGCATTGCCCGTGCTCGAATATGAAACTCGGGAGCGGACGCTTCCCGTATGAACTGGCTCTGGAATCAGGTTGCCGCATATGCCTGGGTACGGACGGTGCCTCTTCGAACAACAGTCTCGACATGCTCGGGGAGATGAAGTTTGCGGCCCTGCTCGCCAAGGTTCAGGGGAATCCCGTGCTTCTGAAGGCTGAAGAGGTCTTCAGCTGGGGCACAAAAAATGCGGCTCGTGCCTTTGGCATAGACGCCGGAGAAATCAAGGCCGGAGGCCTGGCCGACGCAATGCTTGTGGACTTGAACGAGCCGCGTATGAAACCGTGTCATCACCTGATATCGAATCTGGTGTACTCGGCTGACTCCTCCTGCATTAGCCGCGTGTTCTGCGAGGGCAGGGAAGTCTTTGCGAAATCAGAGACTATTTGATCTCAATCTGCCTTGTGGCAGGAATCTGAGTCTTCTCTTCCTTCTTCGGAAGGGTGATGTTGAGCACACCGTTGAGCATTTCTGCACTGATGGCTTCGAGGTTGATGTTTTCCGGCAGGGTGAAGCTCTGGTGGTATGAAGCGTAGGTGAACTCCCTGCGGAGGTAGTTTTCCTTCTTCTCTTCCTTAGGCTCCTTGCAGGCCTTCTTCTCAAGGTCGATAACAAGTTCCTCGTCGTTGTTTACGTGGACTGAAAGGTCTTCCCTGGTCATTCCAGGAGCGGCGATTTCGATTTTGAAATCCTTGTCACTTTCCTTGATGTTGACTGCCGGGCTTGCGAACTGCTTTGCCGGAACTACTGCGAAATTATCGTCAAACAAATCACTGAATATGCTTGGCAACCAAGTCTGATGTCTAACTGGATACATAATCAAATCCTCCATTTTATAAATTCTTTTATCTGTTTTCTTTAATACCTGTTCCAATTGCGGAACGCTTATAATAATTACAAAAGGGGGACCAGATGGGAAACAGGGACATTTTTTCGCTTTTTGCTGTCTAACTGTCTGAAAATCAAGACATTTTGTCGCAAATATTGACAAATTGGCACAAGTAAGCACTAGTTTTGTTATATTTGTGGAAAGAAAGGATACTTATGATATACTATTATTCCGGATGCGGCAACAGCCGTCTCATAGCGCAAAGAATCTCCGCAGAATTGGGAGAGCGTCTTGTATTCATCCCGGAAGCGGACAGGGCGGGGGAGTATTGCCCTGAACTTGGAGAGGGAGAAAGCCTGGGCTTCGTGTGGCCGGTGTACTGCTGGGCCCCTCCGAAACTTGTCAGCGAGTTCGTGAGCCGTCTCCAGCTGAATCGCAAACCATCATTTACATATATGATTGCGACCTATGGCGATGACGCCGGCCTGAGCGAGAAACTCTTCAGGAAATCGCTGAGGCGGGTAGGGCTGGAGCTGGATGCGTGCCACGGCCTGATAATGCCGGAGACTTACGTGAACTTTCCGGGAATGGGCCTGGACAGCCGGGAACAGGCGTGCAGGAAAATAGAGGCGGCGCTTTCCCGCATCCCTGGGATAGCCGCATCCTTGCGCTCGCACGAACGGTGCAGCGACATCCTGGTGGGGAAGAACGCCTGGCTCAAGTCCCGGGTTCTGAAGCCTCTCTTCTACCGTTTCCTCGTCACTGACAGGTACTTCCACGCTTCAGAAGCCTGCACGGGCTGCGGACTCTGTGCCAGACTCTGCCCGTTGGAGAACATAGTGATGAGTTCCGGCCGTCCGCATTGGACGGGTTCCTGCACCACTTGCAATGCCTGCTACCACAACTGTCCGTCCGCTGCCATCAGCTTCGGAAAGATTACTCGGGGCAAGGGCCAGTACAGGGCGATCCGCGATTATCTCGGCACAGGCAAATGAACCAAAATGAACCTGAAATGAACCAAACGGAAAAGTCTTGAGACTGACCAGTAGCCCTTATTGATGCTGCTTCATCAGTTTATCGATACTTTCTTGAATAATTTTATAATATTGAGTATATTCGCGTTCCTATGAGGCCGGAACTGCAAATGTTTTCATTCCCGCTGTCGCTGATTTTGGCGGCAGCTTTGTTTGTGGCATCATTAATCTATCCGAGGAAGTGTCCCCGCCGCCTGAGCTTTGTTGTTCTCTGTCTGCTTGCGGCTTCTTTTGCCGTGTTGGGTTGCCTCAAACCCGATCCAGGCTATCGTTACTGGCTGGCTCCCCTGTTGCTGCTTGCCATATTCCTGAGCGCACTTGCCGCGAGGGACGGTTTCCGCGAAAGGAAGGACCTGGGCTTTACCCTCAGCCATCTGGGACTGAGTGTGCTGCTTGCCTCTTCCTTCTTCGGCGCTCCCGACAGCATAAGCAGTGCAATAATACTCGAACGCGACAGACCTTCCCATGTCACGGAGGACTCGATACCCCTGCCTTTCGAGCTTGAGTTGAAGGATGTGCACACGGAATATTACCCGGAAAGCGCCATGCCGAAGCAGTATGTCGCCAGCCTGGAACTGGATTCCAAGACCCGCCGGGTGAGCGTCAACCACCCTGCCCTGTACAAGGGATGGCTGGTGTATATCTCTGATTTTGACCGGGAAAGCGGACGCAAAGCTATGTTCAGGCTGGTGTGGAATCCGTCCATTCCCGGGGTGCTTGCTGGTATGATTCTGCTGCTCGTGTCATCGGTGCTGAGTCTCAGGCGCAGCTGGAAGTCGCGCTTCGTGCTCCCGGCCGTACTGCTGCTTGCCGTGGTCTTCACTCTGGTTTCCGTGTCCCGAATACGCTTCGCCACTTTGCCTCCGGCGCTGCGCAGCTTCTGGTTTGCGCCTCATCTTATAGTGTATATGATAGCGTATTCCACTCTGGCTCTAAGTCTGTTGTGTTGCATCGCCTCTTTCTTCCCCCGCTTCGCGAAGGCCTCCTCTCTTGCCTCCAATCTTCTCAAGACCTCATCCAGCCTCATTCTGATGGGAATCGTCTTCGGCTCCATCTGGGCTCAGCTCAGCTGGGGTGACTATTGGGCCTGGGATGCCAAGGAATGCTGGGCTGCCGCCACCTACCTTCTGACCTTATGTGCAACTCACCTTCCAACAGGTGCGCGCCGCGGCTCCCTGCTCGCCGTGCTGTTCATTGCCTTCGCTTCTATGCAGATGACCTGGTATGGGGTGAATTACCTGCCGTCGGCAAAGGACGGACTTCACGTGTATAACAGCAAATAATCAATATTAACAAAACATTTTTATGAAACGTATTCTTACCATTGCCCTTGGAGTGCTTTTGGCGCTTGCTGCAGTCATTGCCCTGTGCCGATTCTGTTTCCGTGAACCTCTCCCTGAGGGCCCTGCCAACGAGCAGGTGAAGGCTATCCTCGAGCGCAGCGACTGTCTAGTGTGTCACTCCCAGGAGCCTGATCTCCCGTTCTATTCATCTTTCCCTGTGATTGGAAAGATGATGGACAAGCACGTGAGTGCCGGTACCAAGTTCCTTGATCTGGGAGCCGAAATTGCGGATCCTGACAATTTCAGCGAGGCAACTTTGAGCAAGCTTGACCACGCCGTAAGCTACAATACCATGCCTCTGCATTCTTTCAGAATGATTCATTGGAGGAGCGGCCTGGATAAGAGGGAAAGGGCCCTGCTCGCTTCGTGGATAAAGGAAAAGAGGGGCAGCGAGGAACCTGTATGGCCGCTGCCGTCCAGCGTGGATTATGATGCCGACAAGGCGGCAATGGGTGAGAGGCTCTTCAATGACGGAGCGCTTTCCCTTGACGGAAGCATCAGTTGCGCCACCTGCCACGTGTTGGAGAACGGCGGTGCCGACCACGCCGACGAGAGGGTGTCAGAAGGAATTAATGGACTTAAGGGCGGAGTGAACGCTCCAACCGTGTACAATGCCGAGTACAACGTGCTCCAGTTCTGGAACGGAAGGGCGGCGGACCTTGTGGAGCAGGCAGCCGGTCCTATCACCAACCCTGTGGAAATGGGTGAGCAGACTGTGGAGCAGGTGGTGGAGAGGCTTTACGCAGACAAGGCATTGGTGAAGGAGTTTGAGGCTCTGTACCCTGAAGAAGGGTTGACCGCATATACCCTGTGCCACGCAATTGCCGAATTCGAGCGCACGCTCATCACCCCTGACAGCCGTTTCGACCTTTATCTCAAGGGCGATAGCAATGCGCTCAGCGAGCTGGAGAAGAAGGGCTACGAGGAGTTCAAGGAGAATTCTTGCGCCGCTTGCCATTTCGGAGCCGCAATGGGAGGAAGAAGCTTCGAATATAATGACATATATGGAGATTACTTTGCCGAGAGAAATCCGGAGATCGAGTACAATTCGGATGACGAAGGTCTCAAGGGCTTTACTCTCAAGGATGAAGACCTCCATAAATTCAAGGTCCCTGTACTAAGGAATATAGAACTTACTGCTCCTTATTTCCACGACGGAAGCTTCCAGACTCTGGAAGAGGCGGTTCGCGCTATGGCCCGCTATGAACTAGGGAAAAAGCTGAGCGGTTCGGAGGTGGATTCCATCGTCGCCTTCCTGCGTACGCTCAATGGACAGAATCCTCATCTCACTGCTGCCAAATAGGAGCCGGGGGAGGATATAACGAAAGAGGTCAGCTTGATTGCTGACCTCTTTTTTGTGGGAGCTGAGGGAGTCGAACCCCCGACCCTCTGCTTGTAAGGCAGACGCTCTGAACCAACTGAGCTAAGCTCCCGAGCGACCGTTGTTCGTTTCGGTTTGCAAATGTACAACGTTTTTTTATAACCACAAAATTTTTTTGGTTTTTTTTGTGAAAAAATGCAATCTTTGCATTCGATTCTGCATCTCATTTATGTATGAATCGATTTGGAAAATTGTTTGCAATACTGTCAGCTGCGGTGTGTGCGTTTGCATCCTGCTCCCGTATGGACTTGCAACTCAATGAATTGGACCTTGATTTCGAAGCGGAAGTAGCTGCTTCATACTATTTCGGGTACGATGAAGCGAGCTCAAGCCATAAATTCGGACTGGTGCTGGCTTATGGGCGTACGGACGAAGAATTCAACCTGATTTCTCCCGGTGCCGTTGCCTTCGTCACCCTCTATGCTCCTGAATTCGACGGACTGTCCATCCCTCCTGGGACTTACTCCGCATCGGCGAACGCCGCATACGGGTATAGTTTCAGCTATGGGGCTCCTGTCTCCGACAAGTCGAATGCTGTCCACAACGGAATTTTCGAATGGTCCGGGGAAGGCACTTACGTTGTGTTCAGCCAACTGGGCGAAGATGGTCAGACCGTTTACCCTGTCCAGGGCGGAGTTATAAGCATTGAAGGCGAGGGGGATGGCGTGGAGGTGAATGCATTTTTTGAGGCTCAGAAAGCAAGCTTCGGCTTTGAGTTCGACGGCGGGATTCCATTTTCTGACTGGACACCAGCCAACTGACATCACAACGATTTTCCTGCTACCTGGGGATGTTTTGGTTTTGACAGCATCGATTCCGGGTGGTAAGCACGCCGGGAGTAGGAGATTGGCCCGTTAATCCCAGTCTTCAAGCCATAACTGGCAACTATAACTACTCATACGCTTGCTAGTCTCCAAGAGACTGAGCATCAATCGGCGCCGCCAAGGCTGCGACGCTGACGTATATCCCTCCAGCTTTAGGCCGGTTCAGTCTGGACAAAGGGGTATCATCAAAACCGGATGCGCGGCCCCGACGCCTCTACGGACCGTTAAGACTTCAGAGGATAAGCCGTGCTTGGCCTGTCTTTCGGCACTGCACAGTCGAAAACCAAAGAAAGAATAAGCGTGTAGAAAGCCATTTGGGGCGTTGTTTGGACGAGGGTTCGAATCCCTCCATCTCCACTGAAAAGGCCTTCCGGTGATGCCGGAGGGCCTTTTC
>SFJB01000100.1 GCA_004555145.1 Bacteroidales bacterium | reverse complement strand
CTCGTGTAGAACTGTATCTCGCCACAATCATAGACAAGTTTGCAGTAATCCACCTGCTCGCCTTCCTTATAAAACTCGCTGTTGAGCACTCCGCTCGGTTCCAGAGAGTAGCTCACATAAGTTGAGGAAGCGGACTCAAGCCAGTCGTAGCGCATATCGCCGTCAAAGTGCATCTCCATCACATAAGAGTTCTTCTCGTCGTAACGGTAGGAAAGGTCGCTGAGTATGAAAGCGCTGCGTCCGTATTGCCCGGGGAGTCGAAGAGCATCGAAGGAAAAGACGGCATCAGCCCCTTCACCCTCGACATGTACGGACTCGTCCGTTATGCGGGTAATGGTGACACTTATCTGATTGCCGATTATCGCAGTATTGCCGAACGAATCTGACGCGAGAAGGGACAGACAGGCACCTACAGTTTCACGATACTGATGCGCCACGAAATATGCAAGATTGCTTGGGGTCCTATTCCGATTCGAATCGGTATCCACCACGCAGGAGGTCATAAGGGCAAGGGTTGAGAGAAGCAATAATATCCTTTTCATATCCTCATCATTTAGAATTTATATGCCACACCGGCCTTTAGTCCGGAAAATTGTATGCCGAACCCCGTCTCGACAAAACCGCAAAGGTCCTTGCCGAACTCGACCCCGAACATAGTCATCTGATACGCCGGCCTGACTTTTTCTTCAGCAAGATAGAAGCCCGGGTATGCAGCGATACCAAGCGATAACGATGTGTAGAGGCGGCACTTTGGCCTGTCCATATAGAACATCTTGACTTTGGGCATAAGGCTTATTGCTGCACCAAGCCTGAACTTCTCAGAACCCGGGTTTATGGCATCATAAGAATTATGGTAATAGAAAGTGGCTCCAAGGTCCACACCGACACCGATCCAATGATTGAATTTGTATTCGGCTCCTACCCCCAGACCTCCTGTACTCCGGGTTTCGTCGTGATAATCCTGATAGATATACTCAAGTCCGGTATTGGACGGATACATATCAACGCAGCCTATGAGATAGTGTCCATCGGCAAACAATGAGCTTCCAATATCGGAAGGAGTATTCAGGGAGGCTGTCACTGACCATCCGTCAGGAGAGTGATGAACCCTGCGGGATTGACTCCTGGCCGAAGTGTCCGCAAGCGAAAGGCATAGCATGGACACGACAATAAGCGGGAATATGTGTTTACTCATATTATGAACTGTATAAACCTGTATAATGATGCGCGGTCGTGGCTTGCCGTTGCAGAAAAAGGGGATGAACAAAAGGCTTTTTGCTCATCCCCTTCTGGACTGTTTAGCCACCCACTCGGGATGGTTGTTATTTGTAGAGGAATCTCTTGATGCTCATCTTAGGAGTCTTCTCGAAAGGAACCTGTACCAGCTCGACCTTGGCTATCTGGCTGTACTGCGGGAGCTTGCGGTTGGATGCGAGACGGATGTTCTCAGGGATGTCGGATACTGCCTCTTCGTCGAGACCGGACTTCTTGACGGCTTCCTGGTCGAGGTACACAAGGGCTACAATTTTTCCGCTGCGGTCCACTACCACCGACTCCGCCACGAAAGGCTGGTTGTTGATGACTGCTTCGAGCTCTTCAGGATAGATGTTCTGACCGTTGGCGGACAGTATCATGCTCTTGGAGCGGCCCTTGATGAAGATGTTGCCCTCGGCGTCCATGATTCCGAGGTCACCGGTGCGCAGATATCCGTCTTCGGTGAACGCAGCCTTGGTGGCTTCCTCGTTCTTATAATAGCCTATTGTGATGTTGGAACCCTTGGCCTGGATTTCTCCTGCGATGCGCTGAGGGTCATCGGAGTCAATGCGGGCCTGGACGCTGTTGATTGCCTTTCCGCAGGAGCCCGGCCTGTATTTGCGCCAGTCCTCGTATGCCAGCAACGGAGCTGCCTCGGTCATACCGTAGCCCACGGTATAGTGGAGGCCTATCTTCTTGAAGCATTTCTCCACCTCAGGGTTGAGGGCTGCGCCACCCATAATGTAGCTGCGCACCTTGCCGCCGAAAGCGGCATCGAGCTTGCTGCGTATCTTGTTGAAGAGTATGCAGTTGATTCCCGGGATAGAAGTCAGGAGCTTCATATACCACTTGTCGAGCACTGGCTTGAGGGAGGACTTGTATACCTTCTCCATCACCAGAGGCACGGTGCAGACGAGATAAGGCTGCACATCGTGCATCGCCTTGAGCAGAAGGGACGGTGCAGGAGTCTTGCCCAGATAGTAAACGGTGCAGCCGCCTGCGAGGGGATAGAGGAACTCATATACCATTCCGTAGATGTGGGCCATAGGGAGCATTGACACTATCTTGTCATCCGGCATAACCGGGATGTTCTCGTGACCGAAAAGTATGGAGCTGCTGAGGTTGCCATAGGTGAGCATTACACCCTTAGGGGCACTGGTGGTGCCTGAGGTATAGTTGATTACGGCAAGTTCGTCCAGATTGTCCTTAGGCAGGCTGAACTGGTCCTTGTCCACACCCTGGGGATATTTTTCGGCATAAGCCTTGTCCATACCCTCGAATGCAGCCTTCACCTTTGCATCTGAGGCATAAATGAGGGCGAAGTCATCCACGTTCACTACGAGTTTGAGCAGAGGCATCGCTCCCTTTTCGAGCTTGTCCCAGATTTCCCTGTCCACAAAGAGCACGCTGCTCTCCGAGTGATTGACGAGATGGGATACGCTGTCGGGATGGAAGTCGGAGAGTATGGTCACGGTGACTGCCCTGTAGGCGTTGGATGCAAGGAAGCTGACGGCCCAATGGGCAGTGTTCTTTGCGCACACGGCAATCTTGTCGCCAGGCTTTACACCGGCAGCCTCGAACATCATTCCGAACTTGACTATGTAGGCGGCAAGTTCGCGGTTGGTAATGGTTTCACCCCTGTAGTTGCAAAGCGCTGGCTTTTCCCACAGGGATTTCATACTTGTTTCCAGAGTGGAGAGATAGGGTTTCATTCAGTATCGTTTTAATTAGTATTCCGTTTTGGTTATAGCAAAATTACTCCTATTCATATTGAAAGTCAAGAGCAATTGTTGAAAAGTTGGGATAAATTGCGATATTTGTGGCGAATAAGAAATTTTTGTGGCGAAAAAATATGAGGAAAAGGCCCATAGTAGCGTTGATATACGATTTTGACGGGACCCTCTCCCCCGGCAATATGCAGGAATTCGGCTTCATTCAGGCCGTCGGCAAAACCAAGGAGGAGTTCTGGAGGATGAGTGACAATATTGCCATAGGACAGGATGCGTCCAACGTGCTGGCATATATGAAGCTGATGTTCGACGAGGCGAAGTCCAACGGCATGAGCCTCAGGCGCGAGGACCTGAGGAAGTTCGGAGGGGACATAGAGCTTTTCGAAGGTCTGGCGGACTGGTGGTTCGACGCCGTGAACCGCTACGGCAGGCAGCAGGGTGTGGTGGTGGAACACTACATCAACTCCTCCGGGCTCAAGGAAATCATTGAAGGAAGCCCCATTGCGGACAAGTTCAAGCACATCTTCGCGGGCTCGTTCATTTACGACGAGGACGGGGAGGCCCAGTGGCCGGGAGTGGCGGTGGACTACACCGCGAAGACACAGTTCCTTTTCAAGATCAACAAGGGCATTTTCAGCGCACGCGACAACAAGAAGGTGAACGAGTCCGTGGCAGAAGAGAAGAAGAGGGTGCCGTTCACGCATATGATTTACTTCGGCGACGGAGATACCGACGTGCCATGCATGAAGATAGTCAAGATGTTCGGGGGACACTCCGTAGCCGTATGGAACCCGGGCAACCAGTCCAAGAAGCACTCCGCCGGCAAGCTCAAGCGCCAGGGACGCGTAGATTTCGCAATCCCGGCGAGCTACGGTCCCGATTCCGGGGCATACAGGCTCGTCTGCGCCATCATCAACAAGATCAAGGCTGACTACGACCTCCAGCAGCTTTCCCTTTAGTCAAGCGGCACAATGATATACAGACAGTTAAGCGAAGCCGAATACAGGGACTTAGAGTCCAGAATTCTTTACGAGGACAATCACCTCCTCATAGTCAACAAGAAGGCCGGGGAAATCACCCAGGGCGACAAGACGGGAGACGAATGCCTCGCGGAATCATACAAGGCATTCATAGCCCGGCGCGATTCCAAGCCGGGGAAGGTGTACCTGGGCATACCGCACAGACTGGACAGGCCGGTGAGCGGGATATGCATCCTGGCCAAGACCACCAAGGCGATGGAGAGAATAAGCGCAATGCTCAGGGATGGGGAAATCCACAAGAAATACTGGGCCCTGTGCTGCGCGAAACCCGATCCGTCCGAGGGCCATCTGGAGAATTACCTGATTCGCAACGAGAAGCAGAACAAGAGCTACATCGTAGCTGACGGCAAGCGCAAAGGTGCGAAGCTGGCGAAGCTGAACTACCGCTGGCTGTGCAGTACGGAGCGTTATCATCTCGTGGAAGTCGAGCTCCTCACCGGACGCCACCATCAGATACGCTGCCAGCTTTCAGGCATAGGCTGCGTCATCAAGGGAGACCTCAAGTATGGGGCAAAGAGGTCCAACCCAGACGGCGGAATCAGCCTCCACGCCCACGAAATCAGCTTCATCCATCCGGTGAAGAAGACTGACGTGCATTTGACAGCTGCACCTTCCTTTCCAACAGGTACTCTCCCGGATTGAGGCCTACTTTTTCCCTGAAAGCCGAGCCGAAGGTGACCGTATTGTGGAAGCCGGAGCGCTCGGAATATTCGCATATCTTCAAGTGCGGGTTTTCATCCATCAGCTTGAGCGCATAATCTATGCGATACTCGTTGGCAAACTTTCTGAAAGTGGTCTTCATCGTATTGTTGAGCAGCCTTGAAAGCGTGGTCTTGTTGGAATACACAAGGGCAGCAAGTTTTATAAGGGAGAATTTCTCATCCAGAAAGGGCTTCTTGTTTTCCATGACATCCTTTACCCTGCCCATCAGTTCCGCGTCCTTGTCGGAGCAGATAGTTTCCGGCTGCTCTTCCATTCTCTTTTCCCTGACAAGGGCCAGTCCCGCGAGGCGACGGAATTCCCCCTCCTTCTCCCTGTTGAGAAAGAGGCTTCTGCCCGCCTTTACCCTTCTCCATATCAGGATGCTGAAAGCTGTCTCAGGCAGCAAAAGCAATATGTTCAGGCTCATGCAATCAGATGAGAGAGCCGAAGCGAACATAAGACAGAAGAGCAGCAGGGTCAGCAGCAGACGGAAAGTAAGTTGAAGTGAAATCCAGTTCTCCGCTGCGCGAAAAAGTGCGGAAAGACGGCAAGTACGTCTAATGCTGCGGTACAGGTTCAGGATGCAGCACAGGCACATGTTCATGAAAATGACGCTTGCCGTCTTCAGATGGGTGAACAGGTAAACCAGGAGCAACAACAGCAGGGCTGAAGAAAGAATCAAAGTATCCTGGCTGTCCTCTTCGCCCATAGGCATACTGAGGGCAATGACGGATGAGACTGACAGCGCTATGTGGAAGGGATCCGGTCCGAATGAGGCTTTCACGAAAGGCAGCAGGGTCATCCAGGGCAGAAGCAGACTCAGACGGGCAATCTGTTTTGAAACAAAATTCAGAGGGCAGGTTATATTGCTCATTTTTTCAATAATTGGTTATGAGCAAATATATGAAAACACCCCGCTCAAAATTTAGTTCTGAACAGGGTGATTGCAAGTTTTGGAAGAAACTTAGCTATTTATTTCTTTTTTTTAGCTGTCTTGATGGTATCGAAGCCCTTTCCATAGACGCCGGTGACTGAAGATACGGAAACGAAGGCATTGGAGTCTATGGCGTTTATGTATTTCAGAAGCACATTCAGGTCGGTCTTACGGGTTATTACCATCACCACTTTCACGTCATTCTTGGTGTACCAGCCCTTTCCGTCGAGCACGGTCACTCCCCTGTGGAGGTCGTTGGTGATCGCATCGGCAATCTGGTCAAA
>SFJB01000099.1 GCA_004555145.1 Bacteroidales bacterium | reverse complement strand
GATAGGCTTTTATGAGAAGCTCGGATTCAAGGTAATTTCGGATGAGTTCCTGGATGAGGGAATCCCCCATAAGGGGATGGAACTTCTGATTGAAAGGGCCTCTGGCATTCAGTGCGCGGACGATGCCGCCAAGGCGAAGAGAGACAAGTATAGCCTTGTCTATAAGCAGGTTAAAGCCCTTGTCGAGGGAGAGGATGACATCATTGCGAATATGTCCAACATCGTCGCTCTTCTTCACAGTACATTCGGATTTTGGTGGACCGGTTTTTATATTGTCAAAGGTGATGAGCTGGTATTGGGTCCTTTTCAGGGTCCGGTTGCATGCAGCCGTATTCCGTTCGGCAGGGGAGTGTGCGGGACGGCGTGGAAGCGCAAGGAAAGCATCGTCGTTCCCGATGTGGAGCAGTTTCCGGGGCACATCGCCTGCAGCAGCCTGTCACGCAGTGAAATAGTAGTCCCGATCTTCCGTGACAAAGAGGTAATCGCGGTCCTGGATATAGACAGTCGGAATCTGAATGCATTTGATGAAACTGACCGGGAAAGCCTTGAAAAGATAACGGGATTGATGCATATGGCAGAATGATATTTTGATTCATACAGCTATGCCAGTATTCAGAACAGCAACGATCGCAGACATCCCGTGCATCAGAAAGATTGCGCAGGAAGCTTTTCCCGCCACTTATTCTTCCATCATCAGCCCTTCCCAAATCGAGTATATGATGGAATGGATGTACTCTGAGCAAACTCTGCGCGAAGAGCTGTGCGGAGATGTACGCTTCCTTCTTATGGAACAGGATGGCGAGGCCGTGGGTTATGTGTCATTCGGCCCGGAAGGGGAGGAGGGCCTGTTCCACCTTCATAAACTCTACCTGCTGCCATCCGTGCAGGGCAGGGGATACGGCCGGCAATTGTTCGGGGCAGCCGAAGACTGGATGCGAAAGCTTGGAGCGAAGGCCTTCGAGCTGAACGTGAACAGGCACAACAAGGCTCTTGACTTCTACCTGCATATGGGAATGGCAATTGAGCGCAGCGGCGACTTCGACATAGGAGGCGGCTTCTTCATGAATGACTACATACTCCGGAAGGCGCTGTGAATCAGTGTCTGTCAGGAGCATCGTATTCGACGGCTCATATCTGCACCGTCATAAGCTGGTCAATGTCCGTGAGGTAGTTGGGAGTGAGGTGTTCCTTCTTGTTCTTCCAGACCTCCCTGTCGCTGCCTGCGACTGCGAGACCCACCGTCCTGAGCCCGTACTTGTGGTTCATCCTGTCTATGGTGCGTGAGAGCTCCAACCTTTCTTCCCTGTTTTCCACGGGGTCAAACAGGATGCCATGGGAGCATCCCGGGACGATTCCGGAGAGGATGACTCCTGACTTCTTGAACTGGATCCCGGGGCGGTAAATCCTTTCCGCAAGTTCCAGCGCAGCTCCGGTGATTTCTATGGTGTCCGCAGAAGGGACGACGAGCCGCGCCGTTGCGATGTTCCCGTACTGGGGGAGGTCCTCGCGGAAGCGGTTGCTGCAGGCGAAGACGGAGATACAGGAGGCGGAGGAGTTCTGTGCCCGGAGGGTGTTGCAGCAACTGGCCGCAAATGAAGCTACCGATGCCTTTAGCTCCTGCTCTGTGGAGATCATCTGCCCGAAGCTGCGGCTGGTGGTGATGGTCTGCCTCCGTATGAGCTCCTCGGTGTCGATACAGGGCCGTCCGTTGAGCTCCAGCCAGGTCTGGTACCCCGGCTTGTGGAAGTGCCTGTGCACCCAGTCACCCGGCTTGTCGGCGAACTGCAGGGGAGTGGTGATGCCGAACTCGAGCAACTTGCGCAGGGTGCCCGGACCTATGCCCCATACATCCTCCAGCTCGAAGCGCTCCAGTGCCTTGCGCCGTTTCTCGTCGGAGTCTATCATGCAGACGCCCCTGTAGGCCCTGTACTTCTTCGCGTATTTGCTTGCGACCTTTGCCAGGGTCTTGGTCTTCGCTATGCCCACGCTCACAGGTATGTCGGTCCAGAGCGCGATCCGGCGGACCATCCCGCGCATCAGCTCCACGAGGTCGTAGTGCTTCTCGTAGCCGTCCAGGTAAAGGAACTGCTCGTCTATGGAGTAGCACTCGGTATGTTCGACTGTCCTTCTCATAATGCTCTGCACGCGCTTCGACATGGCTGCGTAGAGCATTATGTTGCCGGAGAAGACGGCCACCTTGTTCCTCACGATGATGTCCCTTACCTGGAAGAAGGGTGCTCCCCGCTTGATGCCCAGGGCCTTGGCTTCGGCGGTCAGCGCCACGACGTTGCCGTCATTGCTCGACAGCACGCACACCGGCCTGCCTTTGAGGCCCGCGTGGAATACTCTCTCCACGGATGCGAAGAAGGTGTTGCAGTCGGCGAGGGCGATCATGACGGACTAGTCTCTTGCCTTGTGGATGATGTAGGTGACTGTTCCCCAGACGCTGAACTCGTCATCCGGGGTGATCGGTATCCTCGGGTAGTCGGGGTTCGCGGGCACGAGCCATCCCTGGCCGTCCTCGAGCTGCAGGCGTTTGAGGGTGTATTCTCCATTAAGCTCGCACATTGCGATTTCGTGAGGTGAGGGGTTGCGTTTGCTCTTGTCGACGATGACGATGTCCCCGCTGAGCACCCCTGCGTCAATCATGGAGTCACCGTTGACCCGGATGAGGTACGATGCCTCCGGGTGAGGGCAGAGCATGGAGATGATGTCGATGTCCTGCGCGCGCTCATCGTTGTCGAGCGGGACGGGGAAACCAGCCACCACGCGTATGTCGAAATAGGGGAGGGTGCGGGACCTGACCCTGCTCGCGGGAACGGCAAGCCCGATGGATTCGGTAACGGCATGCCCAACGGCCTTGGTAACGGCGTCCCCTGCGGCTCCAGGAACCCTCTCCTGCGCGCGTATGGCCTTGTCCAGGGTCTGGCAGATGAACTCCGTACGCTTGTCCATCCCTTTCAGCTGCGCCGCCAGCCTGCCCGGGGCGCGGAATGAGATCATCCGGCTGTCTCCCCTCGGGCGACCGGCACCGGGGCGCGCTCCGCCCCTTCTGTCTTTCTTGTCCTCCATATACTGCGATGCTTTGGAAGACAAAGATAACACTTTATTTGAAAAGTGTAATACAAAAATCAAAATTCATTCCCGAATCCCTTCGCGTATGTCGTGAAAATAGCTAAATTTGCCGGGTGTTGAAGTGCGTCCGATGAACAAGCTGTATATAAAGAACATGGTCTGCCCGCGCTGCATCAAGACAGTGAGGCTGCTGCTTGACCGGCTCCAGATAAGGTACAGGAATGTGGTCCTGGGACAGGTGGAACTGGATGCTCTTCCCGATGAGAATCAGACGGAATCCCTTAAGGCAGCTCTTATTGATGAGGGCTTTGAACTACTGGATGACCGCCTGTCCCAAAAGGTGGAGAAGATACGCCTTGCGATTATCGAGTGGGCAAGGATGGATGGGGAGCGTCCCGCCCTTTCGGATTTCCTCCAGAGGAGAATGCTCAAGGAATACAGTTCCGTCAGCAAACTCTTTTCTCAAATGAATTCAATGTCCGTGGAGAGGTTTGCCATACTTCAGAGAATGGAATACGCTAAGGAATTGCTCAGCTATGATGACAAATCCATCAGCGAAATATCCTGGGAACTCGGGTTCAGCAGCCCGGCCCACTTCAGCGCGCAATTCAAAAAGGAAATCGGTTTGAGCCCCAGGCAGTTCAAGGCTTTGGCGGACAAAGACAGGATACCAATAGACAAGATATAAGTCAAATCCGTCTTTTTGAAAGTTTTCCAAGAATTTGTGGCCTATCTTTGCGGAAAAAACAAGATGTCACAATTCATTCGGACAATAGCGGAAATGGCGCCGTACCTTTCAAAAGGAAGTTTCAGTTCAGTGCTGTATGCCACGTTGATGGGTATCCCCCTGCCTCTGTGCTCCTGCGGGGTGATTCCGACTGCAATGTCCCTGCGCAAAGAAGGTGCATCCAGAGGCGCAGTCGTGTCATTCCTGATTGCAACGCCCCAAACCGGCATTGACAGCATACTTGCAACCTACGGTCTTATGGGATTGCCATTTGCTGTAGTCAGACCTCTTGCGGCTCTGGTGACGGCACTGTTCGGCGGCACACTTGACACCCTGTTTGACAGGGATGGTGCCGGAAGAGCGTGCGCCGTGCAGGAGCCGGAACCTGTAAAGACAGGTTTTGCCCGTAAACTGAAGGATGCGTTCCACTATGCCTTCGTGGATATGATGCAGGACATAGGGCGCTGGCTCGTCCTGGGATTGGTAGTGGCTGCCTTGATCACCGCCTTCGTGCCGCAGGAATGGTTTACGGTTTTCGAGGGGAACACCTGGGCTTCGATCCTGCTGGTTCTGGGCATATCCATACCTATGTACATCTGTGCAACCGGGAGCATACCCATAGCTGTGGCACTGATGCTCAAAGGTTTGACCCCTGGAGCAGCTTTGGTGCTGCTGATGGCGGGACCTGCCTGCAACCTTGCTTCCATCCTGGTGGTGAACAAGGTGATGGGAAGAAAGACCCTGGCTTTTTATCTGGGATCCATAATCATCGGAGCCGTTGGCTTCGGATGCCTTGTCGATTATCTGCAGTTTCACGGAACTGTCAACTTCCTCGGCCAACTGGTCGAGGAGGAGGCTTGCTGCCACAGCGGACCGTCCGCCATCTCCGTCATATTAGGTGTCCTTCTCGTCTTGATGCTTTTCAATGCGCTGATAATCAAACGGTTCAAGAATAATCAGAACAATACGACAAACACTGCAACAAACAATACAACAAACACAACAATGAAGACTTATCGCATAAAGGGCATGACCTGCAATCATTGCCGTCAATCAGCCGAAAAGGCAATTCTGAGTGTCCCGGGCGTCACTTCCGCACGCGTATCGCTTGAAAACGGGGAAGCGTCGGTGGAGGGAACGGCATCCGAGGATGACATCCGCAAAGCAATCGAGGAAATCGGATTCAGTTGCGGTCAACCATAAGCGCGAAGTCGAGGCTCTCGACACTCTGCATACTTACGCTGATGCGGCATACTTCCTGGCCTGCTTCATTGCATATGGATGAATGCGCGGACAGATCTTCCGCATCCTTTTCTATGCTGCAGGTCAAGGTCTCATTGATGAAGCTCTGGCGCAAGAACTTGATAACCATTTTCTTGAGGACATTCGTCTTCGACAGCTCATACGGAATGGCCGAGAGGGCTATTTTCAGATAGCTCACGTTATGGACGTGTCCGTTGAAGTCTATGTCGGAGATATTGGTGATATATTTGAAGTCCAAGTCGCTGTGGGTCACGGCTTCAATCATATTTCTGGGATGCCTCTGCCCCGATTCGCCAACAATCTCGCAATGGTCTGAAATCAGTTCCGGCCTTCCGGTCTCCACGTTGATGATGCTCCAGATGCTCGTCCCTGAGACCACCGTCTCCCCGTCCTTGTTCAGGATGCGGTAATCGAAATGCGATTTGACGGATGAAATTTCGCTGGGAATCACCTGCACTTCGACCTTTTCCCTCCACAAAGGAAGCGGCCCGGCAACATCTAGGGTATATTCTGACAATACCCAGGTGAATCCTTCTTTCTGAAGATCGAATGCAGCCAGGTGACGCGTGGTAAGGAATGCAGCGATAGTATCCTGCGAGAGATTCAGTATGGCCTGGGAATTCAACCTGTATTCGGAGTCCATATCGTTGCAGGTGATGCGGTAGTCCTGGCGGAATATTTCGCCTATAATAATCTGTTTCATGGGTGCAAAGATAATGGATTTGTGGTTACATTGGTTTATTATTTAAATATTTGCGTGTTACTGCTATTGGACTGTATCCGGCTTTTTTGACATTGCTTATTTAATGCCTTGCTGATGACAAAGAATTGCTTTTCCATAATTGCGTCCTTTCTCCCTTTCACTAACTATATACATTTCTCGAAGGCTTTTCTGCCGTCGGGGAAGAGAGCCATCAGGCGGTCGATGATGAACTGGCGGGATTCCTCGGGGCTGCAGTCAGGGTACAGCGCTTCCGCCGCTTCCGTGTCCACGAATTTCGCCCAGGATGGGGTGTCCCTTGAATCCGGGCTTGCGCCGAGCAGAGCGTCCGGGGTGGTGATGCTGTTCCTCTGCCATCCTGTGTACTCGCAGTTCGCTCCCCGGTAAACCCTGGTGATGTCGCCAATAACGGTCCACGTTCCCATATCGAGATATCCCAGGAGGAAATCCACCGCCTGCTTCGTGACCTTCGGTATAAGGTACTTCTCCACGTGTCCTCCAACCTTTTTCCTCAGCTCGAGCGGCAGATCCCGGTCGAGCATTGCTCTGATTTCGGATGAGTCCAGCGCCCCGTGCTCGCGAATTGCGGACAGCAGAATGGGGGAGAGGTACTTCTGGAGCCGTCCGTCAACGGTAGTAGCCTTGCACCGTCCGCCCTCTGCGACCCGGTAGACGGGAAGCGAGCGCCTCCAGTTCATCAAATGCCTGTACATACGCTCCGTTGCAAACGTGGATTTGCGCGAGATGTACTTCCCGTAAATGAAGCCTTCGCGCACCGCATCCACCTTCCAGTCCCACACGCCCAGTTCCCCGGAGCTGAACGGCCACCAATCGGGGTGGGTGTACTCCTCGATCGACCATCCCCGCACCGCGCTCCTGGAGAACGGGATGATCCCTACCTCCCTGATTATCTGCATCATACTGTTCGCGGAGGTGATCGGGTATGTGGAAGCGTCTGCCATTACGTGTACTTTTGTTGTGTTTGTATTAGACCGCTAAATTAAGCAATATCCTGGAATATCCTGCCGCTGCTCCCGGAAAAGTGCAAGCTGCCGACCGTGGGTGAAGTCTGCATGGCGCTGTGTGCAGCGGTACAAAGTATTGAAAATTTTCCTATCTTCGTTAATGATATGTCGTAGGTTCGAAGCATGAGATTTTGCTTAACAGAAAAAATGAACAGAAAATTGGTAATGATCTTGGCCCTTATCGGGATGATAGGGAGCTCTTGCGGAAACGGGAATGTTGAGACCGCTTTTCCTGAGGACAGCTTATGTTTTTCAACCCCGTCTGGAAAATCATTGCGGGTCGCCTGCATGTTCCACGGTTCTCTTGCCTTTGAATATGACGGCAAAGTTTTCCATATTGACCCCGTTACTCAAATGGGAGAGATGAAAATCGACTATTCCGCATTCGGAAAGGCCGATGCCATATTCATAACCCACGCGCACCCGGACCACCTTTGCCCGGCTGCGATCGATTTACTCTCAAGCGAGAAGACTGAGCTGTATGCAAATGCTGAATCCGTCACTGCACTTGGCAGGGGAACCGTGTTGGCCAATGGGTGTTCCGGGGAGTTGGAGGGCGGCGTAAGATATTCTGCTGTACCCGCATACAACACTTCCGAGGGTAGGGAAATGTTCCACCCGAAAGGTAACGGCAATGGGTATATTCTTGATTTCGAGGGTTTCAGAGTTTATGTTGCCGGGGATACCGAAACGATTGAAGAAATGTCGGAGCTTGGCAGAATAGACCTCGCCTTCCTTCCTGTCAACCAGCCATATACTATGACGCCTGGCCAGTGTGTCGAGGCAGCGGAACTCATCAAGCCAAAGACTCTCATTCCTTACCATTATAGCGATACCGACCTGTCTGAACTCCCGGAAAGGCTTTCGGGAATGGAGGTGAAGATTATCGACTCCTTAAGGTGATGATGGAATTGGAATCAGTCAAGGCCCTGTTTTCTAACATTTTCGCTGAAACTGCTTTCTCATCATTGTATTGATTTATAAATCTGTATGGGACGAATTGATTGGGAGAAGAAGACGGTACGGCATATGATTGAATTGTGGTGCCGGAAGAAGCATGGCGGGAGTCCTCTTTGCGAAGAATGCAGGACGCTCCTTGGCTATTCCCTTGCCAGACTTGAGCGTTGCCGCTTCGGTGAGGAGAAGACCAAGTGCCATAAATGTGCCGTGCATTGCTACAGACCCGATATGAGAGCGAAGATTCGTGAAGTGATGCGCTATAGCGGACCAAGGATGATTCTGCATCATCCTCTTGAGGCATTGCGGTATCTGATGTCGAGATAAGACTTAGTTCTGATTTATCGGTTCTAAGGGCTGGACGGTCGTCGAAGATGGATGGCCTTTCCCTGAGACGGGGTCACAGGATGCCGATTTCGGTGGCTTTGCGGAGCATCTCGGAGACGTTCTTTACATCCATCCTGCCGTATTTCATTTCATCGCCATTGGCGTCGTACTGCTTTCGTTTTCCTACCGGAGCTTCAGTGAGGGTTATCCTCACTATGGCGGTTCGGCAAAGGCTTTTTGATACTGCTTCCTCGAATCTGTCCATCTGATGAGGTAGGTAACGATGGCAGATTGCTCTCAGAGCATCTTTCTTAGTGCTTTCATCCTCCACGATTTCCGCTATTCCAACGGCAGTGGCAGACTGAAACTCCAGTGTGAAACTTCCGTCCTTGGGCCCACGTAGCGGCCTGCACCTTGTTACGGCTGAGAGGAACACCTTAGGGTTGGTCCTTAGGATGTCCAATTTCTTGCCTTCCAAAGCGCAGTGGAACCAGAATGTCTTTTCGTCCGTGCGGACAAGCGACAGGGGCAAACCATAAGGACTACCGTCCGGTCCGGACATGCTGACCGTTATGAATGCGGCTTTGTCGAACACTTCCAGCGCCCATTCGGCACTCATTTGCCTGCTTTCCTTTCTCATATATCTGGCAAATGTATTGAAAATCTTTCAGCCTGTCAATAGCAATGATAATTTGATTATCTTTGCTTCGAATTATTGTTGAATTTGATTTTACCGCAAACAAGCATGAAAAGGCTTGACATTTTTGTCCATATTATGAATTATATCATTGGAAAGCTTGCAGCGATTGTCAGCTGCACAGCTTTGATGGTTGCAATGCCATCTTGTTCTGAAACAAACACGGACGGAACGGAAAACCCCGATGAAGAGAATACTCAAACAGTTTACGAATGCGTAATCGAGGAAATGCACTGCATATCCGGGGACATCGACATCTATGGTCTGTTGTACACGCCTGAAGGAAAGGAAGGTCCGCTGCCGATTGTCGTGTTGTCACACAGTTCGTCCCTGACTCACGCAGCCATGGCCCCATACGCTCAATACATTGCCGCGAAAGGCTATGCTGCATATTGCTTTGACTTCTGCGGTGCCTGTGATGGAAGCAAGAGCAAAGGCAGGACAACGGAAGAGATGACGGTCTTCACCGAAATGGAAGATCTTGAGATTGTGCTTGCAGAAATCAAGAACCTTGACATTGTCGACCCCGGAAAAGTATTTTTGCTGGGTTCGAGCCAGGGCGGTCTGGTAACGGCCTTGGTTGCGGAGAAGTACCCGGATGACACCAGGGGAATGATACTGTTCTATCCTGCGTTCAATATCCCGGAGCTTGTCTCCCAATTTATCGCAATTTCCGGCAGCGGAATTGATTTCGGTAGCTTTGGCAACATTAGCGGTGGATTCGGCTCAATGGGGATGAGCGATGCGTTTGTCGATTCGATAAAGGACTACGATGTCTATGCAAACATTGGCACATACCCCAACGACATCATCATCCTGCACGGAACCAATGACTTTATTGTGGATATCAAGTATTCGGAAAAGGCTCTTGCAAAGTATCATTCTGCAGTCCTGTATCCCATTCAGGGAGCAAGCCACGGGTTCAACAACGCAAATCTTAACGGGATGGCCTCATTGGTAGGAGGTGAAAAGGATGAATTGGTAATGCCTTATGTGTACCAATTTCTCTCAGAACACATATGATTGCTGCAAGTCGCAACACAGCA
>SFJB01000098.1 GCA_004555145.1 Bacteroidales bacterium | reverse complement strand
GAAACCGCCATGCTCTGCATCATCTGCCCTACGGCCACAGCCTGCGCCGTGGTCACAGGCAAACTCGGAGGCAATATGGCCGGGGTAGTGACCTACACCGTGCTCATCAACCTTGCCGACGCCGTGCTGATACCGTTGATGGTGCCGCTCGTGCATCCTATGGAGGGGCTCTCGTTCTATGGTGCCTTCCTGAAAATACTTGCGAAGGTGTTCCCTCTCCTTATTCTTCCCTGCCTGCTCGCCTGGCTCACCCGTTACCTGCTGCCGCGCTTCCATGCCTTCCTGCTCAGGTTCTCCGAACTCCCTTTCTATATCTGGGCATTCTCTCTGAGTCTCGCCATCCTTATGAGTACCAGGAGCATAGTGCATAATGACGCCGGCTCGACCGTGCTCGTGGAAATCTGCGTCGCCTCCCTTCTTGCCTGCGTCTTCCAGTTCTGGGCAGGACGTGTGATAGGGGCGCGCAGCCGCTGCAAGGTTTCTGCAGGTCAGGCCCTGGGGCAGAAGAATACTGTCTTTGCCATTTGGCTGGGCTACACTTTCTTTACCCCGGTGGTGTCCGTCGCAGGTGGATTCTACAGCATATGGCACAACTGCTACAACAGCTGGCAACTGTACCGCAAGCGCAAGTCGAAGGCGGCAGAAGATTAATTTGTTCTGAATCTGAATAATCACTATATTTGCAAGAATAACAATTACTCGTCACGTATGTCATTCGCAGAAGAAAAAATCGCTTTGGAAGGTCTTACCTTCGATGACGTGCTCCTGATTCCGGCCTACTCGGAGGTCCATCCGAGGGAAGTCAGCCTGAGCAGCCGCTTTTCGCGGAACATTCCACTCAACATCCCTATCGTGTCCGCTGCCATGGACACAGTTACCGAAGCGCCGATGGCCATAGCTCTTGCAAGAGAAGGTGGAATCGGCGTTATTCATAAGAATATGAGCATTGCCGCGCAGGCCGCCGAAGTCCGCAAGGTGAAGAGGTCCGAGAACGGAATGATCAACGACCCCGTCACGATCAATCAGAACCAGACGGTGGGAGACGCCCTTGCCCTGATGCACGACAACCATATCGGTGGTATTCCGGTGACGGACACTGAGGGCCGTCTGGTAGGTATAGTCACCAACAGGGACGTGCGTTTCCAGGACGATATGACCCTGCTCATCAAGGATGTGATGACTTCCGAGAACCTTGTGACCATACTCGACACCGAGACTGACCGCGAGCACGTGAAGACCGTGCTTCAGAAATACAAGGTCGAGAAGTTGCCGGTGGTTGACGCTAACGGCAAGATCGTAGGCCTGATTACATACAAGGACCTCATCAAGGAGCGCCTCCACCCTAATGCCTGCAAGGATGCGAAGGGCAGGCTCCGCGTAGCCGCGGGAGTGGGAATTACTTCCGATGCCCTGGTTCGCGTGGCTGCACTCGCTGCGGAAAGCGTGGATGCCGTGGTTCTCGACTGCGCGCACGCCCACAGCAAGAGGGTGGTGGATCTGCTCAAGCAGGTGAAGGCGCAGTTCCCGGGCATAGACGTGGTTGTGGGCAACGTGGCGACAGAGGATGCCGCCCGTATGCTGGTGGAGGCAGGCGCTGACGGCGTGAAGGTCGGAATAGGACCGGGCTCCATCTGCACTACCCGTATCGTGGCAGGCGTGGGCGTGCCTCAGCTCTCCGCAATCTTCGGAGCATACCAGGCCATCAAGGGCAGCGGCGCAACCCTCATTGCCGACGGTGGACTGAGGTATTCCGGAGACATTGTGAAGGCTCTTGCCGCCGGTGGCGACTGCGTGATGTGCGGATCCATGTTCGCCGGTACGGAGGAGTCTCCAGGCGAGACCATCATCTACAACGGACGCAAGTTCAAGTCCTACCGCGGAATGGGCTCCATTGACGCGATGGCTGCAGGTTCCAAGGACCGTTACTTCCAGGACGACAAGACCGACATCAGCAAACTCGTACCTGAGGGAATCGTTGGCCGCGTGCCGTACAAGGGCACCCTTTCGGAGACCGTGTACCAGCTTGTGGGCGGACTCCGTTCCGGAATGGGATACTGCGGTGCTCCTGACCTCGAGACCTTGAAGCAGGCAAAATTCGTGCGTGTTACCGCCAGCGGTATGGCTGAGAGCCACCCGCACGACGTTACCATTACCAAAGAAACCCCTAACTATACCAGAGGTGAATAACAACAAGATACTTATACTCGATTTCGGCTCCCAGTACACTCAGCTTATCGCTCGCCGCGTCAGGGAGGCCGGAGTTTATTGCGAAATACATCCGTTTGACCGTTATCCCTCTCCGGACGCTTCCGTGAAGGGAGTGATACTTTCCGGCAGTCCGGCTTCCGTGCGCAATACGGATGCTCCCCAGCCTGTGCTGGACGGCATCAGGGGCGTACTTCCTCTGCTTGGAATATGTTACGGAGCCCAGTGGCTTGCGTGGAAGAAGGGTGGGGAAGTGGTTCCTGCCACCTCCCGCGAGTACGGTCGCGCGACGCTTTCCGTAGTCAATGCGTCCGACCCGCTGATGAAGGGTCTGCCGAAGGAGTCCACGGTGTGGATGTCCCACGGCGATACGATTACAGGACTGCCTTCGGATCTGGAGGTCATAGGCTCTACCGCCAGCGTCAGGAACGCGGCCTTCCGTTTCCCTGATGAGCCAACCTGGGGCATTCAGTTCCATCCGGAAGTCTATCACAGCGAGTGCGGCAAACAGCTGCTCGCCAACTTCGTGCTTGGCATCTGCGGCTGCCCCGGAGACTGGACTCCGGAGAATTTCGTAGATGCGACTGTCGCTGAGCTGCGCGAAAAACTCGGGGATGACGAGGTGATTCTTGCCCTCTCGGGCGGCGTGGATTCCAGCGTTGCCGGTTTGCTGCTGCACAGGGCTATAGGTCCGAAGCTGCGCTGCATCTTCGTGGATTCCGGCCTGCTCAGGAAGAACGAGTTCGAGGACGTGCTCAAGTCCTACGAGGGTATGGGCCTGAACGTGGTCGGAGTGAAAGCTGCCGACAGATTCCTGGGTGACCTTGCTGGTGTTACCGACCCTGAGAAGAAGAGAAAAATCATCGGCCGTGATTTCGTGGAAGTGTTCAACGCCGAAGCGAAGAAGTTTGCCGATGCCCGCTGGCTCGCCCAGGGCACCATCTATCCTGACGTCATCGAGTCCTCTTCCGTGAAGGGACATTCCGTGACCATAAAGAGCCACCACAACGTCGGCGGTCTGCCTGAGGATATGCACCTCAAGGTGGTTGAGCCGCTAAGGCTGCTCTTCAAGGACGAGGTCCGCAGGGTTGGCAAGGCGCTTGGCCTGGATCCTGTCATACTCGGAAGGCATCCTTTCCCGGGCCCCGGCCTTGCGATCAGGGTGCTCGGAGAGGTTACAGCCGAGAAGGTGGCCGTGCTTCAGGAAGCTGACGACATATATATCAGTAAACTGCGTGAGTACGGGCTCTACGACTCGGTATGGCAGGCCGGAGCAATACTTCTGCCGGTTCGCAGCGTGGGTGTGATGGGTGACGAACGTACCTACGAAAGTACTGTTGCCCTGCGCGCAGTGACTTCGGTGGACGGTATGACCGCCGACTGGGTGCACCTGCCTTACGACTTCCTCGCCGACGTGTCCAATGAAATCATACGTAAGGTACGCGGCATCAATCGCGTAGTTTATGACATCTCTTCCAAACCGCCTGCAACCATAGAGTGGGAATAGCAAGGAAATTTTGGCTCATATATGGCACGCAGGGCTCCTGCGTGCCATTTTTATTATTTTAGTGACAATTTGTCATAATTTCCGCCTTGGCAAAACTTTTGATGATGTACTGTCGAACCGCCCGAAGAGGCGGCAGAAGAAGTGAAATTTAAAAAGTTTATAGATATGGGAAAGATTATCGGTATTGATCTCGGCACCACGAATTCCTGTGTGGCCGTAATGGAGGGCAATCAGCCAACAGTTATCATCAACGAGGAGGGTACCCGCACCACTCCTTCAGTAGTGGCATTCACTGACAACGGTGAGCGCAAGGTCGGCAATCCGGCGAAGCGTCAGGCCATTACAAATCCAAAGAACACAATTTTCTCCATCAAGAGGTTTATGGGTGAGACCTATGACCAGGTTGGAAGGGAAATAGCACGCGTTCCATACAATGTGGTCCGCGGCGACAACAATACTCCGCGTGTGGAAATAGCAGGTCGTCAGTACTCTCCTCAGGAGATTTCTGCCATCATTCTTCAGAAGATGAAGAAGACTGCCGAGGACTATCTCCGTCAGGAAGTCACTGAGGCTGTCATCACAGTCCCTGCATACTTCTCCGATTCTCAGCGTCAGGCTACCAAGGAGGCAGGTAAGATCGCAGGTCTCGAAGTGAAGCGTATCATCAACGAGCCTACTGCGGCAGCGCTTGCCTACGGTCTTGACAAGAAGAACAAGAATATGAAGGTCGCCGTATACGATCTCGGCGGCGGTACCTTCGATATCTCCATCCTTGAACTTGGCGACGGCGTATTCGAAGTCAAGTCCACCAACGGAGACACCCACCTGGGAGGTGACGACTTCGATCACGCCATCATCGAATGGCTTGCCCGCGAGTTCGCTACCGACAACGGTGGAATTGACCTCAAGAAGGATCCTATGGCTCTCCAGCGCCTTAAGGAGGCTGCGGAGAAGGCCAAGATCGAGCTTTCCAACGCCAGCAGTGCGGAAATCAACCTTCCATACATCACCGCTGTCGACGGTATGCCTAAGCATCTTGTGAAGACTCTCACCAGGGCCAAGTTCGAGGCTCTGTGCGATGACCTCTTCCAGCGTTCCATCGAGCCTTGCCGCAAGGCGCTCGCAGACGCACATCTCAGCGCATCCGATATCGACGAAGTGCTTCTCGTGGGTGGTTCAACCCGTATTCCTAAGGTGCAGGAACTCGTCAAGAGCTTCTTCGGCAAGGAGCCTAACAAGAGTGTGAACCCTGACGAAGTGGTTGCCATCGGTGCAGCTATCCAGGGCGGCGTGCTTGCAGGCGACGTGAAGGACGTGCTTCTTCTTGATGTGACTCCTCTCTCCCTGGGTATCGAAACCCTCGGCGGAGTGATGACCAAGCTTATCGAAGCCAACACCACCATCCCGGTACACAAGGATCAGGTGTTCTCAACAGCGGCAGACAACCAGCCTTCAGTTGAGGTGAGGGTGCTCCAGGGCGAGCGTCCTATGGCCAAGGACAACAAGCAGATCGGTGTGTTCCACCTCGACGGAATTGCTCCGGCACCGCGTGGAATACCTCAGATCGAGGTTTCCTTCGATATCGATACCAACGGTATCCTGAGCGTATCGGCAAAGGACAAGGCTACCGGCAAGGAGCAGCACATACGCATCGAGGCATCCAGCGGCCTGAGCGATGAAGAGATCAAGAGGATGCGTGACGAGGCGAAGGCGAACGAGGAGGCCGATAAGGCAGAGAGGGAGAGGGTTGACAAGATCAACAATGCCGATGCGATGGTGTTCCAGACCCAGAAGAACCTCAAGGAGTACGGTGACAAGATTCCGGCAGAGAAGCGCAGCGCAATCGAGAATGCATGCAATGGTCTGAAGGGCGCTGTGGATTCCAAGAACATTGCTGATATCGACCGTTACAACTCCGAGCTCGAGGCCGCATGGCACGCAGCATCCGAGGATATGGCAAAAGCCGCGCAGGCCGGTGCCCAGGGCCCTCAGAATCCTGAAGGTCCTCAGGGTCCACAGGGCGGTCAGCCTGGCCCGCAGGGTCCGGCTCCTGACTACGGCAACAACTGATAAGCATAACAATATGAATTGGACTGCTCTGCAAAGGGCAGTCCTTTTTGGTTGAGGATGTTCAGGGATTTGAAAAATTTTGAAAATTTTTTCAAAAATATTTGGATAATATAAAAAGAAAAGGTAACTTTGCAATCCCAAAACGGAGGACTCGTTAGCTCAGTAGGTAGAGCATCACACTTTTAATGTGGGGG
>SFJB01000097.1 GCA_004555145.1 Bacteroidales bacterium | reverse complement strand
CCCTTGACGAAAACGGCGTCTGCCCTAAGTGCGGGTACAGGAAATAAACATGCACAATTCTGTCCAGCGGAGGCATCCTTTCATCGGCTATTCAAGTTCGAGACAAGGGTGCCTCCGCTCCCGTAATTTCCAACGAGCAGCAAACAAGCCAATGTGAATTTTCACTATATTTGTCTCTGGAAGCAGATAAGAAATGATACGGTTCGGAATCGCAGGCACAGGAAGGATAAGCGACTGGGCGCTCAGGGGAGCAGTCCAGGATCGCAGGTTCAAGGCTGCGGCAGTATGCTCCCGCAGCAGGGAAAGGGGTGAAGAGTTTATCAGAAAGCATCCCGAAGCCTTCACCGCGGACGCAAAGGTATTCACCTCATTCGGGCAGATGGCAGCAAGTTCCGGGCTTGACGCCATATACATAGCTACTCCAAACTCGACCCACTGCGACTACGCAATCACAGCTCTCCGGGCAGGCAAGCACGTCCTGTGCGAGAAACCGCTCGCTTGCAGCGCAGAGGAAGTGCGCATGATGACGGAGGCTTCCAGGAAGAGCGGGAAGGCATTGATGGAAGCGATGATTTCAACCCTCAATCCCAACTTTCTTGCAGCGCGCGAGATGATTCCCGCCATCGCTCCCGTAAGGCACTACAACTCGAGCTTCTGCCAGTACAGCAGCCGCTACGATGAGCTCAAGAAAGGCATAGTCAGCAATTCCTTCAATCCCCTCTCCGGAGGCGGCGCATCCGGGGATGTAGGCATCTATGTCACCTATCCTGCCGTAGTGCTTTTCGGCCGTCCCCTGTCCGTCAAGAGCAACATCGTACGCTTCGATACAGCTTACGGTCCCACGGATGTACACGGCACCATCTTGCTGGAGTACCCTGATATTACGGCCGTACTCTCCTACTCCAAGGTCGTGGACAGTTTCGCACCCACTGAAATATGCGCAGAGAAAGGCAATCTTATTCTTGACGAAACCCATATATGCAGACAGCTGAGCTTCTGTCCTCACGGGACTCCGACATCCGGCCGCGGGGAGAAATGCACCCCAAACGTCCTACGTTCCGGCCTGGAAAGGGACGAATATTTCTATGAGTTCGAGGAATTCATCTCCGTAATAGAGCGTGGCGATATCGAGTCCAGAATCAACTCGCACGAGATTTCACTCATCAACAGGGAAATACTTGACGCAGCCCTGACGGAAGTATAAATCCAAGCGTGCGACGGACTTACTGCTGCAAGTTGCGCCACCTGGCAGGGGAACAGCCTTCCTTTTCGCTGAATGTACGCGAAAAATGGCTGATTGACAGAAAGCCGCACGCCTCACAAACTTCCTGAATTTTCAGATGTTCATCGCTCGACATCAGTTTCTTTGCATACTCTATGCGCATATCAGAAATCCAATCGCGGAAACTCATCCCGTATACACCATTGATATATTCGGACAAGTAAGTCCTGTTTGTGCAAAGCATTTGGGACAGTTCGTTCAGACTTATACCCGGCTTGCAATAACCATCTGCCTTTACCCACTCATCTATCCTGCGTCCAATATCGGCGTGATACGCAGGACTTACCTTTTCTGCACCGCTTCCTTCTGGAAACCCGTTCATATCCGGCACTTCTTCCAGAAAGGCGTTTTCAACCTTTTCATAAAAGAAAACATAGTTCTGGTAGCAGCAATAAAGATAAATGTAGAATGGAATGGAGGACAGTATCCACAAGAATATGTACGCATCCGGCAGGAAGGTAAGCAGACCGCAGCTGACACCAAAGATTATTGCCCAGTAAGTGAATACGCTCAACCAGCTTATGTACGCCCCAATATCGTCCGAGTGTGTATTTTCAAACAGTTTCAAGGCTTTGGCATAGGTCCCGAGTATGCGTCTTGACAGGATGATCCCATACAGCAGGAGCCAGATCATAAGTGCAATGACGGCACAACGGCGGGCTGTGTCCGACATCAGCAGTGCAGAGGCGGTGGACAGAGCGCAATATGCCAGCCACATCAGCAAATGGTACACGAAACGTTTGCGGGTGACATATGCATTGTCGAGCAGGGTCATCATACCCGAGCAGAACAGCCAGTAGCAGAGGAAGTACGTGGCCATATTGAAAATTATGGTAGCATCAACGTCTATCGACCTTATTCCCGATATGAGATGCACAGAATAATTGCCGGCCAAGATCAGCAAAGCCACACCCATCAGGCGCCTGGATCTGAGATAGTTGGAATATACCTCTCTCTCAGGTACCCTTGCGAAGAGCATATAACACCCGAAAAAAAGCATCAGCGGCAATGCCAACAAGAGCGAGTACCGGTATAAACTCTCGTCCATAAATAGTCCTTTTACCGCAAAGTTATACTTTTTCGTCAAAGAATCACCCTTTTTGCTTATATTTACAACAACAATAAGCGACAAACAATGTTAACCACAAGTATCAAAACGGCCATAATCACCCTTATTCTGACACTGTTACCGACACTCAGCTCCGCGCAGAGGATGGTTCTTGACCTTTCAGGCACCTGGCAGTCCTCCCTGGGACCGTGCGAACTGCCCGGAACTACTGACGAGAACAGACTCGGCCCCGGAGCGCACCGCACCGACGTCAGCACCCAACTCACCCGGCTGTACCCCTACAAGGGAATTGTCAGCTACGAGCGGGATTTTGAACTGGGCAAGGATATGGAAGGGATGGTACTGAGCCTGGAGTTCGAGCGCACCAAACCCAGCACACTGTGGATAGACGGAGAACTCATAGGCAGCATACGCCAGTTGTACGCTCCCCACATCTACAGTCTCCCCTCCTCGCTCAAGGCCGGGAGGCACCACATTCGCATCGACATAGACAACAGGGACGAAGCGGTGCCGGCCGGGGTGCACGGTTCGCACGCGTGGTCGGACGCCACGCAGACCAACTGGAACGGCATCCTTGGCAGAATGGAGCTGGTGGCAAAGCCCCGCACGCATATCGAAGATATGAAACTTTACCCCGATGTGGATTCCAAGGCAGTCAGGGTAGCATTGAAAGTCCGGGCAGAAAAGGCTGGAAAACTCAGCGTATCACTTGTAAGCACAAATTCAGACGATGAACGCGGGCCGCAATCCAGGCTGGAAACGAAAGTCAATCTGGTGCCCGGCACCAACGAGCTGGAGTTCACACTTCCAATGGGTGAAAATGTCAAGCTCTGGAGCGAGCTCCACCCGAACCTGTACCGAATGGAAGCAAGGATCAGCGGACGGCGCTGCAGCGACAGCATATCCCGTACATTCGGCATGCGCAAGTTCTCCGTCGAGGGGACGCAGTTCGTGATCAACGGGCACAAAACCTTCCTGCGCGGCACGCACGACGCCTGCGTCTTCCCCCTGAGTGCCTACTGTCCCACCGACGTGGAGCAGTGGCGCCGCATATTCGTCATCGCCAAGGAATACGGCATCAACCACTTCCGCTTCCACTCCTACACACCAACCGAGGCAGCGTTCATCGCCGCCGATGAGGAGGGAATATACCTGCACACCGAGTTGCCGCTCTGGGGCACTATCAGTGCTGAGACAGCCGCGCAGAACGAGTTCCTCCGCCATGAAGGCTTCACCCTGCTCGACTTTCTGGGCAACCACCCGTCCTTCGTGAGCCTGGGTCTGGGCAACGAATTGTGGGGCGACAACGATATGATGGCGGCTTGGTTGGACGAGTTCCGGGAAGCCGACCCGAGGCACCTTTACTCGCAGGGCAGCAACAACGACCTCGGCTGGAAAGGGCCCAAAGATGGTGAAGATTTCTACATCAGCTGCCGCGTGGGTGGCGGTGAGGGTTTCTCCACCCATTCGAGAACCTCATTCTCCTTTGCCGATGCGGACGAGGGTGGCATACTCAACTGGAACAGGCCGGGAACGGCAGACGACTTCAGCAATGTAGTAGCGCTTTGCAATACGCCCATCGTGAGCCACGAGAACGGTCAGTTCCAGATATACCCTGACTACAGCGAGCTCCCAAAATATACCGGCGTGCTCTACCCCTACAACCTTGAAATCTTTCGCAAGCGCCTGGAGGAGAACGGTTTGAGCGGGCAGGCGGACGCGTTCCACAAGGCCAGCGGCAAATGGGCGCTGGAGTGCTACAAGGCCGATATCGAATACTGCCTGCGCACCCCGGGCTTCGGCGGCTACCAATTGCTTGACATAAAGGACTACCCCGGCCAGGGAAGCGCCCTTGTAGGTATCCTGGATGCGTTTATGGACAGCAAGGGCTTGGTGGAGAGCGAGGAATTCAGGGGATGGAACTCGCCCGTCGTGCCTATGGCAATCTTTGACAGCTACTGCTGGAACAGCACCGACACGCTCAGGTTCAGGCTGCGGCTGTGCAACTACAGCGAGGAAGTCTTTCACGAGGCAGTAACATGGGAGCTTGGAGACGGCAGGAATTTCACCCGTAGGGGCAGCATCGAGCACTCTGGCCTGGAGAACGGGCAAGTAAAGGACCTGGCAGAGGTAAGCCTGCCCCTGAGCGAGCTCAGGCAATCCACGCGACTCAAGTTGAAGCTCAGCGCCGGAGGGCTCGTCAACCGCTATAATCTATGGGTGTATGTAGACAATACGGAGCATCGTGGTGCACACTCATATATGCTCAGCGACACTCTGGACGCAAGCACGGTCAAGGCTTTGGATGCAGGCACAAGAGTGCTGCTCACCCCTGGGCATTCGAGCATAGAGAGACAGAGCGTGGGAGGATTGTTCACACCGGATTACTGGAATTACGCAATGTTCAAGACCATAAGCGAGAATAACGGCAAACCCGTATCTCCGGGCACACTGGGAATGTTGATGGACCCGGATCACCCCGTATTCGGACACTTCCCTACCGATGGATGGAGCGACTGGCAATGGTGGAGCATAGCCCTGAATTCACGGCCGCTGATACTGAACTCTCTCGACAAAAGCTATTTCCCTATCATTCAGACTATTGACAATGTAGAGCGCAATCACAAGCTGGGCATACTGATGGAATTCAAGGTCGGAAAAGGCTCGGTTCTGCTGTGCACGACCGATCTGAAAGCAATTTCTGACTATGTGGAAGGGAGAGCCTATGTGTCCGCCATTGAGGAATACATTTCTTCCGACAGTTTCAATCCTGCGGCAGAACTAAGCCTGGACCAGCTCAGCTCCCTGCTCTACAGCGAAAGCTGCACCCGCGAAATCCGGGGTGTCAAAAATATCACCGAATATAGAAATCCATTTGAATAGATGTCTATAAAAAAGAAAAGCCTTTTGAAATAAGTCCATAAATATGTATCTCGATTCTACTTTTCCCTCAGGCAAAATCATTGAACTGATGCGCGAACGCAATGTACCCGAAGCCTTCAAAGCCCTGATCCCCCACCTGCATTACAATAAGGAGGCACGCTCGCTTTTCTGCCAACTGTTGCGCTGCAAGGAAGATGTCTTCCTGCTTGGAGATTATCTGGAAGCGGTCCGGGACAATGCCGAGAAAGGCAATCCTTGGATGCAGTATGCCTGGGCGAGAATCAATGACTGCCTTGCATTGGAGGAGGATTCTGCAGCAATTGCACAGGAATATTATTCCAAGGCATCCGAGGCGGGCATTCCGGATGCCAGGATGTGTCTTGCCTATATGTGGCGTGACGGGGATTTCGGTATGGTTGACATGGAAAAATATGTCAGGGAGAGGAATCTTGCAATCGACGAGGGAAGCCATATGGCTGTGCAGCAGAATATCAGGGACATCATTTACGGTCAGGCAGGATACAATGCCGATCCTGTCAAAGCTGTTTGTATGCTCAGCAATTATCTGCAGCAATCTTCGGGAAGCTACATCGATCCTCGTTATTATACGCTTATGGGTAATGCAGTCAAGGCGGCAGGCAAAGACGGGGATGCTGTGGAGTGGTACGAAAAAGCCCTTTCGGAAGGGGACCGCTCCGCACTTTTCCTACTTGTGGCTGATGAGTGCTTCGATGAGAACGGCAATCTGA
>SFJB01000096.1 GCA_004555145.1 Bacteroidales bacterium | reverse complement strand
GCCTATGTCTACGAGCATGTCCTTGACCCCTATGGAATAGAGGTACTCTGCTACGATATCGCAACTGTATCCCTGGGCTATTGCGTTGAAATTCAATATTTTGCCTGCTTTGCAGTCGGCGAGGGCCCTTTCTATGGCCTCGTCCGAAGGAAGGCTGTCGGAAGTGAATCCGAAGCCCCAGAGGTCGAAAAGCGGCCCGCTATACACGTCGAAAGCCCCGCCTGAGAGCTCTTTGTATTTTTCTGAAAGTTCCAGCAATTCGCTGAAATACCTATCCGGGACTATCTCCTCCCCGGCATTGCGCTTGCTCAGCAGGGAATTGCGGTTGTAGCCCGAAATGCTGAAATCTATAGCCTCGAGCAGGGAGTCTATGGCTGCGGCAACGGTTTCGGAGGGGGTTTTGACACCCCGCATATTGACCTTCACCCGGTAGGTTCCTCCCTGGGCGTATCCGCTGAACGTCTCATACTTCCCACCGGTGCAGGCACAGGCGAGAAGCAGCGTCAAGGCAGTGAAAAAAGATAAATTTCTCCTCATTTTCGGCAAAGTATTTGTACAAAGTTAACGCAATTCCAGCATTTTTATGCATATTTGCACTTTATTATGAAAAAGAGTTTTATCATACCGCTGACCCTGCTCGCTCTTGCGGCATCCGTTGCAGGGGGATGCAAAAAGGAAGAGACTACCAAGAGCAGCCTTGACGGCTCCTTGAGCCTGGTTTTGCCGAAATATGTCGAGCCTGGCTTCACAAAGACTTTCTTTATCGACACAATGACCACCCTTACCAGACCGGACGGGGCGGCTATCGGATATTACTTCTCCGATCCTTTCCTGGCAAGCAATGATACTATAGTCAAGGCTGACGGGAGCATCAATGAGAGGTACTACGAATTCACGGTCCTTGATACTATCGGCGTAGTCAACCTTAGCTTCGGCGCCTGCAGCAGCGACGATTACTACGGCTCCGTAAAGACCGCTTCCTTTACCGTGGTCAGACAGGGCAGGAACGGCAGAGCTTCCATAACCGGCTTTGATCAGAGCGTGGAGGATGAGCGGCTTGTGGATATGCGCGACCTTAAGGTCTATCCTTGTGTCAATATTGACGGCACCCTATGGATGCGAAGCAATCTTGCCTGGGAAGGTGCAGGAAGGGGATACGAAGGCTACGATGTGATGAGCGACATCTTCGGTCGCTACTACACCTGGGAGGAAGCTCAGAGCGCATGCCCGGAGGGCTGGAGGCTCCCGGATGAGGATGATTGGCTCGCTCTTGCATCCAAATATGCTGAAAGCAGCGCCCGTGACACCGATTACCAGGGTATGGCGGGCAATCTTATGGCAGACTTGTATTACAACGGCACGCGTATGTGGGAATATTCCCGTTACGTGAAGGTGAGCGACAAGTCGCACCTCTCTCTGATGCCGTCCGGCTATGCTATGGTTATAGGCAACGGTGCCGAATTCTCTTCCCTTTATGAGTACGCCGCCCTGTGGACGGCTGACGAAGGCGAAGGAGGGGAAAAGGGAGTGCTGCGCTACATCTACCGGGATAATGACAATGTCTTCCGCGGGCTTGCGGACAAGACAAATTTTGCCGCCTCCGTGCGTTGCGTGAAGTCGGAATAAGTTCACAGCGAAGCAATTGCATCTATGCAGAATATGAGAGCCTGGCCCGCGTACGAGGTCAGGCTTTTCAGTATTCCCGGGCAGAGATGAAGCAAGTCGAGCAGCAGGCAGATGGCGGAGGAACTGATGAAAAATTCGCTTAGCGGGAGGGCAAGGAGGTTGGTTATCAGAAAGTTGACAGGGAAGGAACGGAAGTGCATCCATACGGCGGGAGCGGTGAACAGTTGGCAGGAGATGCTGAGCGATGCCGCATTCCATATACGGGAGGCGAAGCGACCTTCCGAGGCCGGGAGCCACTTGCGCAGTACGGGATGGAGCAGGTGTATTCCCAGCATCGCGAGGTACGAGAGTTGGAACGCGACAGAGCGCACGACTCCGGGACTGAGGCAGAGCTGCAGGGTAAGCGCTGCGAAAAAGATGTTCAGCGGGATCCGTTTCCGTCCGGGACTGAGCTTTCCCAACTCGTTGAGCGTGATGTAGATGAATGCGCGTACCACGGATGGTGAGGCGCCGGTGAGCAGGCAATACGCGCCCGATCCGGCTATGGTGAGCCCGCCCCGCACCCTGCGCCCCGCAATGCTGTTCCCCGTCCAGAACAGCGCCCTCCCCATCAATGTGCAGATGATTCCCATATGGAGTCCTGACAGCGCCAGAATGTGGGCTCCTCCCGCCTCGTGGAAGTTTTCCTTCATCTGCGCCGGCAGCTTGCTCTTGTCCCCGGTGAGCAAGGCCTGCACGAGTTCCGTGACCCCTTCTCCCCTCAGGCCGAGTCCGGCAATGCGCGTGCGCAGTGCTTCCAGTGCTCCTCCGCAGAGTTCCCGGGCACTGGGTCCCACGGCGGGGGAACAGCAATCTGCGGCAGCGAAGGCCGCACCGGTAAATGTGTACGCGAGAAGTATGAGCGCTGTCGGCTGGCGACTGCGGGCTCCCAGAATTATGCATAATGCCGCTGCGGGGAGGGCTGCCAGCGCACAGGGGAATGCCGCCTGGGGTGGAAGAAGCGTCGCCGGAATGACACCGGCTGCAAATGCCAGACCTATGGCTTTGATATCGTGAAGCGTTTCCATAACTCAAGTTCCGCGGGTGCGAAAGAATAAATGCAATTCTTTTCCCAAAAATACAAATAATTAGTAAATTTGCGCTCCATTTATATGACATTATGATAATATTAGTGATCAATTGCGGAAGCTCCTCAATCAAGTATCAGCTTCTCGATATGAAGGGCGATGACGTGTTCGACCTTCTCGCCAAAGGATTAGTTGAAAAAATCGGTCTCCCGGACGGCTGCCTGAAGCACAAGCCAAGCGGCAAGGCGGATTTCACAAAGACCCTCCCTATTCCTGACCACAAGGTGGGTATGAAGCTCGTGCTGGATGCCCTCGTCGATCCCGAGCACGGAGTCCTCGGAAGTTTTGAGGATATCGAGGCTGTGGGCCACCGCATCGTGCAGGGCGCGGATTTCTTCTCCGGAAGCACACTCGTGAACGATGACGTACTTAAGAAGATTGAGATCTGCTGCGATTTCGCCCCTCTCCACAACCCTGCCCACCTCCTCGGCATCCACGCCATTTCCAACGTGCTCCCGGATGTGCCTCAGGTCGTGACCTTCGACACCGCGTTCCACCAGACCATGCAGCCGTACGCCTATATGTACGCGCTTCCGTACGAATATTATACCAAGTACCGCGTACGCCGCTACGGTGCGCACGGCACTTCCCACCAGTATGTTTCCCGCAGGGGCGCCGCCGTTGCCGGACTTGACCTGGGCAATTCAAAGATCATTACCTGCCACCTCGGAAACGGCAGTTCCATCACCGCGGTAGAGAACGGCAAGTGCGTGGACACCTCCATGGGCTTCACGCCGCTTGAGGGCATGATTATGGGCACGCGCTGCGGCAACATCGACGCCAACATCGTGCCTTATATCATGAAGAAGGAGAATCTTACTCCGGACCAGATGACCGAGGTGATGAACAAGAAGAGCGGTTTTCTGGGCATCTCCGGCAAGAGTTCGGACATGCGCGACCTCAGCGACCTCGCTGCGGAAGGAGACCAGAGGGCCAAGATCGCTCTCAAGAAGCTGACCTTCGACACAATAAAGAACATAGGTGCGTATGCTGCCGAGATGAACGGTGTGGACCTTATCGTCTTCACTGCCGGAATAGGGGAGAACAACCCTCGTCTGCGTCGCCGCATCTGCGAGAACCTCAGCTATATGGGCGTGAAGATTGATGTAGAGGCCAATGACAACGCCAGGGGCGAGACCATCATCTCCACTCCTGATTCAGCCGTGAAGGTGGCTCTCATCCCTACCAATGAGGAACTTGTAATCGCAAGGGATACGATGCACATCGTATCGGAAATGGAGAATTAACATTTGAGAACAATATGCCAAATTTCGTAATTGAGACCTCTGCACGCCACGTGCATGTCACCCGCGAGGCTCTGGATACTCTTTTTGGAAAGGGTTTCGAGCTCGAAGTCAAGAAGCCGCTTTCCCAGCCGGGGCAGTATGCTTCAAATCAGAAAGTTGAGGTCGTAGGTCCCAAGGGCAGCCTGAAGTGCTCCATTCTCGGACCGGTTCGTCCTGAGAACCAGGTTGAGCTCTCGTTCACTGATGCCCGCACTCTCGGCATCGTGGCTCCAATACGCGAAAGTGCAGACATCGCAGGTTCTGCACCTTGCAAGATTGTGGGTCCTTGCGGAGAGATTGAACTCAGCGAGGGTGTTATCATCGCCAAGCGTCACGTGCATATGACTCCTGCAGATGCTGCCGCTTTCGGGGTGGAGAACGGTCAGATTGTCAACGTTGAGGTGGAACAGCCTACCGGACGCAAACTTGTCTTTGGCGACACCGTCATCCGCGTCTCTGAGAAGTATGCTCTCGCAATGCACATCGATACTGACGAGGCCAACGCTGCAGCCTGCGCCGGGGAAATCACCGGAAGAATCGTGAAGTAGGGATTCCTGCCAGGAAATGATACCGAGGGGCCTGACCAACTAATCGGTCAGGCCTTTTTACTGGGGCTCCTGCCCCAAACCCCGGCGCTGCGCGAAGCTATCGCGCAAGGCTCACACTGCTTTCGCTCTGCGACCACCTAATGGCGGGGAAGTGGCAAGGTTCAAGCGCGGCAATGGTGTATTTTTGTATAGATAATCAAGAATTCTTTGTTTTTCTATTCAAAATTTTACTATTTTTGCTGCATGAAGGATGTTTTACATACTCTTGGTAACACGCCGGTAACTTCATCTGCGATAGCCTCCCTGTATCCGGATATCTCAGGCTGCAATCAGAAGGTCGCCTCGCTGCAGAAAGCTGGAGATATCATCAGGCTTAAGCGTGGTTTATATGTCGTGAGCCCGGAAATCTCCGGAAAAAGGATATCGGTCGAACTTGTGGCTAATCACATCTACACCCCTTCCTATGTCTCCATGTTAAGCGCATTGAGTTGGTACGGGCTGATTCCCGAGAGAGTGCCAGCTATACAAAGTATGACCGTCAAGCATTCGAGAACATTCATCAATTCCGTAGCGAACTTCGAATATAGGTATATTGACAGTGCTTGTTTTCCTATCGGACTGCGCAATGAAGAAACTGATGGTGCCTCTTTTGTCATTGCCAGTGCGGAGAAGGCTTTATGCGATCTTGTTGCCAATACATCAGGTCTCAATCTCCGTTATCTTTCTGAGGCTCGTGACTATCTTGAAAACGACCTTCGATTTGATATGGATGCTCTGAAAGACTTCAGCCTTGATATCCTCAGGCAGTATGTGAAATGCGGCAAGAAGCCGCGATCAATTGAAACAATAATAAAACTTCTGGACAGATGAATGCACTATACGAGAAGATGCTCTCTGCCTACGACCAGAGCACGGACCAGGCCAGGCGAAATGCTATTTATGAGGTAAGCCAGCAGATAGTGCTGGCAGGCCTTGCTGATGGCGGCTTCTTTGATAAGGCAGCCTTTTACGGTGGCACTTGTTTGAGAATTTTCCATGGTCTGAACAGGTTCAGCGAAGATATGGATTTTACTCTGCTTGGGGCTGATGAGACATTTAACTTCGAGCAGTATTTTCAACCTATAGTGGATCAGTTTGCCCTGGTCGGACGTTCAGTTACAATCACAAAAAAGGACAAAAGGAACTTCGGTAAGGTTGAGTCTGCATTTCTTAAAGACAATACGGATGTTTACGATATTTCCTTCCAGACAGAAAGGTCAATCAAGGTCAAGATTGAGGTGGATACTGCGCCCCCGATGAAGTTCTCAACTGAACAGAAGCTCTTGCTTCTGCCAAAGTCATTCATGGTCAGATGCGTGTCACTCCCCGACCTCTTCTCCGGGAAAATGCATGCTCTTGTATTCAGAGCGTGGAAGAACAGGGTCAAAGGTCGTGAT
>SFJB01000095.1 GCA_004555145.1 Bacteroidales bacterium | reverse complement strand
AGATCAAGGCCGTTGGTGATTGCCTGGTCGGTATTGTGGACCCCGCCCCAGTCGGAAATGACGGCACCGTCAAAGCCCCACTCTTCCTTGAGGATTTTGTTCAGCAGACGGTCGTTGTGACAAAGGTGCTGGCCGTCATATAAGTTGTACGCTGCCATCACTGACCAGGCGCCGCCTTCCTGAACTGCGGCCTTGAATGCCGGGAGATAGATTTCATACAGTGTCCTGTCGTCCACTACCGCATTGTAAGTGTGGCGGTTGGCTTCCTGATTGTTGAGAGCGAAATGCTTTACGCACACTGCAACTCCGTTTTTCTGGACTTCCTTTACGTAAGGAACCACCATACGGGATGCCAGGTAAGGATCCTCTCCCATGTATTCAAAGTTTCTTCCGTTGAGCGGAGTGCGGTAAATATTCACTCCTGGTCCCAGAAGCACATCCTTCTCGCGATAACGTGCCTCTTCACCGATGCTCTTTCCGTAAAGGCCGGAAAGCTCTTCGTTCCAGGTTGCTGCAAGGCAGGTCAGGGCAGGGAATGCTATGCAGGAGTCGTTGGTCCATCCGGCCTGATCCCATTCGTCCCAAAGCACTTCCGGACGGATGCCGTGAGGACCGTCCGTAGTCCAGAGTTCAGGAATTCCCAGGCGTGGCACTCCGGCCGATGAGAACTTGGATTGGGCGTGGAGAATCTTTACCTTTTCTTCTGTGGTCATTCTGGAGAGGGCGTCATCGATGCGCACTTCAAGGTCCAGACTATCGTCCAGGTAAGCTGGCACATCCGACTTCTTCCCGTTGACGCAGGAAATGGCAAGTGCCGCGGATGTGAATAGGAGGATACTGTGTGTAAATTTCATATGCTGTAGTTTTGTGTTGTCAGTCAATGTTGCGCACTGCTTCTTCGAAATCGTCCCTTGAACCGCGAGCCTTGTTTTTGGTTTTCGCGCGATAGTTGTATATGGTGTTGGCCGAATAGTGAAGCAGCGAGGCGATTCGGCTGGAATCGGTGATTCCGAGTTTGATGAGGGCGAAGATGGAAATCCGGATAGAGGTTGACGAATGTCTGGTCGAACATCTTGTAGAAATCCAGGATGTCGTTGTCAATTGAAGGCAACTGCTCTATCTCGTCCACCAGAGCCTTGGTGTTGCCCTGACGTATGGATCTGAGTACGTGGTTCTTGTATAGTCTTGTAGTGTTGATGTTGTCGGACAGGATGCCGAGGAAGAGGGTTATGTATTCCTGCTTGACCTTGTCCGCTTCGCGCATCTGCGCATTGAGGTTCACCAGGCGCTCGTTGATGGATACAAGTTCCCTGTTTCTCTTGTCGATTTCAGTGTATGAGTCCTGGAGTTGCTCTCTGACTGCGCGCAGAGTCCTCTGCCTTTTGGACAGGAAAAGCAGCAGCAACAGGAGAAGTATCGAAAGTATTGATACGCAAGCCAGGAAGAAAGCGCTTATTCTTGCCTGTCTGCTGTGCTTCTCCTGATATGTACTGACAATCTCAGGGAAGAACTTCGATACCTGCAAAGGTCTCAGTTTGCCGTTGTAGTACAGCGCATCCGGCATACAATGGTTCGCGACATATCTGAAAGCACGGTCTATGTCGCCTTTGTAGAATATGTATTTGGATTCTTCATTGAGGGAAGCATAATCTTTTGTGGCGCACATCACATCCACTATGGCCGAACGTATCATCCATTCTTCGAACATCTCTTCGTTTTCGTGTTCGAAACTGTGGGCATACCAATATGTGGCTTCGGCATAAGCTCTGGAATTCGGCTGGCTCAACTGTATCATTGAGATTGCGTGTTCCCTTGCGCTGAGCCTTTCTCCTCGGGATTCCGCTTCCGCTCTCTGGAGATTATGCCATTCCCAGGTATCGGGCTCGGTCATGGCAAGAAGCAGCTCCCTGTAGTATCTGCACTTCTCATTTCTTTCGTCCAGGGATACGTCCTGGCTTGAGTCGTTGGTGGTCTCCCACCACCAGGTGTGCTCTGCATCATAATATGAGTGCAGAATCTCGGAAGGCAATTCCTTCCCGCGATATCTGTCCAATATGTCAACCGCTTCCAGATAATAGCCTGACTTGACATAGATTTTTGCCATCATGAAATCCACTTCTGCGGTTTCATTTCCCTTCGTGGCATACGATCTGGCTGCCTGCAGGTAATAGATGGCGGAATCCCTGCAATTGCTCCTGTAGAGGTCTGCAAGGCGCATACATATGCTGTATCGCTGGTCGTTGTCGGTCTGCTCGGAGAGGACATCTTTAAGGACTGAGGCTCTTTCCTGGAAATAGCTTTCGTAGAGCGCTTTTTCGTCAAGAACCTTGTCCAGCTGTTCATATCGGTCCTTCTCAAGGGACTGTGTACAGGCTGAGAGGCAGAGCAGAAGGGAAAGGAAAGCGGATGGGTGTTTCATATCGGATTCGTTTTTGGGGTAACAGACTGCAAAACTAATACTTTTCCGTCACAGTTTCGCAAGTTCCCTGTTCATCCATTCCAGCCTCTGAAGATAGAAGGATTTCAAATACTTAACCTCTTCTTCGTAAGATCCGGTCACCTTGACGTTAGGCCATACATAAGTTCCCAGGATATCCCATTTTTTGAAATTCCTTCCGGGACCTTCACCGAGCTCCTCGGCGGCTTTGTCTATGAATTCATCCAGTTTGCCGCCTTCCCTGAGCACCAGAAATGAACTTTTCCTTACGTTGCCGTCCGACGGAACCGGAGTTTCAGGCTCTGCCGGATCAGGTGGAACAGGCCCGTTTCCCTGTTTGCTGCAGAAGGCAAACAGGGAAAGACCTGCAAACAGTATGAAATAAAATCTTTTCAAAGAATGATTATATGCAATGATCAAAATTTCTGGAATACCCTGACATAATCGATTTCCATAACTGCCGGAAGTGCGGAAGGGTCAACTCCGTTCCAGCCTCCCCAGTCTCCGCCCCAGGCAAGGTTGAGGATAATATAGAAGGCTTTGTTGAATGGCCAGGTGTCATTGTTGTTCTTGCCGTCGTTCCTGAATTCGAAGAACATCTTGCCGTCGGTGTAGAACTTCAGACTTTCTTCTGTCCATTCGCAAGCATAGACGTGGAAGTTGTCCTCCGCTCCTGCGGTGTAGATTTCCTTGGTCTTCTGCGTGCCCTGGACGTGGTTGTAAGCCTTTGTGTGGATGGAAGAGGAAGTGTAATTGGGGTTTACGCCCACCTCCTCCATAATGTCTATCTCTCCGCAAGAAGGCCAACCGAGGCTCTGGTCGTCCGGCATCATCCAGAATGCCGGCCAGGTTCCCTTGCCCTTTGGCAGCTTTATGCGGGCCTCCATATATCCGTATTTCCAGGAATTTGTAGTGTTCATTCTGGCTGAAATGACTTCGCCCTTGTGCTCCATAGCGGTGATTTGCAGAACTCCGTCCACAATCTTTGCGGTTTTCTTTCCGTCAAGTTCTCCGCCGGGAACATAGCGCTGAAGTTCGTGGTTCACGCGCCCCGGAGCCCAATTCTCGAAGCGCCATTTGCCGCTTTCTTTGGGCTCCACGTCAAACTCGTCATTCCAAACCAAACTATAACCTTCCGGTGCAACAATGTCAGGGTTGTCAATTATAGGCTTCTCAGCCGCGTCCTGGGAAATTTCAACCGAGGTGCGACCGGTCCCGTGCATAAACGTAACGCTGGTGCTGACGGATTCATACTTCGTGTTTGGTGCCATAGTGACATCCACGGAGTATGAGCCCTTCGCACCTGCAGTAGGGCTTGCGGAGCATATTGATTTGTCCTCGATCGCAAGGCCCCAGTCCCCCTCGGCTGTCACGGAGAGAGTCTCTGTGCCGCCTTCAGCCTTGAAATGAAGGCTGACAGGGGAAACTGACAGCCCCGGGCTGCCTCCTGCATCAGGTTCATTGCCTTTGCAGGAGGAAGTCGTGAGTGCCAAAATAAGGCTGATTGCCACTAATCTGTTCATGTCTCATCTTTCCTGATGTTTCTGGAAGCAGATGTCGGTCACATCGATGTGTGAGCCTGCAGGGCTGCGTCCGAAATCGAAGATGAGCATAAGCTCAGTACCTGTAGGAGCGGCGACTGAGAGATTCTCAAGCTTCAGGGTGAGAGGGCTGAATTCGCCGAGTGTCACGCTATTGTTGTAGTAGAGCTGATTCTCCGGCTTGTCGTCGCCTGGCATGGCGGCGAGCTTGACGGTGACGGTCATCTCTGCGCTGGCCTCAATGGTGCAGCAGAAGTCGTAAACCTCTCCCGCAGCGATGGCTATGTTGGACTTCAGCTTGTTCTGAGCCTGCCACTCTTCTCCGCCTACGCCTTCAGGGATATTGGCACTGAATGAGTTGTTCTCTCCTATTTCTGCGTCTGCACTGAGTTGTCCGGACCAGTCAGCTGCGCTGTACCAGTACTCAGGAGTAATGCTTGCGCTCTTCCAGAGGTTGGTATCACCGCTGATGTCGAAGAAAGTCTCACGCTTCTTGTCCATAGTGATGCTGAGGGCACCGCCGTTATCCTTAACCTTGAATACGTACCAACCAGGCTCGTTTGTGAGGGAGTAGATGTTTCCGTTGTCGTGGCCGTCTTCCCCTGTGCCTATGGCGAAGAGTCCGTTGCCTTCTATGCTTTCATAGTCGGTATATACGAATTCCTTGCCCCAGTTTGCCTGTCCGAACAGCTTGAAGGATGCGTTGCCGCTGGTAGGAGCGGTATAGTAGAGAGTAATCTGGTACTCGTTCTCGGAAAGCCTTGCGAGAGGGAGGTCAACCGCATCTCCGGTAGCCCATCCGACAACGTTCCCTTCAGGCTTGCCGTAGCCGTCACCTATCATCCATATTGCCTTGTCGCCATCATAGGTGGCTGCTGCATCTCCGGACATAGGAATTACCTTGAGCCATTTGTCAAGTACCATAATCCTGTAGTCGCCGTCGATGGCGAGGAAGGTGAGGGTGTTGTCGTCCTTCTTAGTGAAGTAGTCAGGGTCAATCCACATGCTGGAGAGGTCTATGCCGCTCACTGCGATGTCTCCACCCTGGGTGAGGGAAAGATCCGCCTTGCCGCCTTCAACTGCTACTCCGCCTATGGTCTGGGAAGGAGCCTCGATGTCGCGTGCCTTGAAGATATACTGCCAGGAGATACCCTCACTTACGGCTACGAGCACGAGGGAAGTCTCGGTAATGGAGGTCACGTGGAATTCAGGGTTGGAGAAGCTTCCGTCATTAGGAACGTATCCTATGACAACTCCTTCAGGAAGAGTGATAAGTTCACCGTCGAAGGTGTAACTGCTCTCCTGGTCCGCCCAGGTCACGACGAAGTCTTCGCCCTGAGGACCGCCCTCAACGAGGGTGACATCCTTGTTGACGTAGATCTGTCCGTCCTCGCCGGAGTCAAAGAGGTACTTTCCGTCAGGGTAGAAAACCAGCACGTTGTCGTACATTCCGAAGCCGTCCTTTTCGTATGCTCCTGCTGCCCACCAGCTTGTAGGGTCTTCGAGGCTAGGACCGCAGGCGAGATGTCCCTTGGTTGCGGCGTCCATTACCCATGCCTTTCCTTCAGTCCCGGTACCCGCGAGCAGTTCCTCGGCTGTGGCGGTCTTTACGAACGGAACGAAGCTGTAAAGCCAGGCGATATTTGCTGTAGGAGAGTAGTTGACGAGTTTGAGGTTCTTTTTGATGTCGCTTGTCTTGGTGCTCACGAAGAGGTAACGTGCGTTTGTGCTGACAGCATCATTGTTAGGAACGTAAGAGAGGTTCTTCCCTTCAGGAAGCACGAGGTAGATTTCCTCTATGCCGGCCTCATTCCAATTGTTCTCTATGCTGTAGTCGCAGCTGAACTCCTCGATAGGAATCTCGTAGTCTGCCTCATGTACGCTTCCACCGAGAGCGGTAACGTCTTTGTTGACATAGACTGTTCCGCCTTCGCCCGGATTGTAGGTGTATTGACCCTCAGCGGTGAAGGTCATCACGTCATCATAGAGACCCACGCCTGCCTTTTCGTTCGAACCGCAGGACCACCATCCGGTAGGATTGTCTATGGTCTCGCCGCAGCCGAAATGGCCATTGTTGGCCTGATCCCACACCCAGCTGTTGGCCATTGCCTTCATGTATGGCGTAGGATCGAACGGGTCGCGGTAGGTGTTCTCCAGGGTGAACTGAACGGTCTGGGAACCCTGGGAAAGACCGCTGGCGTTGTACGCGCGGAGTTCTACGCTGTGTGTGCCGGCTTCGCGTATGCGGAGCTGTATGCCGTTCTGGGCGTAAGAGTATTTTTTGCTAGGCTTGCCGTCGATGAGCTCCTCTCCGAAGATCCATACAGGAACCACTCCCTTGTCGAGGACGGAGAAGGTTACGATATTGGTGGTCTGGTCCACCTGGATGTCGGCGGTGAGTTCGCTGGCAACAGGAAGTTTGCTCTGGTCCGGCCTGAGAACTTCAGGCTGGCAGGCTGCAAGCAGGGATGCTCCGAGCAGAAGCAGGCCGTATTTGAATATCTTGTTCATACTTGATTCTGTTAATATTCGTTCTGTACGAGGTTAGGATCCTTATCCCTTTCTGACTGAGGGATTGGCCAGTATTTCTTGGACTCGGACCAGTCTACCTGACGGTAGAGGTGGTTGGAAGCCCTGAGAACGGTTGCGGCGGTGCCGGTGCGGACGAGGTCCCAGTAGCGCTTGCCTTCACCTACGAACTCCTTGTGGCGCTCTTCGAGTATGTCCTCAAGCGCGGTGCCGGTGTCGCTGCAGTGAGCCCTTGAACGTACCCTTGCGAGGTAAGAGCTGCCGTCCTGTCCGAGGGCGAGCGAAAGCTCGGCTGCGTTGAGCAGGGTCTCGGCAAAGCGGTACACGCGGATGTTGTTGCCGTAGTTCAGAGTGTTGGATGCAAGGTAGCCGTGGTTGCCGTTGGTGCGGGCCATGTACTTGAGGAGGTAGTAGCCGGTGCACTGCCAGCGGTCATTCGCATGGTCGTAGTTCAAACCCTTCTCTGCGCAGAATGCATCGATGTTGAGAATGCCTCCGTCGCGACGGATGTCTCCTTCCTCATACATATCGTATGCGGACTTGGCTACAGGTGAGAATCCCCAGCCGTCGTCGAAGTAACCTTCTACTCCGCCCGGAATACCGATGAGG
>SFJB01000094.1 GCA_004555145.1 Bacteroidales bacterium | reverse complement strand
CACATCATCTGGATCAGCCCCTTCATTAAGAGTGACGAAGGTATGAACCGAGCCGAACTGGTCCATCTTCTGAACGTAGCCGTTCACGAGTTCCATGCTCATAAATACATCGGCAGGCTTGAACACGTCAGAAGGGCCGAAGTCCTGAAGGACGCCAACAATTGTACGAGACTTCCCTCCACACTCGATAGTCCTTCCAACGGGGTTTTCACCAGCGAATGCTTTCTTTGCGAAACTCTCAGAAATGATTACTTCATCATCAGAGTCCAGTATCCTGTCACGGGAGCAGCCGGTCAGGTTATAATCGAACAGTTTCAGAAAGTTGGTGTCAAGTGCCACAGACGTCACATGGTAGTAATCTTCTCCAATGGTAACATATATACCATCGCCTTCAACTTCAGACATTCTTGTCCAGGACTTAATTTCAGGGATGGACGGGAAGAATTCCTCGGCCGTGCCGAGTGTCATTCCGAAAAAGTCTGAAGTTCCTATGATATAAATCTCCTTTGAAAGCGGCTGCTTTGTGCCCACGCTGAACTCTGTCTTGGCGTATGATGCAAGGATTATGATAAATCCCAGCGCCAGAGACAATCCCATCACTTCGATGGCTGCGTACAGTTTGTTTCTTGAAAGGAATCTTAAGTAACTTTTCATCTTCGTATTTTCCTACTGGAAAATTAATACTTCATTGTCACCGAAGTTGTCGTACCCCGAGGTGATGACCTTCTCTCCCGGCTCAAGTCCTTCGAGAACCTCGTAATAGCGTGGGTTCTGGCGGCCGATGCGGATTTCGCGCTTTACCGCCTTGTTGCCGTCCGGGCTCAGGACAAAAATCCATTTGCCGCCGGTCTTCTGGTAGAAGGAGCCGCGGGGGATGATGATGCCCTCCTCGCTCTGGCCGAGCTGCAGGTTGAGGTAATAGGTCTGGCCTGTGCGAATGTTGTCAGGCTGCACGCCGTCGAACTTGAAATCGGCCTGGAACTTGCCCTCGCGCACCTCCGGGTACACCTTGCGGATGACCGTTGAATATGTGTCTCCCTGACGTTCGAAGTTCGCGCCGAGTCCCGGCACCACGCGGTCAATGTAATGCTCGTCTATCTTCGCCTCCACCTTGTAATCGCCCACGGAATTGATCTGGCCTATCTTCATACCCGATGCCACGCTCTGGCCCAGCACCACGTCCAGAAGGCCCAGTTCGCCGTCAATCGGAGCCTTGATGGTGAGATTGGACTTGCGGTTGCGTATCATATTCATGTTCATACGCATATTGTCCAGGCTTTCCTGCATCTGCTCGATTTCCACGCTGCGGTAGAGGCTGTCCTGGATAGCGCGCTCCTTGACCAGCTCGTACTTCCGCTCGGAGAGTTCGTAGTCCTCCTTGGCCTTGAGGTACTCCTCGCGCGCAATAAGCTTTTCCTCATACAGGGCCTTCGTCTGCTCGTAGGCGCGACGGTTGCGCTTCACGTCAAGCGAGAGGGTGAGCTCGTCCTGCTTTACGGAGAGCTTCTGCTGCTCCATCTGTATCATCGTATTGCGCAGTATGTTCTCCTTTTCAGCGAGCTCGGCTTCGGAATTGAGTATCTCCAGGTCGAGCTTGTCGTTGCTCAGGATGAGTATCGGCTCCCCCGCCCTGACCGTGGAACCTTCCTCCACGATGATGCGGTCCACCACTCCGCCCTCCTGGGGACTGAGCTGAATCGTGGTCATAGGCTGCACCTGGCCGCTCACGCGTATGTAGTCATTGAACTCTCCGTACTCCACGGTGCTCACCGTGAGGGTATCCGAATTCACCCTGTATGTCCTGGCGTTGTCGCGAAACACCAGGTAGAGCACGAATGCCAGAACCAGGGCACCGAGCCAATATGGGAGGGCTTTCCTGCTCAGGATGAGCTTCCAGCCTTTCTTTTTTTCTATAACTTTATCCATAATGTTTTCACTAAATTACAAATATTCCTGTTCAAGATAAGCCACACCCGAATAGTATTCCACCACGCTCTTCTTGATGAGATACTTGAAGAGGGAGTTCATCTTCTCCGCCTTGGAATTCAGGTAGTCGTTTGTGGCAGTCTGGTACTCTATGGCAGAGATGAGCCCCTGCTCGTACTTTTTGGAGTTGAGCCTGTAGTTCTCCCGCTGCACCTCGGCGTAGCGCTCCGCCTGGAGGTAGGCGTCGGAAGACGCGTCCCTGTCCTGGACCGCGCGGCGCACCTCGGCTTCTATGTCCCTCATCTTCTGGTCATATTCGGCGCTGCTGCGCTCGAGGGCATTGCGCTTCTTTGCCAGATTGCTCTGGCGCGAGAGGCGGCTGTATATCGGGATGTTGATTGAGAGCTGCACGTATTCACCGCCGTTGTTGAGGAACTGCTGACGGAACGGATCCGTGGACATGCCTCCAGGATACTTGAAGTAGGTCGTGGACCAGCCCCCGTAAAGGGCGAAGCTCGGGAGCAGCTGCCACTTGGCGGTCTGGAGTTCGAGTTTCGCGTTGTTGAACTTTCCCAGCGCTTGGATTGCCGCGGGGTTATAGGCCTTGGCGTAGCTGATTATGCCCTCCACTTCGCCGTCTTCCTGCAGCACGCCCACCATATCCGCGCTGATGTCCGTGTCTATGGTGAGCACGGAGTCCAGGGGCCAGAACATCACGTCCTGGAGGGTGATGAGAGCATCACGGCGCAGGTTCTCGGCGTTGGTGAACTCGTAGCGCCGCTTTGCAAGGTCGGACTCGCTCTGCACGACATCCGCATATCCCTTCACTCCAAGCTTTTCCTGCTTGCGGGTGAGTTCGAGCTTTTCCTGCGCGGTCGCGCACTGCTCTTCGTAGCTCTTCGAGAGAAGGGTGTAGTACACGGCATTGTAGTAGGCCTCCATAGTGGCGAGGCAGATGTCGGCCTCGGCCTGACGCTCCTGCGATATGCCCATCTGCAGCGAGGTGCGGGTAATCTTCATATTGTTGACCGCCTCGAAGCCGTTGAAGAGATTGATGCCGGCGCTGAGGCTGTAACTGTTGTGGAAGGAGGTCGTGTTGACGTAGGTATTGGTCTGCGGGTCCACGGTGCGGCCGAAGTTGTAGTAGGTGTAGATTCCGCCGCTTATCTCCGGGGTGAAGGCGGCAAGCACGGCCTGGCGGCGCGCGATGCGTGCATCCCCGGTCTCAGCCTGGCGAATGCGCATCTTTGTGGAGTTGCTGACCGCATACTCCATACAGTCCTTCACGCCCATCACGCCCTCCTGCGCCGACGCTGAAAAGGCGACGGCAAGCAGAAGGAGGGCAACAGGAGCTATTTTCTTGATTGTCATAAGATTAAATATTATCAATTATTCGCTGCGCAGACATTCTACAGGGTCGGAAGTCGCGGCGCGGTAGCATCGCAGGGTCACAACGAGCACAGTCACGAGCATCACGAATACCAGCGCGAGGGCGAACACCCACCAATGCAGCGGCATCCTGTAGGCGAAGTGCTGGAGGTAGCGGTCCATGATGAACCAGCTCAGAGGAGCAGCAATCAGGAAGCACACGAGCACTATGCGTATAAACTTGGCGTTGAACATCTTGAGCACGTCCGCGATGCTGGCTCCGCTGACGCGGCGGACTCCGATCTCCTTGCGCCTGTGCTCGGCCTCAAACATCACGAGCCCGAAGACGCCCATCAGGGAAATGATGATTGCGAGCAGGGTGAAGAGAGTCACCAGCCTGGAGGTGTTCTTCTCGGCGGTATACTGCATATCGAGCCTGTCGTCGAAGAAGTTAATGTCAAAATCATTCACGTTGGAGTTCGGATCCATCTCCGCGAGCACGCCCTTGATCCAGGAGAAGAGAGAAGGGTAATCGACATCCGGAGCCGTCCTGATATAGAGGCAGGTAGGGACTTTCCAGCTGTTCTTTCCGAAGACATAGAGCGCGAAAGGCTCCACGTCCAGGGCCAGGGTCCGGCTGTTGAAGTTGCGGCATATTCCGGCGATTTCCGTTTCCCCGACGTGTCCAGGCATCTTGTCCTCCAGAGTGAGGCCGAACTTGTCGCGGGCGGCTTCGTTGAATATGAACACTCCGGTCTCGCTCTTTTCGTCGGAAGGGGTGAAATTGCGCCCTTCGAGCAGTTCTATTCCCATGAAATCCAGGAAGTTCCAGGACACCGGATAGCACTTGAAATTGACTTTCTCCCCCTTGAACTCACGGCCCCAGCCCATGCGGCCGCTCTGCACTATTTCTCCGTCCGCCCAGGTCACGTCCAGGATCCTCGGGTCACTCTTGAGCCTGTCGCCGACCGCATCCTTCTGCATCGCCAGGGCATTGGTGGTGTAAAGCTGAAGCAGCTGGCTCTTGTCGAAGCCCATATCGCGGCTCATCATATAATTGCGCTGCATCGAGATGAAGCAGGAGCTGATTATGAGGGCGATGGACACCACGAACTGGAAGCCTACCAGCCCCGTCCTGAACACCTTTCCCTTCGAGCTGGAACCGAAGCTGCCCTTGAGTGCGAAGGCCGGGTTGAAGGAGGTGATGTAGAAGGCAGGATACAGGCTCGACAGCGCCGCGAGCACTATTGCAGCCGCGGCAGTGATGAGGGCGGTGCCGATATTGTCGGCAAGAGCGATAGAACTGCTGAACTGTCCCGCCAGAGGGCTGGAAGCGAAGAGGCTTACGATGCCCGCAGAAAGCAGGAGAGCCACGCATATCATCACCACGGATTCGCTCACGGTGCCGAGGGCGAGAGTCGTCCTGGAGGCGCCAAGTATCTTCCTTGTATTCACGCCTTTGAGCTTGACGGGCACGAGGGCGAAGAAGAAGTTGATGAAATTGATGAAGGCGATGAGGGTGACGAGCACCGCGATGGCAAGAAGGGTTATTGTGGAAGTTCTGCTTCCGGAGCGTCCCGGAGTCCCGACGCTATGGTCGAAATAGGTCTCCGTCAGGCAGTAGAGCTTAGGGGTGACGGCAGCGGCAGCGTCATCCTCCCCGAAGAAGGTTTCGATGATACGTCTGATGGCTTCCTCTTCGAAAGTCTTTCTGTCCGCGCTGCTGCGAAGTTTCACAAAATAAGGGTAACTCCACTCGGAGAAGTTGTCCAGACTCATATCTCCCATATCGTAGATGTAGTCAATTCCTCCGAAATCGCAGTTCTCCGGAAAATCTGGATATATGGCTACGATTTCGTCCATCTGCCTGGTTCCCATAGTGTTGGAATATAAGGCATCACCGATTCTGAGCCCGTGCGCCTTGGCGGCTTTGGCACTCACGGCAATCTTACCCTCGCCCAATTCTTTCAGATTTCCTTCAACAGCCTCCATCCCAAGGGTGGCAACAAGTCCCTGTGAGAATCTGGTGGCGTAGAGGTTGAAACCGCCGTCCCCTGATTCGCTCAGGGATACCAGTACATTTGCACCCTGGTTGCAGGTGTAACCGGTGCCCCCACTTTCCACGCACGGGAGGTTTGCGATGACATCTTCCCATATAGGACGGCTGAGCCAGGTCATATACTTCCCATCCTCATACCAGTCCGGCACTGAGATCACATACACGCGCTCCGCATCCTTGATTCTGCGGTTGTAACCGAAATCGTAGCGCAGCTGCACGAGTATGATAAATACGGATGCGAACGCAGCAGCCATACCGAGCACGTTGAGTACCCGAGACACGGTCATGCTGCTGCTTCCTGATTTGCGCGAGCGTGCCATACTACAATTCGTTCTTTACGTCACTGACAATGCGTCCGTCGAAGAGGTCTATGGTCCTCTGGGCGATGGCTGCATCCCTTTGGGAGTGTGTCACCATAACGATGGTGGTGCCTTCGGCGTTGAGTTCGGAAAGCAGGTCCATCACCTCCTTGCCGTTCTTGGAGTCAAGGTTACCTGTCGGCTCATCGGCGAGTATGAGCTTTGGACCTGCCACCACGGCGCGGGCAATTGCCACCCTCTGCTGCTGACCGCCGGAGAGCTGCTGCGGGAAATGCTTGGCGCGATGGCTGATGTTCATCCTCTTCATTATCTCCGTTACCTTCTCCTTGCGCTCTGCGGCGGAGATGTTCAGGTAGCGGAGAGGGAGCTCGATGTTCTCATATACGTTGAGTTCATCGATGAGATTGAAACTCTGGAAGACGAATCCGATGTTGCCTTTGCGGAACTTGGTGCGGTCTTTTTCCCTGAGCTTGCCCACCTCCTGGCCAAGGAGTTCGTAGGATCCTTCGCTCGGATTGTCGAGAAGGCCGAGAATGTTGAGAAGAGTGGACTTGCCGCA
>SFJB01000093.1 GCA_004555145.1 Bacteroidales bacterium | reverse complement strand
ACAGAGCACGATTTCACCAAGAGGGTCAAATAATGGGAAAAAGAGCAAGCGAGCAACGGGGGTAAATCCGTCATCGACCACCCCCAGCTTAAAAGCCTCATAATAGGATTTGTAATTCAATATCCTCGGCATCGCTCACTCTTCACCGACCTTTCTTTTTTCTTCGTATCTTTAATAAACGTCACTCCATCCCCAGCGCCTTGACAATGGCATCCTCCGGGCTGCTGTAGAAGGAGATCTGGAACTTTGCAAATAGGTCCGCCGGTACGGTGGGAATGTCCGCCGCGCTGCTCATCGGGATGAGAATCCGCTTTGCGCCTGCGTCGAACGCAACCTGCAGAGTGGATGCGAGTTCCTCGACCTTGTTGATCGTTCCGCCGATGGACATCGACCCAAGCACGCACAGTTGCGCCTGCACTGGTCGTTCGAGGGCGCAGCTGCAATAAGCTGTCATCGCCGCAAGGGAGATGTTGCTGTCGAGCCCCACACCCTGGCAGTCCTGAATGTGCATCAAGTAGTCCTTGGAATCGACTGAAATGGAGGCACTGATCTGCTTCGCGTTGGCCCGGAAATAGTTCTGCGCCGTTTTCACGGACTCCTTCGTTTCCTTGGCCCTCTGCATGCCGGTCACGTCGAATTTGCCGGAGCCCTCCGTCATGGTGGCCTCGAATTTGAAGAGTCCCTTCATGCCGTTAGTGCCGTCAGCGACCGTATACACGTGACCTGGTTTTCCGTTGCCCTCGGGGATCAGCTTGCCACCGCCCTGCTCCAGAACAGGAACGAAGACCTCTTCCATATTCGCAAGGCGGATATAGGAGAACTGCACGTCATAGAACTCCATGCCACCGATCTTCTTGAGCTGCTCTTTGACGCGTCTGCGGCCCTCGATGGCGTACTTCAGGATCTCCTCAACCTCAACCTCGGTGTAGTTCCCGTCCGGGTAGAGCAGTTTCGTCAGGCCGGAGACCATCTTGCGCACCGCGATGGTGTCGCGCTGGTTCAGGCAGCGGCCTAGCCGAAAGTATTTGTCGAAGGCATCCGTCTCCGGGACCTTGCGCATCTCCCTTATGAACTCGGCGAAGTAGTCCGATATGAACCCGTAGTTGTCCGTGAAATACTCCGGTCGCATTTTTGGAATCTCCCAGCCGGGGATGTAACAGTGCATGCGGTCGAAGAATGCGCTATCGATCATTGCCTCCGGGAACGGTTCGAACAGGTGCGAGGTCTTCAGCAGGTAGTCCACGCTCTGGTTGATGTTACCAACGAACACCATCGAGGCGTTAGCCTGAATCGCTTCCTTACCACGTGCGAAGGACCCGGACGCCATGTAGTCTTTCATGATCTGGACGCCGTCTTTATCCTTGAAATTGATACCGGCGACCTCGTCGAAAGCGACGCAGTCCCACAGGCCCACGAGGCCAATCTGACGGCGGCCCATGTTGTAGAACAGATTCGCCACGGTGGTCTGTCCGCCGGAAATCAGGATGGAGTTGGGCGACAGCTCCTTGTAGATGTGTGATTTGCCCGTGCCGCGAGGCCCGAGCTCGCAGATATTTACGTTGTTTTCAATCAGCGGAACCAGTCTTGCCAACAGATGCCACTTAACCCGGTATTCGAACTGAGTGGGTTCCATACCGCAGGAGCGGAGAAGGAAGTCGATCCATTCTTCCTTGGAAAAGCTCCGCCGCGCATCGATGATCTCGTTCTTGTCCAGATTGGGCATCTGGATCGGAGTGATGTCGTTGATGACGAATGGGCTCTGCTTTTTCTCGTCCTCGTTGTAGAAATAGGTCAGGTCCACGATGCACCAGATGCCACCAGCCAGCAGCTTGTCGTATTCCCGTACATACTTTGGGTGGACATAGATGCCCTTGATTCCGAGAAACAGGAAGTCCGCTTCGTACTGGTCGATTCGCTCATTCAGCTTGACCGACAGCTTATCGATAACGGTATAGGTACCATTCTCCTTGATCTTCGCTTTTATCTTCTCCGCCTCATCTGGCCGGACATAGTTGTCCGTCAGAATACGCTTCACTTGCTCGATACCGGCTTCAATTTCCTTCTCGTCGTCTGAGGTGCAGTAGGTCCCCAGCAGGTACTCCAGGACATAGGTCGGCACATTGGCGCTGTCTTTTATCTTCTTCGTAGCGCCCTTGGGCACGACCCGTCCGGAGAACACCTCGAACGCTTTCTTGTCGAGAGAATCCATACATCATCCTCCTCAAAACAACTTGAAACCGAGAATGTCGATCACAAACTGCTCCTTTTCGATGAACGCCTCGTCCTTTCTGTCGACGTTGCGCAGGATCAGATAATATCGCTTGTTCCGGTCAAATGGAATATTCATCAGCGTGAAACGCACACTGGTTACGCGGGTTACCGCATCGTCGCTGGTCGAGGCAGCCACGAACGAATAGGTCCCGGACACTTTCTCTCCATCCTCGTCCACGATGTATGTTTCGCAGTTGATGGCCAGCTTTGTGCCTTCTACCTTTTCGGTCTGCTCAAAGTCCAGCGAGAAGCTGCGGTTAGTGATCTTCCGGGTAATGCTCTTCAGTCGCACCCCAACCGGTGCGGCCACGTCACGATTCTTCGCGGAGCTCAGCTCGCCAATCTGGATGATCGGGACCACGGTCTCCTGCAGGGAGGCACCGCCGTGGACATACTGCAATCCGGCCCCCGGTGTCTTGAATAGGTCGTAGCTATAGGGCGACACGACCTTATACACGCCATCGGCGGTAGCCAGCGGGTATTCCAGCGTATAGGGAATCCCAAAGGACGGGTCGTCGGAGATAGCGTACCGTTTTGACGCCTCGGTCGGGTGCATGGGGACCACATTGCTGTACTTGTCAGACTCATCCACGGCATTTCTTCGGTACACGAAGCCGTGGTCTGCAGTGATGAAGAAGTTGGATATCTGCAGGTCGTTGTATATCTTCTTGACCAGATCGAGAATCTCCTTGATGGCCGTCGCCGCAACGTCGAAAACCTTGCTCTCGTTGTGCTCACCGGCATTGTCGATCACGTTGTGATAGACGTACACCAACGATTTGTCGGACATGTAGTTGCGAAGGTCCTGCCGCTTCATCCCAGCGATGTCCTCGTACTGGATAGCAGCATAGCTTTTGCGCTTTGCCTTCAGAATCGCGTCCCGTGCAGCGGTGCTGTTCGTGGGCAGACCGTCGGCGTATACGTCGCCGTTCTGGTAGCCCAGGCTCTGATGCGGCAGGAGCGAGGCCATGCCGAACCGCGTCTCTGAGGGGAGCGGGGATATGGCGTAGGTAATTTTCGCGCTGCCCTTAAGAATAGTGTTGGCCTGAATAAGCTCATATAGTTCGTGTGCCGTTTCATAACGGAAACCGTCCGATATGATGACGATGCACTTCTTGTAGTTCTTGCTCTGGACGGTGCGGTAGAAGTCGCTTGTCATCGGGATGCCTGAGAACCGCCACTCCTGCTGACGAGCCAGCGCGTCACTGTATTCCTTCCCGAGTACGTTAAGGAACTTGTTCTGGTAGGTCAGGTCAACCCGCTCGATAAGCCACTCGAAGGCATCCACAGACTCTTGGATCTGCCGGTAAGCCGCGCATGCATGCCGGTACTCGGTATCCACTCGATAGTATTCGTCGGCGTATTTCTGGACGTAGTCCGCCGCCAGCAGCTGCTTGGGGATCGGCTTTTCCAGCAGCCGAAAGAACGAAATTGCAGAAGACAGGAATTCGTACTCGGCCTTGTAGCTGTCGTACCAGATGGAATTCCGGCGCAGCGAGATGACCCGTTCGAAGGCATCGTAGTCCAGACTGCCGTTCTTCAGGCTCTCGCCGATCATGCGGACGACATGGGCATCGATGCACTTGAACACGTCAGCCTCCTGTACGCAGGAGATATCCCGCGAGACGAGGATACCCTCGATTTTCAGATCTGCCGCAATATCCTCCTGCAGGGCCAGATACCGCTTCTCCGACTTGATCTTGTCCACGAAGAACTTAGCATCCATCCTGCCGGTATCCGTGATGGTGTACTGCTGGTAGAAGGACGGCAGATCTCCGAAGTCAGCCTTCTGCTCCAGAAGCGCCGTGAATAGGAACTTCCGGGTCAGAACACTGATCTTCTGATCCCCCTCGTAGTTGTAGTAGCGTGAGATCTCGTCCCACAGGTATTCCTCGAACCCGAACTTGGCGACGTCGGCATACTTGGTCCCGCTGTCAAAGACCAGTTCCGTCAGCACGCTCTCGATGGAGCGGGAGGGCGCTTTGGTAAGCACGCACAGCATGGCCATCTTCAGCTCGTCGCCAGTCATCTGGTCATTCACCTGAACATAGTTGCTCAGGCGGTTGATGCGGCCCTCGCTGTCAAAGAACTTGGAATACCGCTCGACCACACGGCGCAGATCGGTGTTCGTCAGATCGAGCCGCCGCATGATCAGGGCCACGGTATCCGCGTAATACTCCTCGCTGTAGGTCAGGATATCCAGCAGCCAGTTTTCCGTGTCTACCGGTTTGTCATGAGGGACATAGATGAGGAAATTGCTGTCCGGATCGTCGTGCTCGATGGTTTTCTTGATGCTGAATTCGTTCTTTTCGCAAACCAGCACCCGACAGCAGTCCAGACTGTCCGCTGCGATATCTTCTTTGAAAATTGCGGGAGCGTCGTACCAGAAAAGGATTTTCCGTCCGCCGCCAGTCTGTGTGCGGAACAGCTTGATAATCTCTTTTCGGGCCTCCCGATAATCTATACTCGCCATATGTACCTCACTTAATTGGAGCCAGCAGGTCTTTCTTCACCTTATTTCCGCTGTCTGTGACCATTTCGACACTCTGGAACTTGGCGTAGTTGATCTTCACACCATCGTCCAGGTCAATTTCGATATACTGGTTCGCCATGTGATCGAGCACCTGCCCGTACTCAATTGCCTCGTTGTAGGCAGCCGCCAGCTTCTGACGTTCCTTTTCCAAACGGACCCGGTCGCGACCTTCCGCCTTGGCAAGTCTGCCAACGAGCTCTTCGAGGTCGTTCTTCAGCCGAGTGGATTCCGGCAGGAAGTAGCGGCTGTTGATCCGGGCGAGAGTGTCGCTGGTATAGCGGTGCATGTATATCAGGCACTTGAAGCCGCTGTTCTTCCCACTGGAGAAGAGCCAGTAGATGGGTCGCTTCTGGTAAATCTTCAGGTGGTCCGCGAAGAATCCGTCGTTCAGATAGCGGTTCAGTGCTTCCTCTGAGGATTCGTTGTTGTTGCGACCGATGGCCTCCGCAATGAAGTCAATGTTCTGCCGGTAGGTCTCCTCGCCGTAAATTAGCTTGAGAAGACCGATCAACTGGGCGGTCAGCCCGTCCTCCATACCGATGCCCCGGTAGATGGGAACAATGCCGTCATCATCGGGCTGGTAGGTCTTATATTTGGTTCCATCCCAGTCTCCACCGGCGTAGGCCAGTCCCGGTACGTCCAAAGAGTATCGGCCCATGACGATACCGACCAGATAGGAGATCAGCGACTTCACATCGCGTTCCCGGTCGGCCAGACGGACGGTCACATCTTTGTCCTCGACTTCCGGTGTCAATTCATCCTGCAGGCCATAGATGTCGATAAAGATACGGTTGAGTTCTTCCTCGTTGGCCTTGAGGGTGTTGAAGCGGTCACGGCATTCCTCTTCCCACCGAGCATAGTGCCATGCAAGGCTGCCGAGTTTCTCCATGCGGCTCTTTGCAAACTGCGTGCATTCGGCATCGGCTTTTTCATGGGGAAGGAGCACAAGTGGGTGATGCGTGAAATCCCAAGAGATTTCAAAGGAGTCCCACTCATCTCGTGATTGATTGTTGTTGGAAACAACTAATTCATCAATTTTCCTTTTAGCAACCTTATCCAAAATAATAGGGAATTGAATGATATTCTCTACTTGACAGCTTGGTGTGGAATTGTTGATTCGAAGCAACTTGATACCAATCTTACTCGATACAAGGCCTTCAAGGTAATAAAGCATATTAGCTTTGTCGAAGAACCCGGAACCTCTCACATCCCATAAAAAGCCACAAGGATAATAGCGTGTTGCGATTGTATTTGAGACTGTATAAGACCATGCAACATATTCTCTCAAGTAATAATCTGCGAATCCTTTTTTCCCTCTTGTCTTGTCATCAGGTCCATTCTCCCAGTAGACAACGTAATCCTGAACACCGTACCACTTTCTAACCTCTCCACCCTTGTTGTAAGGAATCCAATATTGCTTGGATAAATCGATCAAGTCCATATTGGATTGATGGAAGGGTATTTTAACAGC
>SFJB01000008.1 GCA_004555145.1 Bacteroidales bacterium | reverse complement strand
TCCCAAATCTATCTTGTAACCTTCCTTTCCGGATTTGAGTATGCGCACCTTGGTGATGTTGACGATAAACTTCCTGTGGCAGCGCACGAGCTCACTTCCGGCGAAGCTTTCTTCGACCGTCTTGAGAGGGCAGCGGAGCATATATTGTTTAATCTCAGCGGAACTATCTGTATACCAGACTTTTATATAATTATCATCCGACTCTATGTAATATAGATTGTCAGCCTCGATGGAGAACTTCAGCACTCCGGCAGAATCGAAGAGGGTGATTCTCTTCTCCTCGTATGGCTTTTCGGGAGTGTCGCTGACCACGTTGGAGAAGTTCATCAGACGAATGATGTTGTTCTTGTTCTCCAGGGCGAGGTAGAGGGAAGCCACCAGATACGGCACCCCGAGCGCAAGCAGACAGAAAATGAAGGAGCGCAGAAGCAGGAGTCCTGTGGAAAGTTCGAGCACCTCGAACACCCCGGCAGCTTCGCTGATGCGGGTGAAGGCGGTGTACCAAATGCTCACCAGCAGGATTTCCGCAAGGTTCCAGATTACGTACCAGCCTATGGCAAGCTCACCCTTCTTCCCCTTGCGGTACATAAGCACACGGCTGAAACATATCGCCAGGGCAGTGCTTATCACGAAAATGACCGATGACACAAAGACGCTCCGGTTGGAGAGGGTGAACCACATATGGCGGTCGAAAGGGAAACTGAGCAGTATGGTAACGATTGCGAACAGGGCCGAGAAAGTCACGGTCCAGGTGAGTTGGTGCTTGCTTAGCAAGTACTTGGGCGTCGGTTCGCGGAACGAAATCATAATCTAATATCGGTCACAATTTACAAATATAGGGAAAAATTCGTACCTTTGGAGTCTCTAAGATGAAATTATGGAAAGAAGAGTAGCAGTTACAGGCTTGGGCGTTGTGTCCTGCATAGGCAATGATATTGCAACTTTCAAGCGGAATCTTTTTGACGGTGTCTGCGGAATCGACTATATCAGCGAGTTCCCTACAGCCGACCTTGCCGTCAAGATAGGCGGCAAACTGAAAACATCGATCCTTTCCGGCTTGCGACTTACGTCGGCTCAGGCATAGGAGGATTCCAGACCATACAGCGCGAATTGGAGAAATTCAACGAGGACAAGTCCGGCAAGTGGGTATCCCCGAACTTCGTACCTACGATGATCAGTGACATCGCTGGAGGCCAGATAGCGATAAAATACGGAGCCAAGGGCTCGTGCATAGACATAGTCACGGCCTGCGCCACCTCAACCCACTGCCTCGGAGAGGCCTTCCGCGCCATCAGGCACGGGTATGCCGATGCCATAATCGCCGGCGGCACCGACCATTGTACGATTCCTATAGGAATTGCCGGGTTCTCCAATGCCAGGGCGCTTACCAGGGCTGAGGATCCGAAATATTCATCCCTCCCGTTCAACGCGAACCGCAGCGGCTTCGTAATGGCGGACGGCGCTGCGATACTCATACTTGAGGAGTACGAGCACGCCCTTGCGCGCGGAGCGAAGATATATGCGGAAATGGTCGGATACGGCAGCACCTGCGACGCCTACCACGCCACAGCTCCGCGTCCGGATGCCAGCACCCAGGCCGAGTGCATCAAAATCGCCCTGGACCAGGCCGGATTCGACAGCAAAAGCGACGAGGTGTACATCAATGCTCACGGTACGGGCACCCAGCTCAACGACATTGCCGAGACCAGGGCATACAAACTGGCGCTGGGAGATTTCGCGTACAAGTGCCACATCAGCAGCACCAAGTCAATGCACGGACATATGTTCGGAGCCACGGGCGCCACGGAAGCAATCGCCACGATACTCGCCCTGCAGGAAGCAATGGTGCCTCCAACCATCAATCTGGACAAGGTGGATCCGGAATGCGATCTGGACTACACTCCGAACAATGCCGTGAAGGCCGATCTGACCCTGGGTCTGAGCGACTCATTCGGCTTTGCCGGGCACAATGCATGCATCGCTTTCCGCAAAGCGTAATATCTTTAATGCTTTCTGCTGAGGCCTATTCTCCGGCCTCCTTCAGACGTTCGGCGTTCTCAGCAATCTGAAGCTGATCTATGCAGTCCTGAATGTCCCCGTCCATAAAGGCGGGGAGATTGTACATCGACCAGTTGATACGGTGGTCGGTAACTCGGCCCTGAGGGTAGTTGTAGGTGCGGATCTTGGCAGAACGGTCACCTGTGGACACCATAGTCTTGCGCTTTGCGGCAATGCCGTCCAGGTACTTCTGGTGCTCGAGGTTGTACAAACGCGTACGGAGTTCCTCGAACGCGCGGTCCTTGTTCTTGAGCTGGGAGCGTTCCTCCTGGCACTGGACCACGAGTCCGGATGGGATGTGGGTGAGGCGCACTGCGGAGTAGGTTGTGTTCACACCCTGACCTCCAGGTCCTGAAGAGCAGAAGAGGTCGAGGCGTATGTCATCCCAGCTGAGGTCCACGTCAAACTCGCCGGCCTCAGGGAATACCGCCACTGAAGCGGCAGAAGTCTGGATGCGGCCCTGAGTCTCGGTCTGAGGCACACGCTGCACGCGGTGTACGCCGGACTCGTATTTCATCACACCGTACACGCCGTCGCTTCCGGAGAGCTTGAATACCACCTGCTTGAAGCCGCCGGACGTGCCCGGAGTCTGGTCTGTGACTTCCAGTTTCCAACCGCGGGACTCGGCAAAGTGCTGATACATCCTGAAGAGGTCGCCAGCAAAAATGGCCGCCTCGTCGCCGCCAGTGCCGCCACGGATTTCGACTATGGCGTTCTTGGAATCGTCAGGATCGGCAGGGATGAGCAGGAGCTTGATATTCTGCTCCATTTCGGGAAGCTTAGGCTCAATCTCGTTCACTTCCTCACGCGCCATCTCCCTGAGCTCTTCGTCTTTCTCATTCACCAGGATATCTTTTGCGGCCGCGAGGTCCTTGAGCATACGCTCATATTCCTTGCCGGCTGCAATGATTGGTTCGAGCTCCTTGTAATCTTTGTTGAGCTGCACGAACTTCTTCATATCCGCCATTACCTCCGGGCTCGAAAGCTGGTCCTGAAGGGATTGAAACTTGTCCTGAAGGGACAAAACTTTTTCCAAAAGATTTGTATCTGCCATATCCTGTGTTTCGATTTTCTGTATAACCCGGCAAAGTTAAGCATTTTGTCGGATATCACAAAAAGAGCTTAGCGCCGCTCCAGTGCTTTGGCTTCATTCCAAAGGGCATCCATCTGCTCCAGGCTGAGATCGGAGAATTTCAGCCCCTTTTTGAGCGTATTCTCCTCTATGTACCCGAAGCGGCTGCGAAACTTGCTGCAGCTGCGGGAAAGTGCCTTTTCGGGGTCCACGCCATATAGACGGGAGGCATTGATCACAGCGAACATAAGGTCACCGAACTCCTCCTCCATATGCTCATAGGCCTTGGAGGATGCAGAGGCAATGTCCCCGGCACTGCAGGACAGCGCAGCTTCCTTCGCCTCGGAGAGTTCTTCATATACCTTTGCCCATACCTCAGAGGGCTGTTCCCAGTCGAAGCCGCAGCCACGGGCCTTTTCCTGCATGGAAAGCGCCTTGAGCAGGGCAGGCATCGCATCCGGAATTCCCGACATCACGGTCTTGTTGCCATCCTTTTCCTTTGCCTTCACGAGCTCCCAGGTATCAGCTATCTCCTTGGCGCTGAGCTGTTTGCCTGCAGAATCCCCAAAGACGTGAGGATGACGGAAGACCATCTTGTCGCAAATTTTGGCGAGGGAGTCTCCTATGTCGAAGTCCCCGTTTTCCTGGGCTATGCGAGCATAGAAGACAAGGTGGTAGAGCAGGTCCCCGATTTCCTTGGCCACATCCGGCATATCCTTTCTCATTATGGCATCGCTGAGCTCATAGACTTCCTCTTCAGTCATAGGTCGTATGGTATCCATAGTCTGCGCTGCGTTCCAGGGGCACTTTTCCCTCAGACTGTCCATAACGTCAAGCAGTCTGGAGAAGGCCTGCAGCTTTTCTTCTTTTGTGTGCATCGATTATTTTACTATTTTTGCGTCTGCAAATCTACAAATAAAAATTTTATGAAGAAGATACAATATGTATCCCCGGACGAAGCGGTCAGCCACATCCCTTCGCACTCCCATATCCACCTGAGCAGCGTGGCCAGCGTTCCCCACTGTCTTATCAAGGCCTTGTGCAGACGTGCTGATGCAGGCGACGTCACCGACCTGCACTTCCACCACTTCCATACAGAAGGTCCGGCACCATACAGCGAGCCGCGCTATGAAGGCATCTTCTTCGAGCAGGGCTTCTTCGTGGGACCGAATGTGAGGCCTAACGTCAACTCCGGCTATGCCGACTACCTTCCGGTGCATCTGGGAGAAAGCCAGAAGCTCTACCGCTGCGGTTTCATCAAGCTTGGCGCCGCCCTCGTGAACGTGTCCCTTCCGGATGAGAACGGAATGGTCAGCCTCGGCACCTCAGTGGACTGCTCGGTAGCGGCAATAGAGAGCGCAGAGCTGGTGATAGGTGTTGTGAACCCCAACGTTCCTTATGCGTACGGAGACCTGGTGGGCCTGGACAAGTTCGACTATCTGGTGCAGGACGACACTCCACTTGTCACAGCCAAGTTCGCAGAGCCCACCCCTACCGAAGTGCTCATAGGCAAGAACTGCGCAGCGCTGGTGGAGGACGGAGACTGCATACAGATGGGAATAGGAGCACTCCCGAACGCACTCGCAGCCCAGCTCGGAGGCCACAAGAACCTCGGTCTGCACACGGAAATGTTCGCCGACGGACTGCTTCGCCTGATCAAGTCCGGAGTCATAAACGGAAAGAACAAGAAAATCGACAACGGCAAGGTGGTAGCTTCCTTCCTGCTCGGGTCAAACGAAGTCTATTCCTTTATAGACCATAATCCTGACGTGCTGATGAGGGATATCAAGTACACCAATGATCCTTGGGTGATTTCCCAAAACCCTCACATGAAAGCGATAAACTCGGCTACGGAAGTTGACCTTACCGGCCAGATCAGCGCCGATTCCATAGGCACACGCATCTTCAGCGGCACCGGCGGACAGCTGGAGTTCGTAAAGGGAGCAAGCATGTCTCAGGGAGGCAAGAGCATCACCGCATTCGCATCCCGCACCAACAAGGGAGCCGCCAAGATCGTACCGATGCTCAAGCCGGGGGCAGGAGTGGTAACCCCGAGGGCGGACGCACACTGGATTGTGACCGAGTACGGCGCCGTGGACCTCTACGGCAGAAGCCTCCAGGAGAGGGCAAAACTCATGATCAGCATAGCCCACCCTGACGACAGGGAAATGCTGGACCGCGAAGCATTCGAACGCTTCGGCCCTCATTACCACAATTTTTCCATTTAGAAGAGCCTGACGGAAATACGGCTTATTTGCTGAAGAAAGAGAAGTGCACCCTACCGTAGCACTTCTCTTTTACGAAGTGCGGGTGCGAAGTGAAAGAATGTTCCCCACCGTGTTCAAGGATGAAGTAGCATCCCGGGTGGAGTATGTCCCTTTCTAGGACTTTGTCAGGAATATTTTCCAGACCCTCGAGAGCATAAGGAGGATCGGCGAAGATTATGTCGAACTTTTCCTTGCATATAGGGAGAAAGTCGAAGACGTTGGAGTGCACGCAGCTGATGTTCCCCAGGCCGAGCCGTGAGGCCTCGCGCCTGATGAAGGAGGCGTGGTCACGATTCATCTCTATGCTGTAAACCCTGGCTGCACCCCTTGAGGCAAACTCATAGGATATTGCTCCGGTACCGGAGAAGAGATCGAGGACTTTCAGGTCCTCAAACTCGTATTCATTGTCAAGAACGTTGAAAAGCCCTTCCTTGGCAAAGTCGGTGGTAGGTCTTGCCCCATAGCCCGAAGGCGGGAATATGCCCTGCCCCTTGAGTTTTCCGCCTATTATTCTCATAATGTCACCACTGATTTGAAGTAGCGGTACAGCAACATTTCATCTTCCTCTCCGAGACTGGACAGAAAGCAGATTCCGGACATCTCAGGATTGATCTGCAGGGACTTCACAGCAAGGAAGATATAATACAGGGCAGTAGTGAAATCCTGCACTTTCCAGGAATTAGCGAGCAGCAGGTTACGGCCCTGGGCTATGGCAAGGCTCAGTTCGTTATCCTTGATGCTGCAGAGTATCTTGTTGTATTCGGGACACTGCGGAAGCTTGGAAAGCACATTGGCGATTTCCGGAACAGAAAAATCACTGTCCCCATCTCTTGTGAAGATGAGGACAGCGTCATATTGCGGTATATCGACGTGCTCGACCCTGCAACCTTCCTCAATATCAGCTATCTCGGCGAGCGTCTGGCGCTCCGAGGCCGGATCGTAGAAAGCGGAAGGTACAAGCGTAAACACTGCTACTCCCAGTTACCGGCGTTGTTGTTAGGCGCATTGATGGAACCAACCTGAAGACCTTCGTACCTGTTCTGGCTGCGGCACTCGTCGTCAAGGTTGATGCGGAGCTGGTTGTCAAGGCCCTTAAGGAGGAGCTTGTATGGCATCCTTGCCTCGAAGAGAGGGACAGGCACACCTGAAACCATCTTCACGGTAGCCTCCATCTGCACAGGCTCACGGCTTGAGAATGGAATGAATGCAAGAGAATCGATGCAGAAATCCTCGCGGTCATTGAAGAGGGTATCCTTTACAGGAATCTTGTTTTCAATGGAGAAGACGAGGTTCTTGTCACCTGCGAGGTACATCTGATAGAGCTGCTCGTTGGTGATCTTGCGGTTTGCCTTCTTGACGTTTGCGGTGTGGAGAACTGCGAGGGAGTCGTCATTTGAACCCACCTGGAGAACTACTGACATTTCTCCGGTCTCGTAGAAGGCCTTGAGGGAATCTACGGTGGACACGAACCTGCCGTTCACTGACTTGTAGGCCGTCTGAAGGGTACGGATGTCCTTAAGTCTCTGAACTGCAACGCTCTTGCGATAAGCGGTCTGCTTGTCGAAGTTCACCGGCTCCATGATGCTGCTGTAAATCGTGTAAACGAGGAACGCGATCACTGCGAGGAGCACGATCTCAATGATAATCTTTACTGATTTTTTCATTTTATCTTGTGTTTATTTTAATATTCGAATTTGTATTCAAAGTCGTACAAAGTTAGGAAAATGATTTTTGATATGCAATAATCTTATTAAATTTGCAGCTGAAAATTGTATTTATGAAGGCTTTTGAACATTCCCGCCTGGCCATTCTAGACGAAATGCTCTCCGGCAGCACCGGAGCGGCCATAGTCGTACACTCCCATCCTGACGGGGATGCCCTCGGCAGTTCCCTGGCCCTTATGCGATATCTCAGAGAGTCCAGGAACTCCGGAGCCCAAGTCATCGTCCCAGACCGTCCGCCAAAGTCCCTGTCCTTCCTCTACAGCGAAGACGAGATTGCGGTCTATGCTGACAGGCCTGCCGCAGTCTCAGAAATCCTGAACTCCTGCGATTTGCTTATATGCCTGGATCTCAATGCATTCAACCGTACCGGTGAGATGGAGCCGCTGCTTTCGGGGCTCAAATGCAGGAAGCTTCTCATTGACCACCACCTGAATCCTGACACAAGCAGCTTCGACCTGGTGTTCAGCGAGACGGAGATATCCTCCACCTGCGAGTTGCTGTTCTGGCTGCTGATGGAGATGCCGGACATAAAAGACGCCTCGGATCTGCCTTGCCGGGCAGCTTCAGCCCTTATGACAGGAATGACTACGGATTCCAACAACTTTGCGAATTCAGTCTTCCCGAGCACACTGCAGATGGCATCGCTGCTTCTTGGGGCCGGAGTTGACAGGGATGAAATACTCGCAAATCTGTACAACTGCTACAGGGAGAACCGCCTTCGCGCCCAGGGCTATTTCCTGTCGGAGAAGATGAAGCTGACGGGCAACGGCGTCGCCTATGCCGTGTTCAGCGAGGAAGAGCGCAAACGATTCGGCCTGCTGGACGGGGAGACTGAAGGCTTCGTCAACCTGCCTCTGGGCATCAAGAATATAGGGATGAGCCTGTTCCTCAAGGAGGAAGGGGACTTGTTCAGGGTTTCGATACGCTCGAAGAAAGGCTGGTCAGCCAACAAGCTGGCGGCAAGCTGTTTCAACGGCGGAGGGCACGAGTGCGCAGCCGGCGGAAAGCTTTTCAAGGGCGACGGAATACTTTGCGCCGCTGATGCGGAGCGTTATGTTGAAGAAGTAACGGCACGATTCCTGCAAGACAGCAGGAGCTGAAAAGTATGAATATGAAAAAGTATATATTGTTGTTGCTGGCAGGGGTAGCAGTATTTTCCTCTTGCGCAAAAAAGGTGAGCAGCTCTCCGAACGAGGATGCAAAGATGTTGTTCGATGCTTGGATGCATGTAAACCATCCCGATCTTCAGCCTACTCCCCTTGGAGCATATATCCTCGAGAGTACTCCCGGGAAAGGTGTGATGATAGATGAGAACTGCGCCTTCGTCAGAGTCCTTTATTCGAACGGCACCCTGGACGGCAGCATAAGCGCCACGAACAGGGAGGATCTCGCCAAGCAGCTTGGAAAGTATAATGAAAGCTATTACTACGGCCCTCAGTTCTGGTCCATGGAATCCCTTTATGCCGGCATTGCCGAAACGGTAGGCAACATGCGTGTGGGCGGAAGGGTGAAACTCATCGTCCCTGGATGGCTTATGAGCGCCGAGCGCTACGACACTGAGGAAGAGTATCTCCAGAACGTCACCGGCACAAATACCATTTATGACATAGAAATCGTCGAGGGCGTCTGGGACATAGACAAGTGGCAGATAGATTCCCTGAGCCGATATGTGGAATCCCATTGCGGCATCAGCTCCAAAGATTCTGTGAAGCTGGGATATTACTACATCAGCGAGAGCGTGCCGCCGGAAAGCACCGCCTTCGAAAGTGACACGACCTTGTATATCAATTATACGGGCCGTCTCCTCAACGGCAAGGTATTCGATACCACCATCAAGGATACGGCAGTCCGCTACGGCATATACTCTTCCGGCAAAACCTACGAGCCGGTTTCCGTTTCCGTGAACGTGGAGGACTATACCCAGACCACCTTCACCTCCTCCGGAAGCAATATGATAGACGGTTTCTCCTACACCATTTCACAGATGAAGAATCTCGAAAAAGGAAGTGGAATATTCATAGCAAACCTTGGCTACGGCGCCTCTGGAACAGGCAATGCCATAGCCCCTTACGCACCTCTGCGTTTCGATATCGAGATTGTTGAAGGCGAAGACTGAGAAGGAGACAGGAAATGGCACAATCCACTACAGCTCCTACAGAGCTCGGAACAGAAAGAATAGGAAAATTGTTGAAGATGTACGCAGTCCCGGGTATCATAGCCCAGACTGCGGCTTCTTTATACAATATCGTGGACAGCGTGTACATAGGGCACATACCCGGAGTGGGCTCGGCAGCGATCAGCGGCCTTGCGGTGTCCTTTCCCCTGATGAACCTGTCCTCCGCCACCGGCACCCTGGTGGGTGTGGGTGCAATGACACTGGTATCGGTACTGCTGGGCCAGAAGAACTATGACGCCGCCCGCAAAGTTCTCGCCAACGTTCTCACGCTCAACGTGATAATTGGCATACTCTTCTCCGTGGTGACGCTGTCCTTCCTCTCCCCCATACTGCAATTCTTCGGGGCCAGCGAGGCCACACTCCCGTTTGCTAAGGATTATATGACCATCATCCTCTTCGGTAATGTGTTCACCCACCTGTATTTCGGTTTCAACGGCCTCATACGCACTTCCGGTCACCCGAAAACCGCAATGGGTCTTACTCTGTTCACCGTCATCTCCAACGCCATCCTGGACCCGATTCTGATTTTCGGTTTCCAGCTCGGGATCAAGGGTGCAGCCATTGCCACGGTGGTATGCCAGCTGATGGCGCTTGCCTACGTGATTTACTTCTTCTGCGACAAGAGCCGCGTGCTGCATTTCTCCAAGCCGGTATTTCAGATTGACTGGAGAATCGCCCGCCAGTCGCTTGCGATCGGGCTCGGCCCTTTCCTGATGAATGCGGCCGCATGTATGGTTGCAATGCTCATCAACCAGCAGCTCGGGAAGTATGGCGGCGACCTTGCAATAGGCGCGTACGGCATCATCAACCGCATCACAATGCTCTTCCTTATGGTTTGCATGGGTTTCAACCAGGGACTCCAGCCTATTGCGGGATACAACTACGGCGCGCGCCAATACCATAGGGTGAAGGAGGTATTCGTGCTCACAGTGAAATGGGAGCTGCTCGTGACCACGTTGTGCTTCCTGGTGTCCGAACTCATACCCCGTGTGGTGGTCGGATTCTTCACGAACGACCCTCTCCTCATCGAGATGGCATCCAAGGGTATGCGCACGATGAATGCCTGCGTCTTTATGGTAGGCTTCGGCATCGTTGCCTCCAACCTCTTCCAGTGTCTGGGTATGGTGAAGATTTCCATCTTCCTTTCGCTTACGCGCCAGCTCCTGTTCCTGATTCCGCTCATCTATACCCTGCCTCTCTTTATGCAGGAGCACGGCGTATGGCTCAGTTTCCCTATCGCGGACACCGTCTCCACTGTCGCCTGCGCATTCTTCATTGTCAGACTCTTCCGCAAGTTCGACAAACTCAAGGATGGGGAAGATGCATCAGTTCTGGGAAGCAGCATAAAATAGGTTCACAAAATATGGGAAAAAAGATCATCATCAATGTCGGAAGACAGTTCGGCAGCGGCGGCAAAAGCGTTGCAGCCGAGTTGGGAAGGATGTTGGACATTCCTGTGTACGACAACGAGCTTATTACCAAAGCGGCTGAAGACAGCGGATTCAGCCCGGAACTCTTCACGCGCAGCGACGAGCGCAAGTTCCTGTTCGGAATGGGAAGACGCGGCAGCGCGATTGCCGACGAGGACTTGTTCCGCATCCAGAGCGACACCATACGCCATATTGCCGACAGCGGCAGCGCGGTGTTTGTGGGCAGGGCATCGGATTACGTGCTCAGGGACAGGGATTGCTGCGTGGACGTATTCGTGTGTGCCCCGCTCGAGTCCAGGCTTGCCCGGGTGTGCGGGCGTATGGGAATCAGCGAAGACCAGGCGCTGAAACTGATCAGGACCAAGGACAGGAGCAGGGAGGAATACTACAACTTCTTCACTTTCGGCAACTGGGGAGTCGCATCGAATTATGACCTCTGCCTGGATTCTTCCCTTCTTGGCATAGAGAAAACGGCGGAGTTCATAGTTGAATTCTGCCGTATGCGAGGCTTGCTGCCGGAAGGCTGAGCGCTTCTGGGCTAATCTTTCTCGTAGATTGCCTTGTTGTTCTCCGATTCCCAGATTTCGACCTTGAAACAGTTCGGGGTACGGTCGCATATCCATTTGGCAAGGTTCTCGGCCGTAGGGCTGAAAGGAAGCAGTTCGTTAAGGTTCTTGTGGTCGAGCACGGACATTATGTTCTGCTTGATGAATGTGAAGTCTGTCACCATCCCGTCATCGTTGAGTTCAGCTGATTTGCAATGGACTATGACTATCCAATTGTGGCCGTGGAGGGCTTCACACTTGGTCCTGTGCTCAGTGGTGACATAATGAGCCGCTGAAAGTTCGAATCTTTTGCTTACGTAGTACATCCCGGGTGTCAGTTGAGTTTTACATTCTTGTATCCCAGACGGAAAAGTTCCATAGCCGCACCTACGCGGAACAGGACCCCGTAGCTTCGGCTCAGCGCATAAAAACCCGTGGCTGTCTGGGCTTCAATGCCTTCGTGCCGTATCAGGCCAAGGGTGGCGAGGGCACAGTTCTGCAAGGTGTCTGAAATCTTCTTGGCCTCCTTGCCCTGCAGATCCAGGCCGAGGATTCCGTGGAGTATGTGCTCGTCCATATCGTCCCAGCCCCTGTTGCCATAGTAGGACCTGTAGCTGTCGTGGCGGTGGAAAGTCCAGTTGTCGTCCCAATTATGGGCGACTCCCATTCCAAGGAAGCCCGCCCAGGCCAGAGCGGCTTCAGGGTACTCATTGAAGTTGTCCACGGCATCGGCGACATAGTCCTTGATATATTCTTCCCACTTGGAATCTATGTCCTCGGAGGACAGCAATTCGTCGCCCAGCAGGCCAGCTCCGCTGCATACCCTCATCAGGCCCATCTGCAGAGTCTTTTCAAAATTGTCCAGAAATTCCTTATTCTCCATTACTGTCTGTGTATTTTGCTTACTCCCTTGATGGCGGCAATCTGGGACACCACCTTGTCAAGTTCAGTATTTGAAGGCACGAGCAACTTTATGCTCACCTCATAAACGCCCTTCTTGTAGTTCTCCTTCATGTTGAAAGAACGCATTGAAACCTTGAACTGGCCTACCGTATCCATTATCCTGGCAAGTATTGGGTGCTCCATGGCCGCAATGACTGACAGGGTGCATAGGAAGTCACCCGCAGCGGTGCTGTCCTGCCATACCACTTTCTGGATGCGGTAAGGGTATTTCTCCAGCAGTCGGGACGCGTTCGGGCAGGACATCCTGTGAATCTTGATGCCGTCCGTACGTGTCACAAAGCCGAAGACGTCGTCTCCGAACACCGGATTGCAGCACTTGGACAGCTTGTAGTCCAAGCCTTTCACGTTCTTCGCGTTGATGACAAGTATGTCATCCGACGAAGCGCTGCCGGTATATTGCCTGGTCTCACCCTGACTCTCCTCGGGGCTATCAGATAACAGTTTCTGCTGCTGTGCAGCCTTCTGCTGTATGAAAGTCTTGATGTCGTTGACATCTATTTCTTCCGTGGCGATTGCGGCCATGAAAGGCATCACGGAGCTGTACTTCCGGCTCTTCATGAACTCCACCATAAGCTCGTCCGGGAGTTCGAGCTTCCAGTTGCGCAGCCTGCGCTCGAGCACTTCCCTGCCCTGAGCCGCGAGCTTGCGCTCCTCAGCATCGAGTTCCTGCTTGATTTTGCTCCTGGCTTTGGAAGTGCTCACCCAGGCCAGCCAGTCCCTGGTAGGACGCTGGTTCTTGCCAGTGAGGATTTCCACCACATCTCCGGTCTTGAGTTTCTCCCTTATCTGCACAGGTTTGCCGTTGACCTTGCCTCCGGTGCAGCGGCAGCCTATGTTGGTGTGGATGTTGAATGCAAAGTCGAGCACGGACGCGCCGGCTGAGAGTATGCGCAGCTCCCCGGACGGAGTGAACACGAAGATATCCTTGGACGGCGGCGCGGGCATGTCCTCGGGACTGCTGCTGAGCGGGTGCTCCAGGGAATCGCGTACGGACTGGAGCCAGCGGTCCACGGAAGCTTCGTGGCGTATGCCTTTGTATGCCCAGTGCGCCGCGTTGCCGTTCTCCGCCTCCATATCCATACGTTTGGTGCGTATCTGCACCTCCAGGGCATTGCCCTGCCTGTTCTTGACCGTAATGTGCAGGGACTCATAGCCGTTGGGACGAGGGGTGGTAAGCCAGTCGCGCAGGCGCTTTATGTCCGGTTCGTACTCCTCCGTCACGAAGGAATAAACCTTCCAGCAAAGATCCTTCTCGAGCACGGGATCATCGTCGCAATCGATGATGAAACGTATCGCGAAGACATCGTACACCTTCTCGAACGGCACTTTCTGTACCTGCATTTTCTTGTATATGGAGTAGGCACTCTTGGTGCGTATCTTGAGCTTGTATTTTATGCCCGCATCGGAAAGCTTCTTCTCCAGGGGGCGTATGAATTCCGCCGTGAGGCGTTCCCTGTCCTTCTCGGTTGCCTTGAGCTTGTTGGTGATGGCCCTGTACTGCTCAGGATCGCTGTAGCGCAGGCAGATATTGCCCAGCTCGTTATTGATGTTGTAGAGTCCGAGCTGATGGGCCAGGGGCATATAGAGCATCATGGTCTCAAGGAGCTTCTGCTCGCGAGAGCTCTTGGGGAATATGTTCAGGCAGCGCATCACCTCAAGGCGGTCGGCAATCTTGAGCACGACCACGCGAGGGTCGGTGGAGTACTGGACTATGAGCTTTTTGTAGTTCTCAGCCTCCAGGCGGGTGTCCTTGGGTTTGATTGTGGAGATTTTATTGAGCCCGTCAACTATGGTGCGGACATCCTGAGGGAAAGAACTGATGTCGATGTCCTTGTGCGTGCGCGTGGCCTCGTGGAGATATACTGCGGCGACACAGGACTCCGGAAGGCCTATTTCATCCTCCACTATCCTTGCAACGTTGTCGGGATGTTCTATGAATGGCAGACCGTCATAACGGGTCTCCTCTTTCAGCGCCTCAAGTGCTACGGCGCGGGCTTTTTCAATCAGATTGTCCATAGCATTGTCCTCCGTACTGCAAATATACATTTTTTTACTAATTTTGTCTTCAACATTACTCACGAAGAATGAAATTCAGATTACAGTCAGACTACCGCCCCTCGGGCGACCAGCCGGAAGCCATAGAGCAGCTGAGCTCGGCGCTTTCGGAAGGGGTGTCTGACATCACCCTTCTGGGAGTGACAGGTTCGGGCAAGACCTTCACCATGGCGAATGTCATCGAGAGGCTTCAGCGCCCTACCTTGATACTGAGCCACAACAAAACCCTTGCCGCGCAGCTCTACGGAGAGTTCAAATCCTTCTTCCCCAACAACGCGGTGGAGTACTTCGTGTCCTATTACGATTATTACCAGCCGGAGGCATACATACCGTCCAGCGACACGTATATAGAGAAGGACCTGAGCATCAACGACCAGATCGAGAAACTCAGGCTTAGTACGGCAAGCGCCCTGCTTTCAGGCAGAAGGGACGTAATCGTAATTTCATCGGTGTCCTGCCTCTACGGCATAGGCAATCCCGAGGACTTCCACGAGCAGACCGTAGTGGTGCGCAGAGGCGAGACCCGAAGCCTTACCGGCCTGCTGTACAGCCTCGTGGATGCCCTTTACAACCGCACCGAAGGAGAATTCAAGAGGGGAAGCTTCCGCGTGAAGGGAGACATAGTGGACGTATATCTCAGCGGCGCGGACGAGGCGGTGAGGATTGAGTTTTTCGGGGATGAAGTGGATGAAATCAGCCTCATCGATCCGCTCACGGGCGGAAAACTTGAGAGCCTGGATGAAATCAGCATTTACCCGGCGAACAACTTCGTCACCACGAGGGAACGCAGCGCGAAGGCCGTATCAATGATTCAGGATGACCTCGTGAAGCAGATGGAGTTCTTCGAGAAGGCGGACAGGGGACTCGAAGCCAAACGCCTGAAACAGAGGGTAGAATACGACCTGGAGATGATAAAGGAGATGGGCTACTGTCCCGGTATCGAGAACTATTCGCGCTACTTCGACGGGCGCAAGGAAGGTCAGCGTCCGTTCTGCCTGATAGACTATTTTCCCAAGGACTTTATAACCTTCATAGACGAGAGCCACGTCACCCTGCCTCAGGTGCACGCTATGTACGGAGGCGACCATTCGCGAAAGTCCGTGCTGATCGATTACGGCTTCCGCCTGCCTGCCGCCGCCGACAACCGACCCCTCAAGTTCGAGGAATTCGAGCAGATTACGGGGCAGAAGGTGTATGTCAGCGCCACCCCTGCAGACTACGAGCTGGAAAAGTCCGAAGGTCTGGTGGTGGAGCAGGTAGTACGGCCGACAGGCTTGCTGGACCCGCCGATTGAAGTGAGGCCTACCAAAAACCAGGTCGATGACCTGGTGGAGGAAATCAGGAAGAGGGCGGAGGCGGACGAACGCATCCTGGTTACCACGCTGACCAAGCGCATGGCGGAGGAATTGGACGAATACCTCAGGCGCATAGGCGTGAGGGTAAGATACATACATTCAGATATCGACACAGCGGAGAGGGTGGAGATTATCGAGGACTTCAAAGGCGGGCTCTTCGACGTGCTGGTCGGAGTGAACCTGCTGCGTGAAGGGCTGGACATACCTTCGGTGTCGCTGGTGGCAATACTCGACGCGGACAAAGAAGGCTTCCTGCGCACCGGCAGGGCGCTTACCCAGATGGCGGGCAGGGCGGCAAGGAACGTCAACGGTCTGGTGATCATGTATGCTGACAGCATCACCAAGTCTATGGAGGAGACCATACGCGAGACCAACCGACGCCGGTCCAAGCAAATGGAATACAACAAGTTGCACAATATCACCCCGAAGCAGGTGGAAGTCAGGCAGAACATACTCGCGAGCGAGCTCACCTCCAAGGGAGGCAAGAAGGCGGTGGGCACCACGAGCGGGCGCGTAAGTGCAGCCAACTCCTACGACGACCCGTTCTATGTCCCGAACCCATCGGAACTCGGGCGGGGAAGCATAGCCGTCGGCCTGGGTCACGCCTCAAGGCGCGAGGAAGGTGCTGCCTTCGTGGACGGGTTCGTGACCGCCGACCTGGCCGCAGTGCTGCAGGACCCAGTAATCAGGGCAATGTCGCGCGAGCAGGTGCAGAAAATGATAGATGAAGACAGGCGCAGGATGAAGAAATCCGCTGCCGAACTGGATTTCAGCCAGGCAGCGAAGTTCAGGGACGAGATGTGGGCGCTGGAAGAATACTTGAAAGTTTGGAAGGAAGTATGAGAAGGATACAGATAGTTTTGTTCATCTTTTCTGTAATCGCTGCATTGGCTGCCCTGTGCGCCCTGTTTCCCGATGGCGAGAGGCATATTGCAGGCTTGGACATACGCTTCCCATCGCTTCACGAAATGCTTGCGGGTGAGGAGACTGAGGACATAAGGCTTTCGCCCGAGGAACTCATAGCGCAGCGTAAGGCAGCCGTCAAGGAAGCGGAGAAAGACCGTTTCGAGGAGTTCTTCGAGTCCGACCCGGCACGCTTCTACCTTCCTGACGGGAATCCGGAATATTTCGATCCCCTGTTCAAGGCCCTTGAGGGGGCATCGGAAAAAGGGGTGAGGATAGTGCATTACGGGGACTCCCAGATCGAGGAGGACCGCATCAGTTCAAGAATACGCGAAGCTCTTCAGGAGCGTTTCGGAGGCTACGGCCAGGGAATGATGCCGGCAATGAAATATTTCACGTTCGGAATGGGTTGCGATGCCTCCGGCGAAGGCGACAGGTTTTCGGTCTTCGGCAACAAATCGGATAACAGCAAATACGGCCCCTACGGGGATTTCATACGAATCGACAGCACCATACAATTGAATTTCAGGCAGATGCGTTCCAAGGACAAGGGCGTTATGCCCTTCGACCGCCTGAGCGTGCTGGTAGGGAACGTGGACGGGGAGCTCCGAATGCGCTGCGCCGGAAAAACCCTGGTGGCGACAGGAGACCCTTCCCTGTCCCGCTATGACTTCGAGCTCCCGGACAGCAGTCTCAGGGCCAGCCTTGTCCTTTCCGGGAAAGCCGACATCTACGGAGTGTTGCTGGACTCACGCGAGGGTGTGCATCTGGACAACGTGGCGATGCGCGGTTGTGCAGGCCTGGTGTTCACATCCATTTCCTCCGAGCAGTTGCGGCGCTTCTACCGGGACGAAAATGTACGTCTCATAATCCTGCAATACGGCGGTAACAGTGTGCCTTACACCACCAGCACCAAGGCCGTGTCCAACTACGCCCAGGCTATGCGTAAGCAGATTGCCTACCTCCAGAAAATGGCACCTGAGGCCAGGATAGTGCTCATAGGGCCTTCGGACATGTCCACGCTCGTGAAGGGCAAGCGCCAGACTTATCCCATACTGCCGGAATATATCGACTCCCTGCGCGCCAATACCAATGCCGCCGGGGCTGCATACTGGGATCTTTACGGTGCTATGGGCGGCTGGAACTCAATGGTGGACTGGGTGAACGCCACCCCTCCTCTGGCCGGTTCCGATCACGTGCACTTCACCCGCAGGGGATCCGAGAAGGTTGGAGAAATGTTCAGCGACGCCTTACTCCTCTACTACGATCACTACAAACTCAGGAAGAGCAGATGATGGAAAGAATTTTCTCATTCGACCCAAATTCTCCGCTTCTGTTCACCCAGTTTTACTTCTGGGCGTTCTTCGCCCTGGTATATGCCGTCTTTGCCCTGATCGGGGACAGGCGTCTGCTGAGGAACAGCTTCCTCTTCTTCGTGAGCCTCTTCTTCTATTTCAAGACCAGCGGGCTGTCGGTGCTGATACTTATATTCGTCACAGTATCAGACTTTCTGATTGCCAGGCGGATGTCCGGGCAGGAGGGCTGGAAGCGAAAGTTCTGGCTATGCATGAGCCTGTGCATCGACCTGGGCCTGCTGTGCTGGTTCAAATATGCCTACTTCTTCAGCGATGTAATCAACGAGCTGAGCGGCAAGAACCTGCTGCACGTGGACAACATAGTTCTGCCGGTAGGCATATCCTTCTACATCTTCCAGGTGATAAGCTACGCAGTGGATGTGTACCGGAAAGACGTGAAGCCTGTGGGCAACATTCTGGATTTCGGCTTCTATGTCAGTTTCTTTCCCCAGCTCGTGGCAGGTCCAATAGTGAGGGCAAGCGAATTCATACCCCAGCTCTACAGGAACTTTTCCCTCAGCCGCCGACAGTTCGGAACAGCGGTGTTCTGGGTGGTGAACGGACTCCTGAAAAAGATCATTCTCAGCGACTACATTGCAGTAAACTTCATAGACAGGGTCTTTGACAATCCGCTGCTGTTTACAGGTTTCGAGAACCTTGCCGCCCTTTTCGGCTACTCCCTTCAGGTGTATGCGGACTTCTCCGGATATACGGATATAGCCATAGGAGTAGCGATGATGATGGGTTTCTACCTGCCTCAGAACTTCAATTCCCCGTACAAGGCTTCCAATCCACAGGACTTCTGGAGGCGCTGGCATATGTCTCTGAGTCGCTGGCTCAGGTCATATCTCTACATCCCCCTGGGCGGCAACAGAAATGCCAGCTTCGGCACCTGGTTCTGGATTGCGCTCTTTGCCCTGATCGCAGCCATGCTCAGCGGGGGTTGGCTTGTGCCGGCGTCATTCGCCTGCCTGGCGATTGCCATGCTTGCGCTCGCCCATTTCAGACCGGCTGCACGCAAGAGCATAGTTGCCAATACCAACCGCTTCGTGACCATGCTGCTCGGTGGACTCTGGCACGGGGCTTCGTGGAACTTCATTATATGGGGAGGGCTCAATGGCCTGGGACTCATCGCATATCAGTTGTGGAAGGGGATGAAACATTACTGGCGATTGCTGCTTACGGCATTGCTGAGCCTGCTGCTCTTCGCGCTCACCCGTCTCTCCCCCGCCCCGGTATGGAATCTGCTCGCCGCCTGGGCTGCTGCCGTGTTCCTCGGGACCCTGGTTCGCAGCATATACAGAATTTGCGGAGGCAAGGGTTGTGAGAAGTTGGGATATGTCTGGGGCGTGGCACAAACCTTCACCTTCATAACTTTCACCCGGCTCTTTTTCCGCAGCGGCAGCAACCTGGACCCTGCAACAGCGAACGAGACCGCCTGGCGCACCGCCCGCAATATGGTGAATCAGATAGGCTCCTCCTGGGATCTTAGCATGATTCCCGATATATGCGCAAGTTACTGGAAGGTCTTCGCGCTTGTGATTCTTGGCCTTGTGATCCACTGGCTTCCTGCCAAATGGAAACAGTGGTACAGAGTGCACTTCGCCCTGCTGCCGCTGCCGCTGATGGGACTGCTGGTAGTCCTGGCAGTGCTGCTCGCATACCAGTTCATTACTGCCGACCTCCAGGCCTTCATCTATTTCCAGTTCTGATCATTTCTGTTTCTGGCGGCGGCTCAGCTCACGCCTGAACGCATCCGCATTGCGATTGTGCTCGGCCAGGGTGCGGGCGAAACTGTGGGTGCCGGAGAAATCAGCATTGGCGCAAAAATAGAAGTTCCCCTTTCCCCATTCCCCTCCGAAATCAGGGTTCAGGACAGCGTCGAGCGCTGCCTTAGTCGGGACGCAGATGGGGCCTGGGGGCAGCCCCTGATGCCTGTAGGTATTGTATGGGGAATCCACCTCGAGATGTTTGTTGAGCACTCTGGTGAGGCTGTATCCGAAGCAGAATGCCACTGTAGGATCTGCCTGGAGGGGCCAGCCCGCCTTGAGTCGGTTGAGATAGACACCGGCTATCTTAGGCATTTCGGGCTCATAGTTGGTTTCTCCCTTGACTATGGAGGCAAGGATGGAGACCTCCTGACGGCTGAGACCCAGCCTGGAAGCCTTTGACTTGCGTTCCTCAGTCCAGAAGGCATCGTTTGCCGATTTCTGAGCGGCGAGGAAATCCCTCATCGACGCAGTCCAGTAGATTTCGTAGGTATCGGGAATGAGCAGGGAAAACACGTCACGGGAATTCGTGCCGTACTCGGAGAGCAGGGCATCGTCATTCAAGGCGCTGTAAACTTCAGTTGAGTCCAGAAGAAGTTGGGAGGCAATCTTCGCCGCTATGTTGGACTTGATGCGGAGGTTGCCCGAAAGGGTCAGCCTGACGGGAGTCTGCCAGCCGTTGTTAAGCATCCTGGCCACATAGACGCTCGGACTGGATGCAGGTATAAGATAGTGTCCCGGCTGCAGGAATTCGTCCACCTGCTTGTCCTTGAAAGAACGGGCCAGACTTCTGGGATTTCGGACAGCAGAACTTGCCACCAGTTCAGCCAAAACCTCATCCGCCCCCATCGAAGGATATACATAAAGCTCCAGCTCCCTGCTTATGTTGGCCTGCCTGGAATCTTGCCAACGCCTCAGCAGGACGGTTCCGCCGAAGATAGTCACCGCCAAAGTCAGAAGGGCAAGCAGAATGAAAACAGCTCTGGACCCGGATTTCATATTACTTGCGGAGTTTTATCGTATCTCCTTCCTCAAGCGTCTTGCCATAGAGGAGGATGTTGAGCTTTTGCAGGGCAGCAAGGCGTATTCCGAAACGCTGGGCAATTTGGTAGAGGTTCTCACACTCTCCTTCAACTACATATTTGCTTACCGGTCCCTGGGCCTTCTTCTTTTCGATGTAAACCATTTCTCCTTCCACGAGAGGGCGTTCCTTCTCCAAATCGTTGAAAGACAGCAACTCCTTGAGGAACAGGTTATTGGATGCGGCGATGGAAGCAAAAGTGTCCCCTGCTGCCGCATATATGAACTTCACTCCGTTCTGGGAGTAGGTCGGTCGGACGGTAGAGAAGCGTATTGATTCGTTATATTCAGGCTTCTGATATTGAGGCTCTGCCACGACTTTAGGGGTCTCGATTTCCAGCGGCGGCTTCACCTCCACCTTCACGCCTTTGTCGAAACGTGCCAGCTCATAGTCCTCTATGAGCTCTATGAGCTTTGTGGCGTAAGAAGGATCTGTAGCATAACCAGCCTTCTTGAGTCCGTGCGCCCATGCCTTGTAGTCACCCTGTTTCAATTCGAAGAGCGGCTTGTAACGGTCGCGGCCGCGCAGGAAGTCTGAATGGTCGCGGTAAGAGGCTTCCACATTGGGATATACCCTGAAGCATTCCTTCGGAGCATTGTCGTCCACCTTCATAGTCTTGCCGTCCCAGTCATTGTGGCATTTGATGCCGAAGTGGTTGTTTCCCTTCCTTGCAAGAGCGGACTGACCGGCATTCGACTCCAGAAGTCCCTGGGCAAGGGTAATGCTTGCAGGAACTCCGGTGCGCTTCATTTCCTTTATTGCCAGGGAAGAGTACTTGTTGATGTAGTCTATCCTGGGGTTGTTGCTCGCCCCTATGGAGAGCAGGGCCGCACACAATATCAAAAGTAACTTTTTCATCGACGCTAATATACTAAAAATCGAAGACATCACCATCCTGCACGGCTACAGATTCGGGAAAAATCTCCTTGCACTCCTGCAGATAGGCTTCAAAATCCACAATCCTTGAGGAATAGTGGCCTACAAGCAGTTTCCCGACACCGGCTTCCTTTGCGCAGCAGGCGGCATCCTCGGTAGTGGAATGCCAACGGAACGCAGCCTTGTCTGCCATATCCCTGGTATAAGTAGCTTCGTGATACAGGAGTTTCACACCCTTCACCCATACGGGCAGTTCCGGGAAAGCAGCCGTATCAGAGCAATATGCGTATGAAGGCACCTCGGGATGACGCTCGGAGGCAATTCCGTCGAAACGGTAGCCATAGCACTCGATTTTGTGGCGGAGAGGGAAGGCGCTGACCCTGACATTTTTGGACTCGTGGATGAGCTGTGGGGCATCACATTCTACAGGATGGAAGACGATATTGTAGTTCATCCCTTCGCCGAAGAAGGATTCATAGAACTTCAGAACGGAGCCGAGGGCCTTGGGACCATAAATGTCGAGATCGCCTGTACGGCCGTACATTGCCATAGAGCTGAGCAGGCCGAAGAGGCCGAAGAGGTGGTCTCCGTGGATATGGGTGATAAAAATGGCTTCGATTTTCAGGAAAGACACGTGGGCACGCCTGAGTTGCTGCTGAGTGCCCTCACCGCAATCGATAAGAAACAAGCGCCCGTGCACCGAAAGTACCTGAGCGCTTGGATTTCTATCAGAAATGGGCATAGCCGAGGCTGTGCCCATTATCTTGAGAGTGAAGTTCATTACTCGCCTTTTTCGAGTTTCTCCTTGAGAGCTGCAAGAGCGTCAATGTCGCCAAGAGTGGTCTTCTCAACGTTGGCATTTACTCTCTTTACGGCCTTCTTGGTGTTCTCTGCCTCTGCAGCTGCAGCCCTTTCCTTGACCTCAGCGTAGGTGCGGAGGTGAGAGAGGAGGATGCGGCGGGTAGAGCGACGGAGCTCGATCACCTTGAACTGGAGGGTCTCGCCTGCTACAGCCTGCTTGCCGTCTTCCTTGACGAGCTCGCGGGTGAAAGCGAAGCCTTCAGCGTTGCCTTCGAGGGAGATGTTGGCACCCTTGTCTGTGAATGAGGTGATTGTTCCCTCAACAACTGAGCCTACAGGATACTTGGCCTCAATCTCATCCCAAGGATTAGGAGTGAGCTGCTTGAGTCCGAGGCTGAGCTTGTGGTTTGCCTCATCGAAGTCAAGGATCTGTACATCGATGACATCACCAGGAGCAACGAGCTCTGAAGGATGCTTGATCTTGTTCCAGCTGAGGTCGCTGATGTGGATAAGACCCTCAACACCGTCCTCAAGCTCTGCGAACACACCGAAGTTGGTGATATTGCGTACGCTTGCCTTATGCTTGCTGCCTACAGGATATTTCTCGCGGATATTCTCCCAAGGGTTCTCGGAGAGCTGCTTGAGTCCGAGGGAAATCTTGCGGGCCTCACGGTCGATGGAAAGTACCTGAGCCTCAACCTCGTCTCCTACCTTCAGGAATTCCTGTGCGGAGTGGAGCCTTGGAGACCAGGACATCTCTGATACGTGTACAAGTCCCTCTACGCCCGGCTCGATCTCTACGAATGCGCCGTAGTCAGCGATGAGGATAACCTTGCCCTTAACCTTGTCGCCGACCTTGAGGTCAGGATTGAGGTTCTCCCAAGGATGTGGAGTGAGCTGCTTGAGACCGAGAGCGATGCGCTTCTGCTGCTCGTTGAAGTCGAGGACAACGACCTTGATCTTCTCGTCGAGTGAAACGACTTCCTCAGGGTGGTTGATGCGGCCCCAGGAGAGGTCGGTGATGTGGATGAGACCGTCAACACCGCCGAGGTCAACGAATACGCCGTAGTTGGTGATATTCTTGACAACGCCCTCGAGGACCTGACCCTTCTCAAGCTTGCCGATGAGCTCTGCCCTCTTCTGCTCCTGCTCTGCCTCGAGAAGAGCCTTGTGGGACACAACTACATTGCGGAACTCCTGATTGATCTTTACAATCTTGCAATCTATGTTCTGGTTAACAAACTGGTCGTAGTCGCGGATAGGCTTGATGTCGATCTGTGAACCCGGGAGGAAAGCCTCGATACCGAATACGTCCACGATCATACCGCCCTTGGTGCGGGTCTTTACGAAGCCCTTTACAACCTCGTCCTTCTCGAAAGCCTCGTTGACTCTGTCCCAAGACTTGAGAGTGCGGGCCTTGCGGTGAGAGAGCACGAGCTGGCCTTTCCTGTCCTCAGCGGACTCCACGTAAACCTCAACCTTGTCACCGACCTTGAGCTCTGAATCATAGCGGAACTCGGATACCGGGATGACACCCTCGCTCTTGCCGCCGATGGCAACGACAACTTCGCGCTTGTTCATTGCTGTCACGACACCCTCTACAACGTCGTTCTCGACAATCTTGGAGAGAGTCTTGTCGTAAGCTTCCTCGATGGCAGCCTTGTCAACGCCACCGTAAACGTCTGAGCCTTCGAAAGCGTCCCAGTCGAAATCCTCAGGAGCAACGGATGCGTTGAGAGTGCTCTTCTTTGCAGCCTTTGGAGCTTCTGCCTTAGGAGCCTCTACTGCAGGAGCCTCCTCCACTGCCGGAGCAGCCTCTACTGCAGGGGTTTCCTCAACTGCAGGAGCAGCCTCGGCAGCAGGCTCGACAGTCTGTGGCTCGTCGTCCTCCTTGCCTTCGATTTCATTTACTACCTCAGCCTCAGGAGCGTTGTTCATAACGGAAGCGATGCCGTTCTTTGCGCTTTCCTCGGACTGATACATCTGGCTGGAACCGATAACCTGATGGTTGGCGGCCTTGAGATTGAAGTGGAATTTTCCGCTCTCGGACTGCTTGAGCTCATAGCGAGCCTCCTCCGGAGCATTTTTCTTGACGGATGCGATACCGTTCTCGCAAGCCTTGAGGGTGGTGTACATCTCGGAAGAGAGAATCACCTGGCCGTTGGTGGCCTTAAGGCTGAAGTAGAACTGTCCGTCCTTTGCCTGTTTGATAACGAATTTACCCATTTGTGATTTTAATACAAATTAGTTGTTTTACTTTATGTTACGACGTTGCGGCGCACTTGCCGAAACGAGCGCGCAAATTTAGCAAAAAAATCTGATAATCAAAGCATTTTCTTCTTCTTGAAGAAAATCCAGCAGGCTACGATGATGAGAACCATCAGAAGAACTATCGCCAGCCATGCCCACCACTTGTCGGAAAGCGGCAGGGTAACGTTCATTCCGTAGAAACTCGCCACCAGAGTGGCAGGCATCAGGAGCAGGGAAACGAAGGTGAAAATCTTCATTATCTTGTTCTGATCGAGGTTGATGATACCCACTACGGTGTCCTGGATGTACTCCATCCTTTCGAAAGCGAAGTTTATGTGGTTGATAAGTGAAGCGATATCCTGATTGATGATGGAGAGGTCGTCGCGGAGCTCAGGATCCCTAGGGCAGAGCTTGCTCTTGAGAATGTTGGACACCAGCCTCTGCTTGTCGACTATATTCTCACGCAGGTCTATGGCATTCTGCTGCAGCTGGTTTATGTCGAGGAGGAACTCTTCATTGATGTCTTCCTGCTGATTGATGCGGCGACTGAACTTGCTCACGTCCTTGCTTATGAGCTCCACGAGGTCGGCATCAAGGTCAACACGCCTGTCCATGATTGCTACAAATACGGTAAAGCCGTCCTGGAACTGTTCCGGAAGGGCCTGAATCTTGAGCTGGAGGGTGTCAAGGGAACGGAGCGGAATCTCGCGGATGGTGGTAAGGATACCGTTCACAAGGATGAAGGAAACGGGGTCCGCGAGCATCTCGTCGTCTGCCGGGGAAAGGAAGTTGGTATTCGCGAATATGGCATTGCCTTCCTCATAGAAACGGGATGAGCTTTCGATTTCCGCCGCTTCAGCACGGCTCTGTATTTCGGTGCCCAGGAACGCCTCCACCGCCCTCTTCTGGTCTCCTGTCGGTTGCAACAGGTCTATCCAGAGAAGACTTTCCTTATTGATGGCAGTGAAATCGCTTTCTGACTGTCCCAACAGGATCTCAGATCCGCTTCTGTAAAAATACTTGATCATTTCCCAGCTCCTTTCCGTTAGTCCGAACTCGCAAATATAGGAAATATTATTATATTTGCGAAGCAAAATTATAAACTTGCGAAAGTAGTGTATGAATATTCTGGAATCCATTGTCACTGCCGTCTGTCTCTGCGCTGATTGCTTTGCTGTCAGCACCTGTTCCAGCACTACGCTCAAGACAAAACCCGGCTCTGCGCTCATCGGCAGGGTCGCGATTTCATTCGGCATCATCCAGACTGCTCTCCTGGTAATCGGCTGGGCTGCCGGCAAGCTGCTTTTCGGTGTAGTCAACACCTGGGCACACGTCATCGGCGGAATACTTCTGGTATACGTTGGCGGCTCCATGCTTTTCGAAGGACTTTCCGGCAAGACTGAGGCTCACGACCTCAACGGATGGAAGAACATCATTCTTGGCGGAATAGCCACGAGCATAGACGCTCTCGCCGTGGGCGGCTCCAAATCCATGGATGGCAGCGGCTTAACGGAAATGCTTCCTCTCGCCACAGCCGTATTCCTGGTAACCCTGCTCAGCGTCATCGCCGGAATATGCTTCGGCAACGCCCTCGGCAGGAGGATAGGGAAATGGGCAGAGATTATCGGAGGAGCGGTGCTGCTCGGAATGGGAGTGGCTATGGTTATTTCAGGATAATCGGAGAACAACAGCGAGAACACCGACTGCATCAAGGATTAAGCCTTGAAAGGCTGTCGGGCGAGAATGGAGCGCCCGAGGGTCAGAGAATCAGCATATTCGAGGTCATCACCGAAGCCCAGTCCACGGGCGAGTGTGGTGACCTTGAGTTCTTTAAGGCCCAGAGCTGAGAGTTGCCTGTATATGTAGAAGGAGGTGGTTTCACCCTCCACGTCGCCGCTCAGCGCGAGTATCACCTCGACCGGTGAATCCCCGTACGCGCGCATCCTCTCCATAAGCTGGCGTATGCTGAGGTCCGACGGCGCGATACCGTTGATCGGGGAGATGATGCCTCCGAGCACATGATACACGCCCTTGTACTGTCCTGTCGCCTCTATGCTCATCACGTCGCGTACGCTTTCCACCACGCAGACGGTATTGTGGTCCCTGCGGGCATCGGAGCAGATCGCACACTCCTCGGAGTCGGAAATCATCGAGCAGATGCGACAGTATTTCACCTCGTCAGCGAGACGGTCGATGGAACGGGCAAAATGATGGATGTTTTCCTTAGGTTGTTTAAGCAGGTGCAAAGCCAAACGCAAGGCGCTGCGGGAGCCAACTCCCGGAAGGGAGCTGATGGCTTCCACAGCGTCTTTCAGCAGTTGTGATGGATAATTGCTATCCTTCAAAATTATCTTGCTTTGCCGTTTGAACCGAGAACGTTCTTGATCTTCTCGATGTACATCTTCTTCATCTCCTCACGTGCAGGCTTGAGGTACTGGCGTGGGTCGAAGTGGCTCGGGTTCTCTGCGAGATGCCTGCGGATGGCGGCGGTCATTGCGAGACGGGAGTCAGAGTCGATGTTGATCTTGCATACCGCGCTCTTGGCTGCCTTGCGGAGCTGCTCCTCAGGGATACCTACTGCGTTAGGAAGATTGCCGCCGTACTTGTTGCACATATCGACATATTCCTGTGGAACTGAAGATGATCCGTGGAGAACGATAGGGAATCCAGGGAGCTTCTTCTCGATAGCCTTGAGAACATCGAATGCGAGTGGAGGTGGAACGAGACGTCCGGTCTTCTCGTCGCGGGTGCACTGCTCAGGCTTGAACTTGTAAGCGCCGTGTGAGGTACCGATGGAAATGGCGAGGGAGTCGCAACCGGTCTTCTTCACGAAGTCGATAACTTCCTCAGGCTTGGTGTAATGAGACGCCTCGTGAGAAACCTCATCCTCAACGCCGGCAAGAACTCCGAGCTCAGCCTCAACGGTAACATCATACTTGTGGGCGTACTTCACGACCTTCCTGGTGAGGGCGACGTTCTCCTCGTAAGGAAGAGCGGAACCGTCGATCATCACTGAAGAGAAACCGAAGTCAACGCAGCTCTTGCAGGTCTCGTAGCTATCGCCGTGGTCGAGGTGAAGCACAATCTGAGGCTTCTTCCAGCCGAGCTCCTTGGCATACTCTACAGCACCCTGGGCCATGTAGCGGAGGAGGGTCTGGTTGGCGTATGCGCGGGCACCCTTGGACACCTGAAGAATAACCGGTGATTTGGTCTCGGCAGCAGCCTGAATAATGGCCTGGAGCTGCTCCATATTGTTGAAGTTGAATGCAGGAATGGCATAGCCACCCTTTACTGCCTTGGCGAACATCTCGCGGGTGTTCACAAGGCCAAGTTCTTTAAAAGAAACCTTCATAATTCGGATAATTATTAAAAATCAGGCAAATTTAACTATTTTTGCAGAAATAATCATAAAAAATGTCAGGTAAAGTAATCATATTTTCAGCACCCTCAGGTGCGGGCAAAAGCACGGTGGTCTCCCACCTGCTCAAGCTGCATCCGGAATTCGAGTTTTCCATTTCTGCGACTTCCCGACTTCCCAGGGGCTCCGAGAAGGACGGGGTGGAGTACTACTTCATCAGTGCAGACCGTTTCCGCGATCTCATTGCCCAGGATGCCTTCGTGGAGCACGAAGAGGTTTACCGGGACCGCTTCTACGGGACTCTGAAAAGCGAAGTGGAGAGAATCTGGGCCAAGGGGAATGTGATTGTCTTTGACGTGGACGTAAAGGGCGGAGTGAACCTTAAAAAGTATTTCGGCAGCGCCGCCTTGTCGGTGCTCATACTTCCGCCGAGCCTCGAAGTGCTGGAGAAGAGGCTTCGCGGACGCGGAACCGACAGCGAGGAAGCAATAAGGGAACGTATAGGCAAGGCAGAGTCCGAAATCGATTTCGCGCGCGGGAAGTTCGACAGGGAATTGGTGAACGACGTGCTGGAGAACACCTTTGCGCAGGCCGAGGAAATGGTGGACAGCTTCCTTGCACGCTGAGATCCAGGCACACTGACTGATACCGATTCTCATTATGCGCATAGCGGTATATTCCGGGTCCTTCGACCCGCTCCACATAGGGCACAAGGCAATTATGGAATACCTGACCAGAGAGCAGAAGTTCGACTGGGTGTATCTGGTGATTTCCCCTCAGAACCCTATGAAAGACCCTTCCAAGGCCCTGAATGCCGAGCAGCGCTACCACGCCGCCGTCGAAGCGGTGCTGCGCCACCCCTCACTCCACGTATGGGTGGACAATATCGAGCTGGAGATGCCAGCACCCCACTATACCATACGCACCCTTGACGCGCTCAAGAAAAGGGAGCCCGAGAACGAGTTCACCCTGGTGATGGGTGCGGACAACCTCCAGAACATACAACACTGGCGCAATGCTCCGAGGTTGCTGAGCGAATACGGGGTGATAGTCTATCCACGCAAGGGATATGACCTGGAGATGATAAGGGCAAAGCTGCTAGAAGAATGCAGCCGCTTCCCTGTGCCTGAGGCCCTGGACGCATCCCTGACCCATTCCCTCCCCGGCACAGTGAGCCTGGAGGAATTGCACCGCATGTACCGCATAAGCATCATCGATGCCCCCATCGTGGACATCTCATCAACTGAAATACGCGAGAAGCAGGCTCTTGGAATAGATATGTCGGAGTTCCTTATGTAATCAGGACTTGCGCATGAGTTTGGCCGCAAGGCCGCCGTAGATGATCTGCACGGGACCGCCTGCGACAGGCTGCCAGAGCTTGACCATATCAGTGAGTTCATTAGGATAGGCATAGAGCGGAAGGCCCTTACCCCAGTCAAGTTCGCAAGCGCGGAACTTCAGCTGGTTGTTGATATAGATGGTCCCCGGCTTCGGACAGTTCATATCGGATGCGTCAAAGAAGAAATACGGCAGATTGTAGTTGGTGGCGCAAAATGAAAGCCTCACATTCTCTTCCGGCTTGTCCGAATTCAGGACGGCCTTGAGTTTGGAATCCATAGCGGAGGCAAGTTCCTCCACACTTGCCGAAAGGTCAAAGTCAATGCCCAAAGGCAGGGCCTGGGAAAAATTGCCGAAGAAATCAGGGCCTATTCCTGGGAAGTGCCCGCGCAAGTCAGCCACGAATATGGCCTTGAAGCAGGTCCTTTCCGGGAGGGAGGCGAACAAGTTCTTTGCGGCAATGGCACTCAGGACGGCATTGGTCCCCGCACCCGAGGCCTTTTTGAAGGCAGAAATCTCCTCCTGGGCAACTTCCTTGGCAACGGTATATTTTACGGCATTGGTGCGAACGAGGTTCAGCAGCATACCGAGCATCTTCTTTCCGTCCATCTGCACCCAGGACTTTTCCTGCACCGCATTTACAGTCTGTTCCCTGCTCAAAGCGTCGGGGGCAGGCAGCAGGGACTGGTCCACGAGCATAGGGCTTACGGATTCCCCGCGGCAGAGTGAAGCCCAGCGGTTTATCAGACCGTAGAAGCTGTTTCCATCCATGGTCGCGTGCGCACACTGCACATAGAGTACCGCACCATCCCTGAGTTTAAGCAAAGTTGCGCTGAATGGAAGGACCTTTCCCTTCTTGAAACCGTTGATATCGTAAGGGCGGACGAGTTTCCAGATCTTGTCCGGCGCAGCTATGAGCTGAGTAGCGCTGAAGCGGGTATTCTCCTGAACCGAAAAAAGCGGCTCAACGGCGACGGCATCATCCCAGACGACAGCTTTCTTCTCCTCACAGTAAAATCCTCCGAGCTGGGGATACGAGGCCAGGAGTCGGCGCAGACAGCTGCGCATCAGGTCAGCGTCAGGTGCGGCAGAATACACCCACGCACCTTTAATCGTCATACTCAGGGTAAACAGGTCAAATGAGGATAATTTCCACTCGTGTTTCATAAGACGGAAAATATTATGGGATGATATAGACGTCCTCTCCAGGCTCACAGAAGAAGTATTCCTCCCTCGCGAAGGTTTCCAGGCTGTCCCTGTCGTACAAGAGTTCAGAGGCAGTCTTCCGGAGTTCGTCGTTCTCCCGGCGCAACTGCTCTATTTGTCTTTCCTGGCGTCTCAGGGTGAAGGCCGACTTGACCCAGACGAAGAGGTTGTCGTGCTTTATCAGCAGGAACAGGATGAATAACAGGGTAAGCACAATGGCAAAACGCAGGAACGAACGCTGCCCGTGCCTGCTACCGTCTTTGCTCTTGTCCCAGAAGTCCCTGAATTTTCCCATCTCCGATGATATTTTCGCAAATTTAGTTATTTTTGTCAAAGAATTGTAATACAAATTGTCT